>UQFC01000030.1 GCA_900540335.1 uncultured Clostridium sp. | reverse complement strand
ATAAATAAGAGTCTGTTAGAGGAACTTTGAAGAAAGAAAACCCCCTTCAGCAGAGAAACGGGAATCCGGGATTCTGACGTTTCTGCTGAAAGGGGTTTTTGTATGTTTTAAAGCATCTCCATATAGGCCAGAAGCTGATCCAGCAGATCCAGTCCGACATAAATGAGTATGCCCAGAATAACAGCAGATATGGCCAGGAAAATCAGTTTGTAAAACAGATAAGCCCGGGCGAAATTCTGCCTCTGGGTGTTTTTTTGATTAAATGCAAGGCGGAACAGATAGAACCAGCCTGCAATGGGAATGTTCATGCACATAAAAGTCAGAAACCAGGTGCTTACAGATTCCTGATCCGGCAGAGAACTGCCGCCGGAGTCCTCCTCCGGAAGAGCAGCCTCCGGTTCCTCACCGGAGATTCCGCTCAGATCCAGCTTTGGAATATCAGTTGTTACATTCTGAATTTCCTGAGCCAGAGCCTCCTGAATGGCAGAGGTATCATCGGCAGGGGCTGTTTCACAGGCCTGTTCTTCTTCCGGAAGATGGAGGTTTGTATTTGTATCATCTGTGTGTTCACTCATTCTGCTGTTCCTCCTTCTGCCTGAGCGGCCGGGTTTTGTTTTTCATTGCCGGTTCCTGATGATAAGGCTCCGGAGGGAACTCCCGGACCTGTAACAACAGGAGAAGAAATACTCCATTTCATTCGTTCCTGGGCAAGATAGCCTTGAAGCTGGGCCTGTCTGTCCTGAATCTGCTGTTGCTCCTGGGCCTGTTTTCTGGCTTCCTCTTCGGCTTTTTTCTCCTCCATCATTTTCCATTCGGCAGCAGTGGGAAGTGTGGAAATACGGGCAATTGCGGCTTCCAGGCGCTGACTGTAGGAGGCGGCCTCCTCATAATCTTCAACCAGAGGCAGGCGGTCAATGGCTGTCTGCACCAGCTGCTGGGCATTTGGAGCCTGGTATTCCAGCTTTTCCACATCCATAAGTGCAGTCAGGAAGGTGTTTTTGCGTGTCTGGGCTTCCAGATCTTCTCTTGCCTTTACTGCATCCTCTTCGGCCTTTTTCTGGGCTTCAGCGGCCTCTCTGGCCTTCTGCTGTTCATAAAGGGCGATGGTGTCCTGCATCTGATCGATAATGGGAGTAAATTCTGCATATTTAGAGGTTGTCCGATCTAACAGAGTGCCCCGGGCGTCTCCTTCATCCATCTGATTCAGCTGGGTAATAATAGACTGATACTGTTCGTTTACCCAGTAGGTATCCTCCACGGTTTCAATGATTTTCTTTTCAAACAGGGAAACCGAGGTCTCCAGCTCCTGGGCCAGTCTGCGCTGTTCCTTGTCGTGAATGCTCTGCTGAGCACGAAGCTGGGCGGTTGTGCTGACATAATCAGTAATACCGCTGCTGGAATCCTCCTGCATTTCTACAGATGCCGGCTGCTCCCAGTCAAGAGGCTCCAGTCCTGTATGAATCTCGTCCATAACCCGTTTCCAGATTTTTCCGGCATAGGTGCTGCCGTAGATTCCGGGCATGGCCCGGGGAATATCATAGCCGACCCATACTGCAGTGGTGTAGTAGCGGGTATAGCCGCAGAACCAGGTATCCTTGCTGCTGTTTGTGGTTCCTGTTTTTCCGGCGGCCGGCATTCCGTTTTCCAGAGCCAGTCCGCGTCCGGTGCCGTAGCTTTCAGTAAGCGTTCCTTTTAAAATATCCGTAAGCATAAATGCGGAATCTTCCTGGTAAACCTGTTTTGCAAAAGGCTTGTAATGCTTTGTCAGCTCTCCCTGCTGCTGATGCTCTATGCGGACAATGCAGGTCCGCTCATCGTATACGCCGCGGTTGGCCAGAGTGCTGTAGCCCTTTGCCATATCAACAACGCGAACGCCGTTGGTAAAGCCGCCGATACTCAGAGAAGGAACGTTGTTGTCCACCCAGGTCAGCTTCTGGAATTCCATCTGTCCCAGATAATCCAGGCCGAAGTTGACGCCGATATCCGTAAGAATCTGCCATGCAACAGTATTTAAACTGCGGTTTAAGGCTTCCCGGACCGTAATATTGCCGTAGTAATTGCCGCCGCTGTTGGAGGGGCCGCCTTCCCATTTGTGATCGTCTACCATGCGGGCCGGATAATATTCTCCGGTGTCAAAAGCCGGGCCGTAGCTGATCAGAGGCTTAATGGTACTGCCTGGCTGGCGGGCGCTTAAATAGGCCCGGTTAAAGGGATCCTCTGTCCCTCTTCCGCCTACAATGGCGGCAACATAATTGGTTTTGTTATCCACAATAACCGCTGCGCCCTGGAGGGCATATTTGCCGTTTTCCTGAAGCTCTGTGTAGGATTCCAGAACAGAATCCACCTGAGTCTGGAGAACGTCCTGAAGCTGACTGTCCAGGGACGTATAAATGCGATAGCCGCCTGCACGGATTTCTTCATTTTTCGCCTTATAGACCGTCTGGTAATTTTCTATATAAGAGTCATAATCCTCTTTGTCCCGGAAGATGTACTGGAAGGGGAAATCCTCCATTTTCATCAGAGCCAGAGCGGCGCAGTGAATGGCGTAGCTGCTCTGATAATTCTCATCGGTACCCTCGGCCTCCTCCTGAACAATGCTCAGAGGCTGGGAAACAGCGTTCTGGTATTCTTCGTCAGTCAGGTAGTGGATTTCATGCATACTCTGGAGTACATCGTTTCGTTTTTCCAGAGAATCATTGGGATTGCGGATGGGATCGTAGGCGGAAGGGCTGTTGCTCAGACCGACCAGCACAGCGGCTTCCCACGTTTCCAGATCCGCGGCATCCTTTCCAAAATAATAACGGCTGGCTGCCTGGACTCCATAGCAGTGGTTGCCGTAAAAGTTGGTGTTGCAGTAGAACTCCATAATATCTGCCTTGGAGTATTTTTTTTCCACCTCCGGAGCAAGAAGAATTTCTACGATTTTTCTGGTAAAGCTCTGTTCCTGAGTCAGGTATGTATTTTTGATAACCTGCTGGGTAATGGTGGATCCGCCCTGGGTGATTTCTCCCCGGTTTTTTACCAGGGCAAGTCCGGCCCTGAACGTAGCGATCCAGTCTACGCCTGTGTGGCTTTTAAAACGCCGGTCCTCCTGGGCAATGTAGGCGTTCTGCAGGTTCATGCTGATATCCTTAATGGGGACATACTCATAATGGCCGGCATTAATCAGGCCAATGAGCTGATTGTTTTTATCATAGACCTCTGTATCGGAAAGCAGCTGGAAGTCCTGCCTCTGCATTTGCGCCAGTTTGTCATAGGCGACCTCCCGGCAGTAATCCAGATCCGGCTTCACCTTTGCATAGATTAACAGAGCAATCAGCGCGCCGAGAATCAGGCAGCCGGTTAGAAGCTGGAGAAAGCTCTGAAGCAGCCAGCCGATGATTCCGAACAGGCTGATAAAAAAGCCTGCCAGTCCTCTTGGCAGGGAACGGAGCAGTTGATTTCGTTTCATGTTGCACCTCGCTATCTGGTTGTATTGAGTTACCATTGATTATAATACAAATCCGGCGGAAAACAACAAAAATAAGAGGAAAACATTGACTTTCCCGTTAAAAAGAAGTAAAAAGGTAGAGAAAACATAAGAAAAGAAAGAACCATGATAAAACCAATAAAGGAAGGAATTTATATGTATCAGATAGATTTTAATCAGCCTCTGGCAGTACATTTTATCGGAATCGGCGGAATCAGCATGAGCGGTCTGGCAGAGATTCTTCTCCGGGAGGGATTTACCGTTACCGGCTCCGACGCCCATGAAACAGAACTGACGGATCATCTGGAGGCTGCGGGAGCACAGATTTTCTACGGGCAGAGAGCGGAGAATATTTCAGATAATGTAAAGCTGGTGGTTTATACGGCGGCAGTTCATCCGGACAATCCGGAGTATGCGGCAGCTGTACAGAAGGGGCTTCCCATGCTGAGCCGGGCAGAGCTTCTGGGCCAGATGATGAAAAACTACAGACAGGCCGTGGCTGTTGCGGGAACCCACGGAAAGACAACCACTACCTCGATGCTGACAGAGATTCTTCTGGCCGGGGAGACGGATCCAACGATTTCTGTAGGCGGAATTCTTCATTCTATCGGCGGAAATATCCGGGTAGGAAGCTCGGATCTGTTTGTAACAGAGGCCTGTGAGTACACCAACAGTTTTCTGTCATTTTATCCGACAATGGGAGTGATTCTGAATATTGAAGCGGATCACCTGGACTTTTTCAAGGATCTTGCGGATATTCGCCATTCCTTCCGGCTGTTTGCCGAGAAGCTTCCGGCAGAAGGACTTCTGATTATAAACAGCGATATTGAAAATTACCGGGAGATCTGCGAAGGCCTTCCCTGCCGGATTGTAACCTTCGGACATGGAGAGGGCAGCGATTTTCGCGCGGCAGAGCTTTCTTATGACAGCTTTGGAAGACCGTCCTTTACGCTGGTGGAAAATGGCGTACCGGGACAGCGGATTGCTTTAAGTGTTCCGGGAGAGCATAATGTATACAATGCTCTGGGGGCAGTTGCTGCGGCCAGAGCTCTCGGCATTCCCGCTGATAAAATTGCAGAGGGACTTCGGAATTTTACAGGAACTGAACGGAGATTTGAAAAAAAAGGTGTGATGCATGGAGTGACCATTATTGACGACTATGCCCATCATCCCCAGGAAATAGCGGCAACTCTGGCGGCGGCAGCCAATTATCCCCATAAGAAGCTGTGGTGTGTATTCCAGCCTCATACCTACAGCAGGACGAAGGCTTTTCTGGATGAGTTTGCCCAGGCTCTCTCAGCAGCAGATGAGGTTGTTCTGGCTGATATTTTTGCAGCCCGTGAGACAGATACTCTGGGCGTCAGCTCCAGAGATATTGCTTCAAGAATCCAGGCTGCAGGCGGAAACGTCCATTATTTCCCTACTTTTGATGAAATTGAGACATTTCTTTTAGAAAATTGTTCAACAGGCGATTTGTTGATAACTATGGGTGCCGGAGACATTGTAAAAGTTGGGGAAAGACTGTTGGGATTGTAAGTTATCCACATTATCCACATAGTTTTCCACTTTTTATGTAAAGGAACTATGTGGATTTTTTGATTTACATAAGAAAATGTCTAAAAATTTAAAAAACCTAGTATTTTAGCGGTTTTCGACCGGATTCGACAGACGCAGTTCGAGTTATGTTGACTGGATATCCACATTATCCACATTATCCACAAAGAATTCTGTGGATAAGCCCGCCTATTTCTTTTTAGAGCCGGATGTGTTAAGATACAGACAGGAGAGGATGAAGAGTTATGGACGCGATTTGCAGATTTGGAGTGGAGGCCACCCTGGTGGCAAATGAGTTTATTGACCGTTATATGGCTGATGCCAATGGAGAATATGTGAAGGTATATCTGTACCTGCTGAGACACAGTCAGGAGAAGCCTGATGTGGGTCAGATTGCTGATGCCCTGAATCATACGGAGGCTGATGTGCGGCGGGCCCTGTCCTACTGGGAGAAGATGGGGGCGCTGACGTTAAGCAGTCCGGAGCGCTCTGTTGTGGAGAATCAGGGAGCGATCTGGAGAGACAGCGATTCCAGGAGAAGTCCGTCTCAGTCCGGAGTTTCCGGTCAGGCGGGCGGAAGAGCAGTCTCAGACCAGTCGGGAGCTGCACCGGCAGGAAACGGAGCTTCCGGCCAGGCAGGAGCAGAGACAGCTGCAGCTTCCGGACGGCCGGTGTACAGCCAGGATCAGGTGAACCGGCTTCAGGGAGACGGCGAATTTTCCCAGCTTCTGTATATTGCCCAAAGGTACCTGAATAAGATATTTACACAGCGGGAGCTGGAGGTGTTTGCCTATCTGTATGACGGCCTTCATATGTCGGCAGAGCTTCTGGAGTATCTGGTGGAATACTGTGTTCAGGGCGGACATACCAGCATCCGCTATATTGAAACTGTGGCTTTAAACTGGCATAAAAAGGAGCTTCGCACGGTAGAGCAGGCCAAGGACTATGCCAGCGGCTTTACAAAGGATTCTTTTTCTGTGATGCGGGCCTTCGGTCTGACGGACCGGAAGCCGGGGGATGCGGAGAAAGAGATGATTGAGCGGTGGTTTGGAACTTACGGCTTTACCAGAGAGCTGGTGCTTGAGGCGTGCAACAGAACGATGGAGGCTACCCACAATCCCAGCTTCCGCTACGCAGACAAGATTCTTTCCGAGTGGAACAAGGCCGGAGTGAAGAATCTGCGGGATGTATCGGAGCTGGATGAGAAGCGCAAGAGCCAGAAGCGCAGGGGAGGAGCCGGCGGACGCGGTGAGACTGCCCGGCCTCAGACCAACCAGTTCCACAATTTTGAACAAAGAGATACGGACTATGATTCTATGGTTTTAGAGCAGGTCCGCGGATGGATCGGAGAATCATAACAGGAGAAAGGGGGAAGCATAAGGGATGGCCCTGAGCAATTCGCAGTACAATGCAGTAATGAGAGACTATGAGAAGCGTCAGCTGAAGAACCGGCATGAGAGGGAAGCGCGGATTGCCCGTGTTTATCAGCAGGTTCCCCAGTTAAAGCAGCTGGAGCAGGAAATCAGCGCCCAGGCGGCAGCCTGCGCCCGGCAGAGTCTTTCCGGCAGTCCGGAAAAGATAAAAGAGATGAAGGCGCAGCTGGAGGAAATGCGGCTCAGAAGGAAGGAACTGCTGAAAAACAGCGGTTTTCCCGAGGATTACATGGAGATGCGTTACACCTGTCCGGACTGTAGGGATACAGGCTTTGCAGACGGGAAACGGTGCCATTGCTTTGAACGGGCAAGACTGAGAATTCTGTATGCCCAGTCCGGCATTGAGCAGGCGCTGGAGCGGGAGAATTTTTCCACCTTCTCCTTTGAGTGGTATGACAGCCGGGAAAGACTTCCCCAGCTGGGCATGACGGAACTGGATTACATGAAGCTGGTTGCCGGACGGTGCCGGGAATTTGCGGCGGAATTTCCAGACAAGGGAGAAAATCTTCTCTTTACGGGAAGCACAGGCGTAGGAAAAACGTTTCTGACCAACTGTATTGCCAAGGCGCTGATTGACCGGGGAATTTCTGTTATTTACCTGTCCTCCCAGGATCTGTTTGAGCTCTTTTCCAAATGCAGGTTCGGCAGAGACGGACAGGACGAGGCAGAGGAGACCTGCCGCCATATTCTGGACTGTCAGATGCTGATTATTGATGATTTGGGAACAGAGCTGAACAACTCCTTTGTTTCCTCTCAGCTGTTTTACTGCATCAATGAGCGGATCAACAGAAAGCTGGGAACCATTATCTCAACGAATCTTTCCATGGATATGCTGAGAGACACCTATTCTGACCGGGTTGCATCACGTCTTATGAGCCATTATGCCACGATTCCCCTGTACGGAGGCGATATTCGGGTGAAAAAACGGCAAAGATACCGGGATTAACTTGACTTAAATGAATCCTGATGTTATAAAGAATACGTGCAATTATTCAGGACGGCGGGAAATCTCAGGTGATTTTCGTCCGGCAGGGCCGGATAAGGCAACGGACTGAACAGCTGCGAATATGTTGAAAAAAGAAAAATTACCATACACATTTGGAGGACACTATGATATACGAAGAAAAAACCATTGAAACCATTCCGGTAGGGCCGTTGGGGCTGATTCCGTTAAAGAGCTGCTCTGAACTGGGCGCAAAGGTAAATGACTGGCTGGTAGAGTGGAGAAAAGAGCGGGAGAGCGAGCACAAATCCACCATCGCTTTTGCAGGATATCAGAGAGATTCCTATATTATCGAAGCAGGTACACCAAGATTCGGATCCGGAGAAGGAAAAGGAACCATCAATGCTTCCGTCCGCGGTGACGATCTGTACATTATGGTTGATGTCTGCAATTACAGCCTGACCTATTCCCTGTGCGGAATGACAAACCATATGTCTCCGGATGATCATTTCCAGGATCTGAAGAGAGTGATTGCGGCAGCAGCAGGAAAAGCCCGCCGTATCAATGTAATTATGCCGTTCCTGTACGAGAGCCGTCAGCATAAGCGTTCCAACAGAGAGTCTCTGGACTGCGCACTGGCACTGCAGGAGCTGACCAACATGGGTGTGGAGAACATCATTACTTTTGATGCTCATGATCCCCGTGTGCAGAATGCGATTCCTTTAAAGGGCTTTGAGACGGTACAGCCGATTTATCAGTTTATTAAATATCTTCTGAAAACAGAGACAGAGCTGGATATTGACAGCGATCACATGATGGTTATCAGCCCGGATGAGGGCGGTATGGGCCGTGCTGTGTACTTTGCCAACGTTCTGGGTCTGGATATGGGTATGTTCTATAAGCGCCGTGATTACACCCGCATTGTAGACGGACGCAACCCGATCGTAGCTCATGAATTCCTGGGCTCCAGCGTAGAGGGCAAGGACGTTCTGATTATTGATGATATGATTTCCTCCGGAGAAAGCATGCTGGATGTAGCCAAGGAGCTGAAGCGCAGAAAAGCAAGAAAGGTATTTATCTGTGCAACCTTTGGTCTGTTCACCAATGGACTGAACAAATTTGATGAATACTATGACAACGGCATTATTGACCGGATTCTGACCACCAACCTGGTTTACCAGACTCCGGAGCTGCTGTCCAGACCGTACTACATTAACGTAGACATGAGCAAATATATTGCATTGATTATTGACAATCTGAATCACGATGACTCTCTCAGCGAGCTGCTGAATCCGACCAAGCGGATCAACAAGCTTCTGGAGAAATACCGCGGCAGATAGTCTGACAGAGGCGAATTCATTTATGGAAAAAAACAAAACCTGGGCAGGACCGGACAGGAAGCTTACGGAAGATATCCCTATGGAAGAGCCGGTTGATTCCAGGGAGATTGGCGATATATCGGATTCCGGCAGGGAAACTGCCTGCCGGGAGGATATGTCCGGAACCGAAGCAGGGAAAAAGGCCGGCAGAAAGCAGCCGGAGATGGAAGAAAAGCAGGGCGGCTGGAAGCAGGAGGTCTGGGAGTGGTTTAAGATCATCATCTCTGCAGCTGCGATTGCGTTTTTCCTGAATACCTTTATTATTGCAAACAGTGAAGTTCCCAGCGGTTCCATGGAAAATACCATTATGACAGGAGATCGGGTGATTGGATCCCGCCTGTCTTACAAATTCGGAGATCCGGAGCGGGGGGATATTGTGATTTTCCGTTTCCCGGACAATGAAGAGATTTATTATGTGAAACGGGTGATCGGGCTTCCGGGAGATACCATTGATATTGCAGACGGCCATGTTTATTTAAACGGGTCGGCAGAACCTATGGAGGAGCCGTATATCAGGGAGCCGATGATTCCGGAGGAACCCATGCATTTTGAGGTTCCGGAGGACAGTTATTTTATGATGGGCGACAACAGGAATTATTCCTCAGACGCCCGCCGGTGGAAGAATACTTATGTGAAGAGGGATAAACTGGTAGCAAAGGTATTGTTCCGTTACTTCCCCAAACCCAGCAGAATCGAGTAGGGAGGGGGCGCCCGCAGGCGGAGAATCTCACAAAGGGGTTTCTTTTTGATGAAATGATGAAGATGCAGACAGAGGCAGCTGAGCCGGTTGGGCTTGGAAAGGCGCTGGCTGCATCTTTTTTTCATTTCATAGGAAATTGCGTCCTGTTTTTGAGAAATAGTTTGACTTATGAGAATAATTAAAACAATTTGAAAAATTTCAGAAAATATATAATATTTTAGATAAAAAGAACAAAACTTTATTTTACTAAGTTCATTTAGAAGAAAAACAGGTTTTTGCGGAAGAAAATAAATTGACATTTAATAAAATTTAGTTTAAAATGGCACTTACACAAAACGAAGGCGTTTTGAAGTTTATACTTCAAGGCGCCTTTGTGCTTTTCCGGGTTTGCAGAGACAGGCGGACGAGGGAAATAGAAAGTTTGGGAACCGGGAGGGAGAAAAATCATGGCGATGATCAAAATGGAGCATGTGAATAAATATTTCGGCGATCTTCATGTGCTGAAGGATGTGAATCTGGAGGTCAAAGAGGGAGAGAAGCTGGTTATTATCGGCCCGTCAGGTTCTGGAAAATCTACTACGGTTCGCTGTATGAATTTTCTGGAGGAGCCTACCAGCGGCAAGGTCTGGGTGGATGGAAAGGAACTGAACCATAAAAACAAGGTTCATGTGATTCGGGAAACCTCATCCATGGTATTTCAGCAGTTTAACCTGTACCCTCACATGACGGTTTTGAAGAATCTGACTCTGGCGCCGATGAAGCTGCACCACAAGAGCAGGGCTGAGGCAGAGGAGCTGGCTTATCATTATCTGGATGTAGTAGGACTGAGGGATAAGGCTCATGTGTATCCCACGACTCTTTCCGGCGGACAGCAGCAGAGAATTGCGATAGCAAGAGCGCTCTGTATGCAGTCAAAGATGATTCTGTTTGATGAACCCACATCAGCGCTGGATCCGGAAACCATTCAGGAGGTTCTGGATACGATGATCAAGCTGGCAGATGAGAATATCACAATGGTGGTGGTTACTCATGAAATGGGATTTGCCAGACAGGTGGCAGACAGGATTGTATTTATGGATCACGGGGAGATTATTGAGGAGGGAACTCCGGAGCATTTCTTTACCAATCCCCAGCATGAGAGAGTAAAGCAGTTCCTCGGAAAAATTATAAGATAGAGAATTTTTGAAAAGAAAAGGAATATGATTTAGGGCATATCTTTTATGCTTTAGATAATCTCAGGACGGCATAACTGAAAACAGGGAACGGCCGGACAGAGCAAAGAAAAAGGAAAATGAGGAGGAGACATTATGAAAAAGAAAATCGCATTATTACTGGCAGGACTGATGACAGCAGCTATGGTGACCGGATGCTCAGGCTCAGGAAGCGCAGATACCACAGCGGCAGACACAAAGGCAGCTGAAACTGCAGCAGCAGATACTACGGCAGCAGACACAAAGGCAGCAGACACCACAGCGGCAGATGCAGCCGGCGACGTTTCCGCAGATGTGCAGGCCATTAAGGACAGAGGCGTCCTCCGTGTAGGCGTTAAAAACGCAGTTCCCGGCTTTGGTCTTCAGGATGCCCTGACCGGTGAATATACAGGAATGGAAATTGATCTGGCGGCAAAGATTGCCGAAGAGCTGGGTGTGGATGTAGAGTACACCACCGTTACCGCAGCAACAAGAGGAGAGCTTCTTGATTCCGGCGATATCGATTGTGTTCTGGCTACCTTCACGATTACAGAGGAGAGAAAAAAGACCTGGGATTTCACAACCCCGTATTATACAGATGCGGTTACTGTTCTGGTTGAGGATGCCTCCGGAATCAAAACCCTGGCAGACCTGACTGACAAAAAGGTAGGCGTTTCCTCCGGATCCACTTCTGCAAGAGAGCTGACAGCAGCCATGATTGAGGCCGGCGTGTTAGACGGCGAAGGCTTTGACCGTGATACCTTTGATGCAGCAACCTGGACCAAGGGAATCAGCTACCGTCAGTACGAGGATTATCCGGCAATCTCCACCGCTCTCAGCGCAGGTGAGATTGATGCCTTCTGTGTTGATAAATCCATTCTGGCAATCTACAAGACAGACGGACGCTCCTACATTGAAGATAAATTTGCTCCTCAGGAGTATGGCGTTGTAACGAAGAAGGATTCCGGCTTCTCCAAGGTCTGCGAGGATCTGGTAACAAAATGGCTGGATGACGGAACAATCCAGGGTCTGGTTGACGAGTACGGACTCAACTAAAACAGTGATTATGAAAAATGCCGGCAGGTGAGGCAGGGGAGGTAAAAAATGGCAGGTTTATTTTCAGCTGATGCATGGGAAAAGGTGTGGACCTTTCGCGGAACGTTTTTTCTGGGAGTGGAGCATACGCTGATGACCGCAGTGTTTGCGCTTTTCATATCCCTGCTTCTGGGAATTGCGTTTGGACTGATGTCCACAGGAAGAAACAGGGCACTGCGGGCGGTTGCCCGGGTTTACGTGGAATTTATACAGAATACGCCGCTGCTTCTGCAGGTTTGTTTTCTGTATTACGCCCTGGCATTTTCCGGAAACAGCATAGGCATTATTGCAACCGGAATTGTTTCGCTGGGAGTGTATCACGGAGCTTATGTGGCCGAGGTTATCCGGGCGGGAATCGAAGCGATTCCCAAAGGACAGTTTGAGGCAGCCGAGTCTCAGGGCTTTGATTATTTTCAGAAAATGTATTACATTATTCTGCCTCAGAGCGTGAAGATTATTCTGCCTCCCATGGTGAATCAGGTTGTGAACCTGGTGAAAAATACCTCCTGTCTCTATATTATCGGAGGAACGGATTTGATTTCTGTTACCTACAGCTTTGTAACAGGAGCCAGTACCGGCGGCGCTTACGCGCCGGCCTACCTGCTCAGCGGCCTGCTTTTCTTTGTTATCTGCTTTCCGCTGTCTACACTGGCAAGTGTATGGGAGAACTCGTTAAAGAAGCGGGATGCAAGAGTGACTGTGACAGAAGAAGCTGCAGCATAAAAGAAAGGGGAGAATGAGTCTATGAGTACAATCGAAGGAAGTCTGCGGATTATTACCAATCCGGCAGTTCTGAAGTTTATTATGAAAGGCGTGGCATTTACCCTGATTGTTTCTGTAGTGGCAGTGCTTCTGGGAATTTTTGTGGGATCGATTCTGGCTCTGGTGCGGAATTACTGCAACAGAGGTCCGGCCCGGATTTTCAAATGGATGGCAATTGTGTATATTGAAATATTCCGGAACACTCCCCTGCTTTTGTGGATTTTTGTCTGCCTGATTTTCTGTCCCTGTCCGTCTTTTCTTCAGAGGAAAATGTTCGGACTGACCTCTGTAGAGGTCAAGCTGCTGTTTAAGGCTGCGACAGCGCTGGTTCTGTTTACCTCTTCTGTTATTGCGGAGATTGTAAGAGGCGGACTGAATTCGGTTGCGCTGGGCCAGTTTGAGGCAGGCCATTCTCAGGGCTTTCATGTAGTTCAGGTTATGTATTATATTGTACTGCCGCAGGCGTACCGCAATATAGTGCCCACTCTGTTAAGCCAGGTGGTGACAACCATTAAGGATTCCTCTTATCTGGCCAATGTGGCAGTGATTGAGCTGATGGCCAGAGTGCGTCAGGTTATGAACGCATCGTATCAGTATAACGGGCTGGGAACGACCAATGTATCAGATGTTTTCGTTCTGTTTGGTCTGGCGGCCATGATTTATTTTGTTATTAATTTTACCCTGTCCTGTATCGTAAGAAGCATGCAGCAGAGAAGAATCAAGGCGGCTCCGGCAGCAGGAAGGGCAGCCCAGGCTGCGATTCGTACATCAGAGGCCTGATGGATACAAGAAATGCAAAAGGAGGGCCTGAAGGCAGAAATGAAGGATTCATACGTAATTACCATATCGCGGCAGTTTGGAAGTATGGGAAGGCCGATTGCCTGTGAACTATCGCAGCGGCTGGGAATCCCCTTTTATGACCGGGATATTGTAGAGGAAACTGCAAAGCGCATGGGACTTCCGATTTCCGTTGTCAGTGACAAAGAAGAGGTTTCCAATTTTCCCTACCTGCGGTATTTGTATCCTCTGGGAATGGTAGTGCCCAGTATGCAGGATGAGATTTTTCAGATTGAGAAAAATATTATTATGGATCTGGCGGATAAGGGGCCGTGTATTCTGGTAGGCAGATGTGCGGACAGTATTCTGGCAGAGAGAAAGAATCATTTCAGCATTTATATTTACGCATCTTATGAAAACAGGCTGAAAAACTGCTGTGAATATTTTGAGATGGAAAAGGCTGCGGCAGAGAAGATGATTGTAGATGCAGATCATTCCAGAACCCTGTATCACAAGAGATACAGCAAGGGATATCACAGTGCGCTGGATTATAAGGATGTTGCCTTAAACAGCGGTTCCTTTGGGGTGAAAGGAAGCGCGGAAATTCTGGAGACCATGATTCGAAACTGGCTGAATTGTTGAAGTTCATAAAAATCGTTAAAGAGAATCCTGCAGGCCGGGATTCTCTTTTCCTATGAATTGCCTTTTTGAGGTTCCTATGATATAGTTTAGTTATAAAAAAACGGTGTGGAAACCGAAGAATCTGAGGGAGAGAAAAGATGAAAGATACGACGTTGGTAATTATGGCAGCTGGTATTGGCAGTCGTTTTGGCGGAGGAATCAAGCAGCTGGCTCCGGTGGGACCGAATGGTGAAATTATTATGGATTATTCCATTCATGATGCGCTGGAAGCAGGCTTTAATAAGATTATTTTTATTATTCGCAAGGACCTGGAAAAGGATTTCCGGGAGATTATCGGCAACAGAATTGAAAAGATCGCTCATGTAGAATATGCCTTTCAGGAGCTGGAGGAGCTTCCTGCGGGATATCAGGTTCCGGCAGGACGGACAAAGCCCTGGGGTACCGGTCAGGCGGTGCTGGCAGTAAAGGGCATGGTTCACGAGCCGTTCCTGGTAATCAATGCAGATGATTATTACGGCAAGGAGGGCTTCTTCAAGATTCATGATTATATGGTTCATGAGATGGATACGGAGTCTGACGTTTATGATATGTGCATGGGCGGATTTATTCTGGAAAATACGTTAAGTGACAACGGAACCGTGACACGCGGCGTGTGCCAGGTGAATGAGGACGGCACGCTTAGGGATGTGACAGAGACCTTTGATATTGAATGGAAGGACGGCAGCTTAAAGGCCAATGACGAGCAGGGAAATCCTGTTTCTGTAAATCCGGATCAGCATGTATCCATGAATATGTGGGGACTTCCGCCCCGTTTCCTGGAGGAGCTGGAGACTGGTTTTCCGGAGTTCCTGGATCAGATTCCGGAGGGCAATTTAAAGGCGGAGTACCTGCTTCCCAGAATTATTGACAAGCTGATCAAGAGCGGCAAGGGCAAGGTAAAGGTACTGGAGACAAGAGATAAATGGTTCGGTGTTACCTACCAGGAGGATAAGGCTGCTGTTGTGGATTCTATCCGCCGTCTGATTGAGGAAGGTGTTTATAAGGAGAAATTGTATGACTAAATTGATTTCCTGGAATGTGAACGGAATCCGTGCCTGTGCAGGCAAGGGCTTTCTGGATTTTTTCCGCCAGGCAGATGCAGATGTGTTCTGCCTGCAGGAGACGAAGCTTCAGGCGGGACAGCTGGAGCTGGATTTGCCCGGATATTATCAGTACTGGAATTATGCAGAGAAAAAGGGTTATTCCGGTACTGCGCTTTTTACCAGGCAGGAGCCCCTGTCCGTGACCTATGGAATCGGGATTCCGGAGCACGACAGGGAGGGGCGTGTGATTACGGCAGAGTTTCCGGATTATTATGTGGTAACCTGCTATACGCCTAATTCCCAGAACGAGCTGGCACGCCTGGACTACCGCATGGAGTGGGAGGACGCCTGGCTTGGCTATTTAAAGGGGCTGGAGGAGAGAAAACCCGTGATTTTCTGCGGGGATCTTAACGTGGCCCATCAGGAGATCGATTTGAAAAATCCTAAGACAAACAGAAAGAATGCAGGCTTTACGGATCAGGAGAGGGAGAAGTTTACCCGGCTTCTGGAAGCGGGCTTTGTGGATACCTACCGGTATTTTTATCCGGATCAGGAAGGGGTATATTCCTGGTGGTCTTACCGGTTTAAGGCCCGGGAGAAAAATGCAGGGTGGAGAATTGATTATTTCTGCGTGTCGGAGGTATTAAAGAGCCGGCTGGAGAGCGCGGCGATTCACACAGAGATAACGGGATCGGATCATTGCCCGGTGGAACTGGTGATTTCTTAGTTTTTGGGGGTTCCTGCGGCAGACCGGGGGCTGTCGCGGGAATATGTTTTCTTCTTTGTAACTTAATAACGGGGACGTGAAATGGAAAGGTGGAAGGATGAGACAGTATCAGATTTGCATAGACAGCGCAGGGATATATCCGATGGGGCTTACACCAACGGAGAAAGGAATTCACGTATCGGTTGCAGTGGCTGCAAAGGAGTGCAGCCTCCTTTTGTTTTCGCCGGAAAAGGGAAAGGGCGAAAAACAGGAAGCGGCAAAAATCAGATTTCCTGAAGCAGGACGTCATGGCCAGGTATGGGAGATGACTGTGGAGGGAGAAGATCTGGAACAGTATGAGTATGCATTTGAGGCAGACGGAAAACGGTTTTCCGATCCCTGCGGCAGAAGTTTTTCAGGAAATGAAACATGGGGCTGTCTGGAAAACGGAGAACGGTTTCTTACCACTCCGGTCAGCCAGCCGGAATTTGACTGGGAAGGGGACGTCTGTCTGAGGATTCCCTATGAGGAGTGTATTGTATACAGGACGCATGTGCGCGGGCTGACAAAGGACAGCTCCTCCGGTGTCCGGAATAAAGGAACCTTTGCAGGCGTTGTGGAGAAGATTCCCTATCTGAAAGAGCTGGGAATCACGACACTGGAGCTTATGCCTGCGGCAGAGTTTCAGGAGATTGAGATGCCGGATGTGGCGGACGGCAATCCTTATGGAAATGGTCCGAAGCCTACGGGACGGCTGAATTACTGGGGCTATGGGGCGGCCTTCTACTATGCGCCGAAGGCTTCCTACGCCGGCACGGGAAGAAATCCGGCTGTGGAATTCAAGAAGATGGTAAAGGCTCTTCATCAGGCAGGAATGGAAGTGGTTATTGAACTGTTTTTCACAGGCAAAGAGACGCCTGCGGTAGTTCTTGATGTGGTACGGTTCTGGGTTCGGGAATTCCATGTGGACGGAGTTCATCTGACGGGACAGGCACCGGCCTGGATTCTGGCCAGGGATCCCTATCTGACCGATACAAAGCTTTGGGCTACCTACTGGGATGACGGAGAGAAGGATCCGGGATATCAGAAAAATCTTGGAGAATTCAACGACGGTTTTCTGGTGGATATGAGGCGCGCTTTAAAGGGAGATGAGGATCAGATGAAAAATCTGATTTTCCGCAGCCGCCGCAATCCGGCCGGTCATGGTGTGATCAATTATATGGCTACCAACAACGGATTTACGCTGATGGATATGGTTTCCTATGAGCGAAAGCACAATGAGGCCAACGGAGAAGAAAACCAGGATGGAACGGATTATAATTACACCTGGAACTGCGGGGAGGAAGGCGCCAGCCGGAAGAAAAAGCTGGTTCAGATGCGCAGACAGCAGCTCCGCAATGCGCTTTTGATGGTATTTTTAAGTCAGGGTACACCTTTGATCCAGGCGGGAGATGAATTTGGCCAGAGTCAGGGCGGAAATAATAACGCATACTGTCAGGATAATGAGATTTCCTGGCTGAACTGGAAGCTTCAGAAGAATAACCGGGATCTGCTCGCCTTTGTAAAACAGGTGATTGCCTTCAGAAAGGCCCATCCTGTGTTTCATATGAAGGAGGAGCCGAAGGTAATGGATTACCGGGCTGTGGGAAAGCCGGATATTTCCTATCACGGAGTCAACGCCTGGAAACCGGAGTTTGAGAATTTCCGCCGGCAGATTGGCATTATGTACTGGGGCCCCTATGGGAAAAAAGCAGACGGAACGGCGGATGAAACCTTTTTTGTCGCATATAATATGCATTGGGAGCCGCACGAGTTCGCACTTCCCCATCTGCCCAGATCCCAGCAGTGGAAGATTGCCTTTGATACCAGTGACAGCAGAGGATATTATGAAGCGGGACAGGAAAAGGAGCTGGAAAATCAGAAGCGGTATATGGTTCCTTACCGTTCGATTATTGTATTTGTAGGCAAGCCTGCGCCGGATCAGGGGAAAGAGGAGAAACGCAGGAAGGGCTCCAGGGCTGCGAAGGCGGGAAAATCTGTGAAAGCGGAAGAAGCTGTGAAGGCGGAAAAGCCTGTGAAGACGGAAGAAGCTGTGAAGGCGGAAAAGCCTGTGAAAGCAGAAGAAACTGTGAAGACGGAAAAGCCTGTGAAGGCAGAAGAAACTGTGAAGACGGAAAAGCCTGTGAAGGCAGAGGAACCTGTGAATGAGGCGGAGCAGGTGACACAGGAAGGAGGAGCAGATGCACACATTTGAGGATTTGAAAGAGATTGTTGCAGTCCTTCGTTCGGAGCATGGATGTCCCTGGGACAGAAAGCAGACTCTGGAGAGCCTGAAGCCTTACCTGCTGGAGGAAAGCGGAGAAGTGCTGGAGGCTATTGATCATCACGATATGGAAAATCTCTGCGAGGAGCTGGGGGATGTGCTTTATCAGGTCATGATTCAGAGCCAGATTGCCAGCGAGCAGGGACTCTTTACGGTAGAGGATGTAATAGACGGTTTATGCGAGAAAATGATTCGCCGTCACCCCCATGTATTCGGGGATGCAGTGGCTGATACACCGGAGGAAAGTCTCGATTTATGGAATGAGATTAAAAAGCAGGAAAAAGCCAAAAAAACTTGACAAAGAGCAGTAAACCATATATAAATGGAAGAGTACATTTTTTTATTTGATTAGTGTCCGTCAGGGCGCCGCAGAGGCATGTCGGACCATTGCAGGAGGAATTAATAATGAACAAGACAGAATTAGTTGCAGCAGTAGCTGAGCAGGCTGGTCTTTCCCGTAAGGATGCAGAGGCAGCAGTAAAGGCTTTCACAGATGTGGTTGCTGATGCTTTAAAGAATGGTGATAAGATTCAGCTGGTAGGCTTTGGTACATTCGAGGTATCTGAGAGAGCAGCAAGAGAAGGAAGAAATCCGAAGACCGGCGAGAGCATGAAGATCGAAGCCTGCAAGACTCCGAAGTTCAAAGCAGGTAAGGCTCTGAAGGATCTGGTAAACGCATAATTTATGAGGCTGGACAAATATCTGAAGGTTTCCCGACTGATTAAGCGCAGGACGGTGGCCAATGAAGCCTGCGACGCAGGACGTGTGCTGCTCAACGACCGGCCGGCCAGGGCATCGGCCAGTGTAAAAGCCGGGGATATTATTGAAATACAGTTTGGAACAAGCTCCGTAAAGGTGGAGGTTCTTGATGTGCAGGAAACCGTGCGCAAGGACGATGCCAAAGAACTGTACCGTTATCTTTAAAAGTCATTATCATAAATTTTATAATCTCCCCATATACTGAACCAGAGGTTCGGATATGGGGAGGTTTTGATTTATATGGAAGAAAAAGAGGGAATCCGTCCTCATTCCTGTCAGGTTCAGAACCGTTCGTCTGTCAGGCTGACAGGAATCCGCGAGGTGGTATCCTTTGACGAGCAGCAGGCTGTGATGGATACGGATATGGGACTTCTGACAATAAAGGGAAAGGATCTCCATGTAAGCCGTCTGACGGTGGAGCAGGGAGAGGTGGATCTGGAGGGAACGGTGGACAGTCTGGTTTATTCCTCCAATGAAGCATACCGGAAGGCCGGAGAGTCTTTGCTTTCCCGCCTGTTTAAATAAAGTGTCAGGAGCGTGAAGCATGAGTCCCAGTATTCAGACAGAGGCAAGGCTGATTCTGGTCAGCGCAGCAGCCGGAGCAGGGCTGATGGCAGTTTATGACGGTCTGAGAATTTTTCGTCTTCTGGTGCGCCACAGCTGGCTGTGGGTGGGACTGGAGGATTTTTTATACTGGATTTTTGCAGGCTTTGCCACATTTTACCTGCTTTATCGGGAAAATGACGGAGGTCTGCGTTTCTGTGTGATTGGCGGAGTTTTGGCAGCGATGCTGGTATATGACCGGGTTTTCAGCGCAAATTTTATGAAGCTATTGAAAAAGACCGGGAGATGGATTAGAATAAAACGTAAGAGGTAACAGGGCAACAAGGATTTAAAGCTGGTGATAGTATGAGAGGACGCGGAAAAACCCGGAGAAAGAAACGGGATCGATGGGGCAACCGTATGGCCATTATGGGTATTACCCTGGTGGTGGCCAGCCTGGCGGTTGTAGTGAATTTGAAAAGCACCTCTATGAGGAAGAAGGAGCTGGAATATCAGATCCGCGAGGAGACTCTGGAGAAGCAGAAGGCCGAGGAGGAAAACAGGGCCAGAGAGCTGGAGGAGTACCGGGTGTATGTACAGACGAAGCAGTACATAGAGGAAATTGCCAAACAGAAGCTGGGGCTGGTGAATCCGGATGAGATTCTTCTGAAGCCGGCGCCAAAAGAATAAGGACAGGCATAGAATCCCCTTCTGCCGCATATAATGTGGCTTAGGAGGGGATTTTTGTGTGGAAACGGACAAGACGCCGCGATATGGCGGATGTGAATGTATATACAGCAGGACGTCTCAGCGAGATGGCCCGCTCGCTGGGGCTTTTGGCAAGATCCTGTACAGACAGTCTGGAGGAGGAAAAGGGGCTTACCAGGGAGGATGCGCTGGCAGCCATGCAGATGGCGGCGGCTCTGGTATGCGGGGACTGCAGCAGGTGCAATCTGTACCGGGACAGTGAAAAAGAGGACAGTTATTATATTTATTATCTGCTTCGGGCCTTTGAGCAGAAGGGACGGGTTGAGGAGGAGGACATGCCCAGGCTGTTTCTGGAAACCTGCCGTCAGAAGGATGATTATATGATGCATCTGAACAGAAATCTGGGCAGGGCAACCATGAATCTGGAATGGAAGAACCGGTTTCTGGAAAGCCGTGATACGGTGATGGTGCAGTTTCGGGAGCTGGCTCTTATACTGGATGAATTTGCCCACCAGATGGAGCAGGCCACCGATATTACGGAGAGAAGAGAAGCGGCTGTCAGGAGAGTGTTCCGGCTTCATCAGGCAGTGGTAGAAAATATGCTGATTCTGGAATATGAAAACAGACGCAGAGAGGCCTACCTTACTGTCCGGATGCTGGGAGGCAGATGCATGACCTCCAGGGATGCGGCAGAGCTGTTTGGACAGGCTATGGGAAGCGGAGTCTGGTATGCGCCTGCGGATACGAGAAATCTGATTACCAGGCAGTCTGGAACTATCCGGTTTGCAGAAACAGGACAGTACCGGATGGTCTGCGGAGCTGCCCGGATACCAAAAGAAGGAGAACAGGTATCCGGAGATAATTATACCTTTATTAATCTGCCGGGGCAGGCGGTGCTGAGTCTTTCAGACGGTCTCGGAAGCGGAGAAACCGCATGCAGGGAAAGCGGCCGCGTAGTGGAGCTGACTCAGCAGCTTTTGGAGGCCGGTTTTTCTGCCAGATCCGCGCTGAAAATGGTAAATACCATTCTGCTTCTGACAGGAGCCCAGCAGCATCCGGCTACAGTGGATCTGTGCTGTGTGGATCTGCATACAGGAGTGCTTGAGGCAATGAAAATGGGGGCTGTGGCGGCCTTCGTGCTTCATGAGGGAAGCGCTGAGATTCTGGAGGCAGGTCAGGTTCCGGCCGGTGTGATTGGACAGGCAGAGCCGCTGCTTTTATCGAAAAAGCTGTGGGACGGGGATCGGATTGTCATGGTAACAGACGGTGTGCTGGATGCCTGGCCGGGAGAAGACAAGGAGGGAGCAGTGAAGGAATATCTGGAGGGGATGATATTAAAAGCCCCTCAGGAGATGGCTGAGGAAATTCTTCAGTTTGCCTGTCAGTGGGGAGACGGTCCTCAGGATGACATGACGGTTCTTGCAGCAGGGGTCTGGAAGCGGTAAAAGGGGCTTTACTTTGCGTCCCGTGTCGGCTATAGTGGGAGTAGAAAAGACAGAGGGCGAAATGACGGGATAAAGGAAGATGGAGAGATACATGCAGAAATCAATCGTAACGGAAATCAGGTCGTATATGAAAATTTATGAAATGCTGAGGCCGGGAGACAGGGTCATTGCGGCAGTGTCGGGAGGGGCAGATTCGGTCTGTCTTCTGTGGGCATTGCAGAAAATTGCCCCTGAGCTTCCGGCATTTCTGCGTGTGGTTCACGTTCATCATGGACTGCGGGGAGAAGAGGCGGACAGGGATGAAAGATTTGTGGAGGATCTGTGCCGGAAGCTTGAAATTCCGTTTCAGACAGTGCGCTGCAATGCGGCCGAGTACGCCAAAGACCATGGAATGTCTACGGAGGAGGCCGGGCGGGTGCTGCGCTATGAGGCCCTGGAAGAGGCCGCAAAAACCTGGGAAAAGGAAGCCGGGGCTGACTTTGACCGTCCGGTGAAAATAGCAGTGGCCCATCACCGGGAAGACAGTGCAGAGACGGTTCTTCACAATCTTCTGCGGGGCAGCGGACTGAGAGGACTGTCGGGAATCCGCCCGGTACAGGGGCGGCTGATTCGTCCCCTTCTTTCTGTCAGCAGGGAGGACATCTGCGCATGGCTGGAGTCTGAGGGCGTTTCCTGGTGTGAGGACTCCACCAATCAGTCAGAGGCTTATACCCGCAATGTGATCCGGCGCAGGATTCTGCCGCTGATGAGGGAAGCGGTGAATCAGAAGGCAGAGGAAAACATTCTGCGGGCAGCGGACATTATGGCCCAGGCAGACCGGTACCTGGAACAGCAGGCAGAGCGGGTCTGGGAACAGGGCGGCAGGCTGGAGCAGGCAGAGAACGGAAAACCGGAGGCGGACAAACCGGGGGCAGAAGGCGGCGAATCGAAGGCAGAAATCGGCGAATCGAGGGCAGAGGAACGCAGGCCGGGCAAAACGGAGGACGGGACTTGCAGGGTGTCTGCAGAGATAGACAGCGGACTGTTTCTGGAGCAGGAAGAGATTATTCAGACTTATCTTCTCCGGCGAATGCTGGATGCGGCAGCGCCGGGCTGGAAGGATATCACCAGCCGTCATTTTGCAGCTCTGACAGCTCTGGCCCGCAATCATGCGGGGAGCCGGATGGATCTTCCATGCGGTCTGGCAGCAGAAAAAACGTATGAGACGCTTCGCATTTACCGGAAGAGCAGGAGTGGAAAAAAGGCAGAGGAAGGGAATTTGCTTTTCACGGAAAGAAGATATATCAGGGAAGGAGAGGAGCTGTGCCTGGAAGTGGAAATTCCTGCAGAAAGGATTCAGATCTGCACATTTTCCAGGGAAAAAGCAGGAGAAATTCCCAAAAACCAGTATACGAAATGGTTTGATTATGATAAGATTAAAAATATGCTTTCTTACAGGCACCGGTGTCCGGGGGATTTTTTAGTGCTGGCAGGCGGAGGAAAAAAGACCGTGGCCCGCTGTATGATTGACGATAAGATTCCCCGCGGTGAGAGAGAGCAAATTCCTGTGCTGGCTGAAGGAAACCATGTACTTTGGGTGGTGGGAGGCCGGATCAGTGAATATTATAAAATAACAGACCAGACAAAAACCATTTTACAGGTCACATATAATGGAGGAGAAGAACATGGCAGATAAAATCAGAGTATTGTTGTCAGAAGAAGAAGTAAACAAACGAATCAGCGAAGTTGCAGAACAGATCACCAGGGATTATCAGGGGAAAGAAATTCACCTGATCTGCATTTTAAAGGGCGGAGTATTTTTCACCTGTGAACTGGCTAAGAGACTGGATCTTCCGGTTACTCTGGACTTTATGTCCGTATCCAGCTACGGCAATGACACCAAATCCAGCGGAGTTGTGCGCATCGTGAAGGATCTGGATGAGCCGCTGGCAGGTAAGGATGTGCTGATCGTAGAGGATATTATTGACTCCGGACGGACTCTGTCCTATCTGATTGAAGTATTGAAGCAGAGAGGGCCTAAGAGCATCCGCCTGTGCACACTTTTGGATAAGCCGGAGCGCCGCGTGAAAAAACAGGTGACAGTAGATTACACCTGCTTTACCATTCCGGATGAATTTGTTGTAGGATACGGCCTGGATTATGCCCAGAAATACCGCAATCTGCCGTACATCGGAGTTGTGGAGCAGTAAGGAGGAAAATAAGTGAAACAGCAGACCTATTTTCGCAGCAGCTGGTTATTTATCCTGCTGCTGTTTGGAATGTTCGCATGGATGCTTTACACATCCGGCGGAAGACAAAATGAGCTGAGCAGCCAGCAGTTCCAGGAGGTTCTGGAGCAGGATGAGATTATGGCGGCAGAGATTAAGCAGAACGAGCAGGCGCCGACAGGTGTGATTCGGATGATGTTAAATGACGGAAATTATTATGAAGTCAATGTGCCGGATGTAACAGCTGCTCAGGAGCTTCTGGATGAAAAGGGCGTTGATTACGTTACCAGAGATGTTCCGCGGGTGAATTACTGGCTCAGTCTGGCGCTGCCGGTGATCATGATGGTGGGAACCGTGGTGGTCCTGGTGCTGATGATGAATATGAAGGCGGCCGGAGGCGGCGGAGCCAATGCCAAGATGATGAATTTCGGCAAGAGCCGTGCGCGAATGACTCATACCAGCAATATCAGCTTTAAAAATGTGGCAGGACTGATGGAGGAGAAAGAGGATCTGGAGGAGATGGTGGATTTCCTGAGGAATCCTCAGAAATATACCAGTGTCGGAGCCCGGATTCCCAAGGGCGTTATTCTGGTAGGCCCTCCCGGAACAGGTAAAACCCTTCTTGCCAAGGCAGTTGCAGGAGAGGCGGGAGTTCCGTTTTTCTCGATTTCCGGTTCTGACTTTGTGGAAATGTTTGTGGGAGTGGGCGCATCCCGTGTCCGGGATCTGTTTGAGGACGCCAAGAAAAATGCTCCCTGTATTGTATTTATCGATGAGATTGATGCTGTAGCCCGCCGCAGAGGAAGCGGAATGGGCGGCGGCCATGATGAGAGAGAGCAGACCTTAAACCAGCTTCTGGTAGAGATGGATGGTTTCGGGGTAAATGAAGGAATCATTGTTATGGCGGCTACCAACCGGGTGGATATTCTGGATCCGGCTATTCTCCGTCCGGGCCGTTTTGACCGGAAGGTAATGGTGGGACGTCCTGATGTGAAGGGACGCCAGGAGATTTTACAGGTTCACTCCAAGTCAAAGCCTTTAGGTGAGGATGTGGATCTTCATCGTGTGGCAAAGACCACCTCGGGCTTTACCGGCGCGGATCTGGAAAACCTGCTGAATGAGGCTGCGATTCTGGCAGCCAAGGAAAACAGAAGCTTTATCCGCCAGTCTGATATTGACCGTTCCTTTGTCAAGGTTGGAATCGGCGCGGAGAAGAAGAGCCGCGTGATTTCTGAGAAAGAAAAGAAAATTACGGCATATCATGAGTCCGGACACGCAATTTTGTTCCATGTTCTGCCGGATGTGGGACCTGTGCATACGGTTTCCATTATTCCTACAGGAGTAGGCGCGGCCGGATATACCATGCCGCTTCCAGGGGAAGATGAGATGTTTAATACCAAGGGAAAAATGCTTCAGGATATTATGGTGTCTCTGGGCGGCCGGATTGCCGAGGAAATTATTTTTGATGATGTGACAACCGGCGCTTCTCAGGATATCAAGCAGGCAACCAAGATTGCCCGGGCGATGGTAACCCGGTATGGAATGTCTGAGCAGATGGGTATGATTGATTACGGCGATGATGAGGAGGTATTTATCGGCCGTGACTTTGGACACACCAAGGGATACGGCGAAGAGGTGGCATCCATGATTGACCGCGAGGTGAAGCGGATTATTGATGAATGCTACAAAAAGGCCAGAGAAATCATTGAGCAGCACAGGGAAGTGCTGGATCGCTGCAGCAGCCTGCTGATGGAAAAAGAAAAAATCGGTCAGGATGAGTTTGAAAGCCTGTTTGCAGAAGCAGAAGGGGAAGCGAAGGAGTGCTGAGTTTATGTGGAGTGCAGGAAAATTTCACGGAAAATTTATATGTGAAATACTGTTCCGTCATTCTGCATAAAAAATAAAATGAAATTTATAGAAGTTTGTGCACACTTATTTTCATCTTTATGGTACTATAATTAGCGTAAACCCCCCAATACATTATATAGTTTTTGCTACACCCCATAAGAAACGAAATACCTTCTCCTGAAAGAGCCGACTGCCCCGTTGGCTCTTTCTCTTTGTGTGAACGCCTGTTTCGGCTGCGCGCCGGCGGGCGAGTCCTGAAGGTGAAAGCTCTGTGATATACAAATGCTGCGCGAAGAGGTGAACGGCGCTTTGATGTCTTCCCTTCGCGTGAAAAAACAGTTGTATCTTGTCGGGGAATGGGATAAAATAACAGTAACGACACGGAGGGAGTATAGATGATGCCAGAACAACAGATGGAAAGACTGAATAAGCGGGCGCTGTTCGCAGACGAGACTCTGGACTACCGGATACCGGAAGAGCCTGATGCAGGAGACAGTGTAGTCCTCCGGTTCCGCACAGGAAAAGATAATATTGATCATGTGTATTACATTACGGATGAGGGAAAAATAGAGATGAAAAAAACCTCATCCGATTCTTTGTTTGATTATTATGAAATTCGGATAACAGCAGGGGAAGAGCCCCTTTACTATTATTTCCAGGCAGAAAAGGGTGAGCAGGTCTGCTTCTATGACCGTCTGGGGGCTGATGCGGATTTTAAAGGAAGCCATGCCTTCTGTATTACTCCGGGCTTCCATACACCGGAGTGGGCCAAGGGAGCGGTTATGTATCAGATTTACATTGACCGTTTCTGCAATGGAGATCCGGACAATGATGTGACGGATGACGAATATATTTATATCGGCTGTCCGGTACAGCAGGTAAAGGACTGGAATGCAGAGCCTGAAACGATGGATGTGGGAAGATTTTACGGCGGAGATCTGCAGGGAGTCTGGGATAAGCTGGATTATCTGCAGTATCTGGGGGTTGAGGTGATTTATTTTAATCCTCTGTTTGTGTCTCCGTCGAATCACAAGTATGACAGCCAGGATTATGAGCATATTGATCCCCATTACGGCGTGATTGTCCGTGACGGCGGACAGGCCGTTCCGAAGGGGGCTGTATCCAATGAGGATGCGTCCCGCTACAGACTCCGCAGTGCAGCTCCGGAAAATCTGACGGCCAGCGATGCGTTTTTCGCAGAATTTGTGGAAGAGCTTCACCGGAGAGGAATGCGGGTGATTATTGACGGTGTGTTTAATCACTGCGGTTCTTTTAATAAATGGCTGGATCGGGAAAAGATTTATGAAAAAACGGGCGGCTATGAGGCCGGGGCATATGTCAGCAAGGACAGTCCCTACCGCAGCTTTTTCCGGTTTAATGATGAGACGGCATGGCCGGATAATGATTCCTATGACGGCTGGTGGGGCCACGATACCCTTCCCAAGCTGAATTACGAGGGTTCTGACCGGTTATATAACTATGTAATGTCTATTGCCCGCAAATGGGTGTCTCCGCCCTTTAACGTGGACGGATGGAGACTGGATGTGGCAGCAGATCTGGGCCACAGCAGCGAGTATAATCACAAATTCTGGAGGGATTTCCGGAAGAATGTAAAGGAGGCCAATCCAGAGGCAATCATTCTGGCAGAGCATTACGGGGATCCGGGAAGCTGGCTTGCCGGGGATCAGTGGGATACTGTGATGAATTATGATGCCTTCATGGAGCCTCTTACCTGGTTCCTTACGGGGATGGAAAAGCACAGCGATGAGTATAATGGAATTCTTTTCGGGGACGGAGTGAGCTTTTTCCGTTCTATGAATTACCATATGGCGAGAATGAAAACTCCCTCTCTTCTTACATCAATGAATCAGCTTTCCAACCACGATCACAGCCGGTTTCTGACCAGAACCAATCAGACTGTGGGACGTCTGGCTACAGCCGGGGCGAAAAAGGCAGAAGAAGGTATTCACTACGGCGTATTTCGGGAAGCAGTGATGGTGCAGATGACCTGGCCGGGCGCTCCTACTCTGTATTATGGAGATGAGGCGGGGGTGTGCGGCTGGACAGATCCGGATAACCGGAGAACCTATCCCTGGGGCCGTGAGAATTTTGAGCTGATTGAGTTTTACAGCTATATGATCCGGATTCACAAAGGAATGCCGGCTCTTCGCCGCGGTTCATTAAAGCAGCTTCTGGCTGACCGCCAGCTGATTGCCTACGGACGGGTTCGGGGAAGGAACTGCTGCGTCGTAGCAGTCAATAACCGCAATAACAGACGGGAGATTCAGCTGCCTGTATGGGAACTGGGAATTACGGATGAGGAAAAAATCATGCGTGTAATGCTGACGGAGGAAAACGGCTACAATGTGGGAATTTTGGAATATCACTCCAGAGATGGTATTCTGACCCTGGAGATGCCGGCTCACGGCAGTATTCTTCTGGTGGCCGGAATGGACGAGACAGGAAGGGAAACATCCTCAGGAAAAGAAATCAGAGCAGAAAGATAAGGAAAAAGAGTGTAAAAACGAGAAATTCAAAAAATAAAAAAGGTATTTGAAAAAAACTTCTTGATTTTTTATCTATGCTGTGATAAGATAACTCTGCTTGTTAAAGCCGGTATGGGCGGGTTCCCGAGTGGCCAAAGGGGGCAGACTGTAAATCTGTTAGCAGTGCTTTCGATGGTTCGAATCCATCTCCGCCCATTTCGCC
>UQFC01000029.1 GCA_900540335.1 uncultured Clostridium sp. | reverse complement strand
TGTCACCCAGCGCCAGTCTTTGGAGGATGCCATCGCCCTTCGGGATGCAGGCAGGAGCGGAGCTGAGATTAAGAAGATCCTGGAAGAAGAGAAATTTAATTCCAGTATTTATATTACTTTGGAAACCCTGAAATATCTGAAAAAGGGCGGACGAATTACTCCGGCAGCAGCAGCTTTGGGAACGCTTCTCAGAATTAAGCCGGTTCTTCAGATTCAGGGCGGCAAGCTGGATTCCTTTTCCAAGGCAAGAACAGTAAAGCAGGCCAAGACAACCATGCTTTCCGCGATTGCAAAGGATCTGGAAGAGCGGTTTGACGATCCGAAGGCGGAAAAATGCTGGATGGAGATAGCTTATAGCTGTGAGAAGGAGATTGCAGAGGAGTTTCAGCAGGAAATCCGTCAGCAGTTTCCGCAGGTACAGCAGATTCACATGGATCCCCTGTCTCTGAGTGTTGCCTGCCATATCGGACCGGGAGCTCTTGCAGTTGCGATTACAAAGAAAATTGATGCAGAGGCAGAGCGAAGCCATTATGGAAAATGAGGAAAGAGGAAAAAAACGGTATTATTTTGAAAAATTCCGGAAAACGGTCAGCCTGAAGGTTGTGATTGCCGTTCTTCTGGTGGCTTTTGGTACGATTCCCATGGTTTTGGGAACTCAGACAATGTTGAATTCCATGCGGCAGAGCCAGATTGATTCCCGTATGACAGAGGTGCAGAACCATTGCCGGATTCTTGCCAGTAAAATGGCGCGGATGGGATATCTGACAGGAGAAATGCGCGGAGGTATGGACGGTGAGATCGAGGCGCTGGCAGATGTATATCACGGACGGATCGTGGTGGTTAACCAGGATTTCAGGATTGTAACCGACACGTTTCACATTGCGGAGAAACGGCTGAATGTGGCGGAGGAGGTTCTGCGCTGTTTTCAGGGAGAAAGCAGCAGCATTTACAATAAGGATAAGCATTATTTTGTGCAGACAATTCCCATCTACGCAGCTTCTTCCGATAAGAATGTAAACGGTGTTCTCGTGATCAGTGCGTCTACAGAGCCGATTATTTCGCTGGCAGAAGGGGTAGGGGATAAGAATCTGCTGTTTCAGATTATTGTATTTTTGATTCTCCTGATTCTTGCAGTTGCCGTGTCGATCTGTCTGGTTCGTCCCTTCCGGGATTTTATTGGAAAGCTGAAGCTGGTGGCCCAGGGAGAACTGGACACGGATATTACGGCAGATGTTTACCGGGAAACCCAGAAGATTTCCGAGACGGTAGGTCAGACCTTATCGAAGCTGCGGGCAGTGGATCAGTCCCGTCAGGAGTTTGTTTCCAATGTGTCTCATGAGCTGAAAACGCCGATTACCTCTATTCGCGTTCTTGCAGATTCTCTGATGGGAATGGGAGAAGTCCCTGTAGAGCTGTACCGGGAATTCATGGAGGATATCTCGGATGAAATTGATCGAGAGGGCAAGATTATTGATGATCTTCTGGCTCTGGTGAAGATGGATAAATCAGAGGCAGAGCTGAATATTGCCCAGGTGGATATTAACCAGCTGGTAGAGCAGGTGTTAAAGCGTCTCCGCCCGATTGCAAACCGGCGGAAGGTGGAGCTGATTTATGAGAGTATCCGTCAGGTGACGGCAGATGTGGATGAGACAAAGCTTTCCCTGGTGATTACCAATCTGGTGGAAAATGCAATGAAATATAACACAGAAGAGGGATGGGTCCGTGTTACGGTAGATGCGGATCACAAGTTCTTTTATCTGAAGGTGGCGGATTCCGGTATTGGAATTCCGGAGGATATGCAGGATCGGATCTTTGACCGCTTTTTCCGTGTGGACAAGGCCCGTTCCAGAGAAACCGGAGGAAGCGGACTGGGGCTTGCCATTACGCGGAATGTGGTGCTTATGCACAAGGGTGCAATTAAGCTGACCAGTAAGGAGGGGGAGGGAAGCACCTTTACTGTGCGGATTCCCCTGAAATATATTGTATAGCAGGAGGAAGACATGAGACAATTACAGAAAAGGAAGCTGGTTCTGGTTCTGCTTCTGCTGGCTGTCTGGGCTTCCGGCTGCGGAAAGAAGCAGGAACCTTTAAAGGAAGGGGAGAGGAGTTATCAGATTTATTATCTGAATCCTTCTGTGACCCGCATGGTGACCCGGGAATACCGAACGATGACTTCGGATTCCGATATCCTGGTTCAGGAGCTTTTGGATGCTTTGATGAATGTCCCGGCGGATTTGGATGCTCAGGTGCCGATTTCTGAAAAGGTGACCTGTCAGGGGTCAAGGCAGGAGGGCATGGTGCTGTACCTGTTTTTTGACAACAACTACACCAGCATGAGTCCCGGACGGGAAATTCTCTGCCGTGCAGCTCTCACAAAGACGCTGACGCAGGTGGATGGTATTGACTATATCAGCATCTATTCCGGAGATCAGCCGCTGTTAGACAGTACCGGGATGCCTGTGGGAATGCTTTCCGATGCAGATTTTGCAGACAGCATTTCCGATGTCAATGCTTATGAAAAGACAGAGCTGACCTTGTATTTTACAGATGAATCCGGGGAAAAGCTGTATCCGGAGCAGAGAAGTGTAATGCACAACATCAATACCTCTGTGGAAAAAACAATTCTGGAGGAGCTTCTTGGCGGTCCGTCCACACCGTGGCTGCGGCCCACTCTGGAGAGCGGCACAAAGATTCTCAATGTGTCTGTGAATGAGAATGTCTGCTACATTAATGTAGACAGCAGCTTTTTAAACAATTCCCTGGAGGTAAAGGATTATATTCCGATTTATTCCATTGTCAACTCCCTGGCGACCCAGCCATCGGTAAACCGGGTGCAGCTTTCTGTCAATGGAGTTCAGGATGTGATGTTTCGGGATACTATTTCCCTGAACACGATGTTTGAAAGAAATCTTGATTATGTAGGAGGAACAGACGATTAAACGACCGCTGCTTTTTTTGACAGGAGGATTCGTACTTGGAGAGGTATTGATCCTGCAAGGAGGCGCGGCGCTTCAGATGCTGGAGGCAGGACTTCCGGCAGCTGCAGTAGTTCTGATTCTGTTTGGAAATAACAGAGTTCCCAAAACAGGCTTTCCGGGAAAGCCGAAAATATCAGGCAGGAGCATATGGCTGTGGCTCCTGCCTGTTTTTCTTTTTGCGGGAGGTTTTCGGGCATTTCAGGTGCAGAGCGCCTTCCGAAAGGAGCTGTCTCTGGAGCTGAACGAGGAGCGTCTTACCATAGAGGGAAGGGTGGTGAAAGTGACGCCGGGAGAAAAATGGCTGGTTTTGGAGCTGGGTGATGCAGCTGTGAAAAAAGGTCCTGAAAAGGCGTCGGGAAAGACGCTGAAGAGGATTCAGGTGTACCTGGAACAACAGGAAGAAAAGGCGCCTGAACCGGGACAGAGGATTCAGGTGACAGGAGAGTGCTCGGCCTTTGAACGTCCACGGAATCCGGGGGAGTTTGATTATCAGCTTTATTATGCCTCCCTGAAGCTGTCCTACCGGATCTTTGGGGAAAGGTGGAGAGTAACCGGGGGAAAAACAGACAGATACCGCCGGTTTTTGTTCTCATTGTCAGGTAAGGCGGGAGAAATTCTTGATCAGGCTGCAGGAGAAGACGGAGGAGTTTTCCGGGCTCTGCTTCTGGGGGATAAGAGCAGTCTTCCGGAGGAAGTGCGAAGCCTGTATCAGAAAAACGGCATTGCCCATCTTCTGGCAATCAGCGGACTTCACCTTTCACTGGTCAGTATGGCTGTTTACGGACTCCTCAGAAAGGCAGGAGCAGGCTTTGGTCTGGCCGGAATATGCGGAGCAGGCGTTTTAGTTTCCTATGGAATCCTGGCAGGAGGCTCCTCCTCTGTTGTCAGGGCTCTGATTATGGCCCTCTGCGGCTATGGAGCGGCCTTTCTGGGGAAAACTCCGGATCTTCTCACTTCTTTGTCTCTGGCGGCGCTCTGGCTGTTCTGGGACAGTCCCTTTCTTTTGTGCCAGGCCGGAGTGCAGCTGTCTTTCGGGGCGATTTTGGGAATCGGCGCGGCAGCGCCTGGTCTGGCAGCACTCTGGGAAGGCGGGAAGGAGGAGGGCAGGAACCAGGTTTCCGGTTTATGCATCAGCGGCGGAATGCAGTTTGCCACTCTTCCTGTGATCGTATTTCATTTTTTTCAGTATCCTCTGTATGGGATTTTTCTGAACCTGATAACAGTTCCTCTGATGGGGCTTGTGGTTGCTTCCGGCGGGGCGGCTGTTTTTTCCGGTCTTGCAACGGGAAATGGAGGAAGGGCATTTTGTCGTTTTGCAGCAGGAGGCGGGCGGCTGATCCTGGACTGGTATGCCTGGTGCTGCCGCCTGTTTGAGAGACTTCCCGGAAGCAGCCTGCTTCTTGGACGCCCGGCCTTCTGGCAGCTTGGCCTGTATTATGGTCTTCTCATTGCCTGTCTTTGGACGGGAAAGAAAAGAAGAGGAGAGAAAAAAAGCCCGGTTCAGAAAATCCTTCCTGCCGCCGCGGTATTTCTTCTTTTCCCTCTTCCGGCAAAGGGGCTGACGGTGACCTTTCTCGATGTGGGACAGGGAGACGGAATCTGCCTTCAGACAAGACAGGGAGTGATTCTCTCTGACTGCGGAAGCAGTGATCAGAAAAAGCTGGGGGAATTACGTCTGGGACCGTTTTTAAAAAGCCGGGGAATCAAAGCAGTGGATTATGCCATTGTCAGCCACGGAGATCAGGATCATATCAGCGGAATTTCCTGGATTTTGGAACAGGAGGAGGGGATTGTTATCCGAAAGCTGGTTCTTCCTGCAGCAGGAAAGGAAGATGAGGCCTGTGTCAGACTGGCAGAGCAGGCGGCTTTTCGCGGAAGCCGGGTGCTGTGGATGGGAAAGGGCGACTGCCTGCGGATGGGCGATTTAAGTCTGACCTGTCTGTATCCGGATATTCCGAAGGAGGGAGAATCGGGGGAAGAAGACAGAAATGAACATTCCCTTGTTCTCTGGCTGGAGTACGGTTCCTTTGACATGGTTCTTACGGGGGACATGAGCCAGAAGGGGGAAAAGGAAATCCTGGAAAATACAAAGGCTTTAAAGCCTGCCGAGGTTTTGAAGGTCGCTCATCACGGCTCGCGTTTTTCCTCTTCGGAACCATGGCTGGACGCTCTTTTGCCAGGTCAGGCGGTGATTTCCTGCGGGGAGAAAAACAGGTATGGCCATCCTCATGCAGAGGTTCTGGAGCGATTAAAGAAACGGGGAATTACGGTTTATGATACAAGAACCTGCGGGGCAGTGGAGCTGTATACAGATGGAAAAAGGATGAGCTGGGAAACCTGGCTGAAATAGTTCCTTTTTTTGTAATAATCCTGTATAATGAAACAGAAATGTGCCGGAAAAGCACAGTCAGGAGGAAATTATGCAGACATTAAATCAAGATATCAAGGAGCGCAGTTTTCGTCCGGTCTATCTGCTTTACGGGGAGGAAACCTTCCTGGTAAACAGCTATAAAAACCGTTTAAAGGAAGCGGTTCTGGGCGATGATACCATGAATTTTTCCCGATATGAGGGAAAAGGAATCGATGTCAGCGAGCTGATTCGTCAGGCAGATACCATGCCGTTTTTTGCAGAAAAAAGGCTGATTCTGGTAGAAGACAGCGGATTTTTCAAAGCCTCCTCTGAGGCGCTTGCCTCCTATCTGCCGTCTATGCCGGATACAACCTGCATCGTTTTTGCCGAGAGCCAGGTGGATAAACGCAACAAGCTGTATAAAATGGTAAAGGAGCTGGGATATGCAGCGGAAATGCAGAGGCAGGATACCGCTCAGCTTGCCCGTTGGGCCGGCGGAATTCTGGCCAGGGAAGGGCGGAAAATCACAGGCCGGACAATGGAGCTGTTTTTAAGCATGACAGGAGATGATATGGAGAATATCCGGATGGAGCTGGAGAAAATCATCAGCTATACCATGGGAAAAGAGGTTATTACAGATGATGATGTGAAGGCAGTCTGCACAGTTCAGGTGACAAACCGGATTTTTGATATGGTATCTGCCATTGTAAACAGGCAGACAAGAAAGGCGATGGATCTGTATGAGGATCTTCTTACCTTAAAGGAGCCGCCCATGCGCATTTTGTTTCTGATTGCCCGTCAGTTTAACCAGATTCTTCAGGTTAAGGAACTGATGGCAAAGGGGATGGACAAGGGAAGCATTGCCTCCCGTCTGAAGATGCAGCCTTTTGTGGTAGGGAAAACCATGCCTCAGGCCCGCCAGTTTTCCAGGGGGCAGATCCTTGAATGTGTGAGACTCTGCGTGGAAGCGGAGGAGGCGGTAAAAAGCGGACGTCTTCAGGACAGGCTGGCAGTGGAGCTTTTGATTGCCCGGGAATATTGAATGGCTGCGTTTACTGCTCTTCTTCGTCTGTGTGATAGAGCGAATCAATGGAGGGAGAGATCCGAGCTTCCTCCGGCAGTTCGCTGTCTGCCGGAAGTGCGACAGCCGGATCGATTCCCAGCTGCGGCGTAGGAGCTGAATCCATGCGGAATTCCATAATATCTTCTACAGAACAGTTTAAAATTGTGCACAGCACATCAATGGTGTGAGTTGATACATAGGAATTCTTTTTCAGCCGGTTGATTTGGCCGGCGCTGATACCGTAGTATTTAATGAGACGGTATTGAGTAATTCCCTTTCTTTTCATTGTTTCCCAGAGCTGGTTGTATAAAATCATAAAATCACCTCTGGTTTTATTTAAACAGCACAATCCATTTATGTATATTATCCATAAATGGGTAATAAAATACGCCAGAAAGGAATCTGATTATGACAAAGGTCATATTTTTTGATATAGACGGAACCCTGCTTTCCCATACAACAGGAAGGGTTTCGGCAGAAGCGGCAGAGGCTTTGGCCTCTCTGAGAAAGAAGGGAATCCTTCTGCTTGCCGCAACGGGACGTCATATTCTGGAGTTTTCCGATCTTCCGGTCAATCATCTGGAATTTGACGGATATGTAACCTTAAATGGACAGCTTTGCCTCGATAAAAACAGAAGGCTTCTTTATGGAAATCCTATTGCGCCGGAAGACGCTGCGCGTCTGCTTTCCGTGTTTGAAAGAAGAGAAATGCCGGTTATGATTGTGGAGGAAGACAGGATGTATCTGAATTTTGTCAATGATGCAGTCCGCCGGGCTCAGGCAGATATTTCCACTCCGGTGCCGGAAACGGGAGTCTATACCGGCGGGGTGATTTATCAGTTTATTCTTTATGACGGAGGACGGGGCGCAGAGGAACTGGTAAAGGAATTGAATGAGAGCCGTCTCATCAGATGGCATGACAAGGCGGTGGATGTGATTCCGGAAAAAGGAGGAAAGGTTGCGGGAATCCGGCGTGTTTTAGAGGATTTTGCTATCAGCAGAGAGGAGATTATGGCATTTGGCGACGGAGAGAATGACATGGATATGCTGGAATTTGCCGGAACCGGAATTGCCATGGGAAATGCGGATCCACAGGTAAAGGCCCGGGCGGACGAGGTAACAGAAAGTGTAGATGAAAATGGAGTTGTCCGGGCTCTTTATCGTCACGGACTTTTGTAAGCAAGAAATGGCGAGGCTTTGCTTCCTGTGAAATAAAAAAATCCGGTTCTCCACACCTGAGAATCGGATTTTTATATCATATCGATCTTCCAGCCAATGATTAAGCCATAGCGTTAACAGTTTTGGAAAGACGGGAAACCTTTCTGGAAGCTGTGTTCTGATGGTAAACACCCTTGCTGGTTGCTTTCTCGATTTCGGAAATAGCAGCGTTTAAAACTACCTGAGCAGCAGCCTTGTCTCCGGCAGTTACAGCAGCGTCAACCTTCTTGCAAGCAGTTTTTACTTTGGATCTGATTGCTTTGTTTCTAGCAGCTTTGGTTTCGTTTACTAAAATTCTTTTTTTAGCAGATTTAATGTTAGCCAATCTGGGCACCTCCAATTATAAATTTTATTCATAGTCTTTGGTTTGCATCAAAGTCTGGACACGGACAGTTCAATGTAAACATACTTTTGTATTCTAACCAATCCATCAGGAAAAGTCAATACATAAAAGCCAGTTTTTTGAGAAAAAATAGGAAGAGTTCAGCTGTTAATCTCTTTGTCCGCTTAATGCAGACAAGAAGTGAAAAACGTCCGCTGTAAAAAGATTCACACAGGAAAAACCTTGGGAAATCGTGCTTACAACGCATTTTCCGGAAGAAATCTTTGGATGGATGAATGGCTGCGGAAAAATAATAAGGAAAACAGGCGATGGGAAGAACCGGTATGAAGAAAAACAGATGATTGGAGAGAGGAAAAATGAAAAATTCTGGAACGGAAATGGAAAAACGAAAATTTCAGGTGCGGACAGACCTGGCTCTGGAGCAGCGGGAGTGTGTTCCGGGGGACGGAGGTGAAATTTCCGGCGTTTCTCTGCGGGAATGGACCGGGGAGCAGTCACAGGTAAATCTGTCTGAGGTCAGAATTCTTGACAGCCGTGGGGCGAAAGCCATGGGAAAGCCCATGGGAACCTATCTGACCCTGGAGGCTCCCCGGATGGCAAAGGGAGGGGAGGAGTGTCAGGAGGCGGTTTCCAGGGAGCTGGCTTTGCAGATTCAGCGGCTGTCTGCATCTCTTTTAAACCGTCATCCGGCAGACAGGGCAGAAAATGAGGGGGAGGCAGGGCTTCGGATTCTTGCAGTGGGACTGGGAAATCACCTGGTAACTCCGGACAGCCTTGGTCCGGAAACCATAGGAAACCTTCAGATGACCAGGCATCTGGAAAGTCAGATGGGACCGGGGTTTTGCAGAGAGCGCGGACTTCCCGTTCTCAGCGGAATTGTGCCTGGTGTCATGGCTCAGACAGGAATGGAAACAGCGGAAATTTTAAAGGGGATCATCAGTGAAACAAAGCCGGATCTGGTGATTGCCATTGATGCTCTGGCCGCCAGAAGCATCCGCCGTCTGGGAACTACAATCCAGCTGACAGATACAGGGATTCATCCGGGCTCGGGAGTGGGAAACCACAGGCACAGCCTGACGGAAGAAAGCTTGGGAGTTCCTGTTCTGGCAATTGGCGTGCCTACGGTAGTGGGGGCGGCGGCCATTGTCCATGATACGGTCAATACCATGATTCAGGCCCTGTCAGACAGCAGAGAAACAAGGGGAGTGGGAGAGTTCGTCAGGGATATGGAGCCGGAAGAGCAGTACTGCCTGATCCGGGAGCTTTTAGAGCCGGAATTTGGCAGCCTTTACGTTACGCCTCCTGATATTGATCAGACGGTAAAGCAGCTGGGGGATACGATTTCCCGGGGGATTCACGGAGCATTTTTTCCGTCTGTTTTTTCAGAAGCACCCTGTTGTAAAGGAGAGAATTCTGTGATATGATAGCTTGTAGCTTTGTGCCGTGAAACGGTATGTGATTTTCTGTCAGGGCTTCTGCCCTGGAAAACAGCAGCTGTCAGGCCGAAGCAGGCATAATAACAATACGGAAGAGAGAAAAACAATGATACAGTATTTGATTGTATGTCCGCTGGTATTTCTGGCTGGTTTTGTAGATGCCATAGCGGGCGGCGGCGGATTGATTTCCCTCCCTGCCTATATTATTGCAGGAGTTCCGGCTCATTTTGCCATCGGAACCAACAAACTGGCATCAGCCATGGGAACCACCATTTCCACAGGCCGGTATCTGAAAAACGGATATCTGAAGGGAAAGCAGATGATTCAGATCGCTGTTGCAGCCTGTATTGCTTCCCTCATTGGTTCCTCCATCGGCTCCAGCCTTTCTTTGCTGGTCAGCGAGCAGGTGCTGAAAAATCTGATGATTCCTGTTTTGCCGGTGGTGGCTTTCTATGTACTCCGCAATAAAAATCTGGGTGATGTGGCAGTAAAAGAGCCGCTGCCGGAAAAAGCAGCCTTTGCGATTGCTGTGCTGGCAGCTCTGGTTGTGGGCGCTTATGACGGCTTTTACGGACCGGGAACAGGCACCTTCCTGCTTCTGATTCTTACAGGAGCGGCCAGAATGGATGTGCGCAAGGCGTCAGCGCTGACGAAAGTGATTAACCTGGCTTCCAATGTGGCAGCGCTTGTGAACTTCCTGGTTAATGGAACCGTGCTTTACAGATTGGGGCTGGCGGCAGGTGTGTTCTGCATTGCCGGTCATTATATCGGCTCCGGTCTGGTGGTACATAACGGACAGCGGATTGTGCGTCCGGTGATTCTTGTGGTTCTTGCCATTTTGTTTGTAAAAATTATTGCAGGTGCATAAAAAACAGGAGAAGATTGAAAAATTGCAACAGTTCAGGAAAGGAGTGTGACTTCATTATGAAGTGGACAAAATTTACCTTGAAGACTACGACAGAGGCGGTGGATCTGATCAGCAGCATGCTGGATGAAATCGGCATTGAAGGAATCGAGATCGAGGACAATATTCCTCTGTCAGAGGCAGATACCAAGGGAATGTTTATTGATATTCTTCCGGAGCTTCCGCCGGATGACGGAACAGCAAAGGTGAGCTTTTATCTGGAGGATTTATCCAATCTGGAAACCATTCTGCGGGAGATTGAGGAAGGCCTGGATGATCTGAGCCAGTTTGTTGATGTCGGAGAGAGAACCATTGTTGTTTCCGAGACCGAGGATAAGGACTGGATTAATAACTGGAAGCAGTATTTTAAGCCGTTTACAGTAGACGATATTCTGATTAAGCCTACCTGGGAGGAGATTCCGCCCCAGCACAGAGACAAGCTTCTTATCCAGATTGATCCGGGTACAGCCTTTGGAACAGGAATGCATGAGACAACTCAGCTGTGCATCCGCCAGCTGCGCAAATATGTGAACAGCAGCTCTGATATTCTGGATGTGGGAACAGGAAGCGGAATTCTCGGAATTGCAGCCTTAAAGCTGGGCGCTCATCATGTGTTCGGTACAGATCTGGATGAAAACGCCATTACGGCAGTGGGAGAGAATCTGGAATCCAATGATATTTCCCAGGAGCGCTTCTGCGTGGTTCAGGGCAATATTATTGATGATAAGGCCATTCAGGATCAGGCCGGATATGAGTGCTATGATATTGCGGTTGCCAATATTCTGGCGCCGGTTATTATCATGCTGCAGGGTGAGATCTGCGCCCACTTAAAGCACGGCGGCATTTTCATTACCTCAGGCATTATCAACACCAAAGAGGCAGATGTGCGTCAGGCCATGGAAGCCAACGAGGAACTGGAGATTCTGGAAACTACATATCAGGGTGAGTGGGTATCCATTACTGCCCGGAGAAAGTAAAGGAGCGGGAGCGTGTATCATTTTTTTGTAGCCACCTCTCAGATTGCAGACGGATATGCTGTGATTACAGGGCAGGATGTGAACCATATCCGCAATGTACTGCGGATGAAGGCAGGAGAGAAGATTGGAGTACGGGACGGTATCTCCCGGAATTATATCTGTGAGCTGGAAACCATGGAGCCGGATCTGGTAAGGGCAAGGATTCTTTCGGAGGAAACGGATTCCAGCGAGCTTCCGGCCAGACTTTATCTTTTCCAGGGACTTCCCAAGGGAGACAAGATGGAACTGATTATCCAGAAGGCCGTGGAGCTGGGAGCCTGTGAGATTATCCCCGTTGCGACCAGGCGCTCTGTGGTAAAGCTGGATAAAAAGAAAGAAGAAAATAAAGTCCGCCGCTGGAACGCCATTGCAGAAAGCGCGGCCAAGCAGTCCGGCCGGATGCAGATTCCGGAAGTGAAGGGCGTGATGACACTTTCAGAGGCATTTTCCTATTCAGAAGGGTTTGATATAAACCTGATCCCCTACGAACTGGAGGAGGGGATGGAAAAAACCAGAGAGATTCTTGGCAGAATCAAGCCGGGAATGCGGGCAGGAATTTACATCGGCCCGGAGGGCGGTTTTGACCGGGAAGAGGTAGAGGCTGCTGTGGAAAAGGGAATTCACCCGATTACCCTGGGAAGAAGGATTTTAAGAACAGAGACGGCAGGAATGGCGGCTTTGTCGATTCTCATGTTCCAGCTGGAACAGTAACAGGCAGCCGGAAAGGAAACAGGAAATCCGGTTTCCGGCATAGAATAAGGAGAAAATAATGGAATGCTATTTTGATAATTCCGCCAGTACCCGTGTGCTGGACAGCGTAAAGGACATTGTGGTAAAAACCATGACAGAGGATTACGCCAATGCAGCTGCCAAGCACAGAAAGGGCATGGAGGCGGAGCAGTATATTCGTGAGGCCCGCAAAATTATTGCCGGCACCTTAAAGGCAGCGGAAAAGGAAATTCTTTTTACCTCCGGCGGCTCAGAGTCCAACAATATGGCTCTGATTGGTACAGCTCTGGCCAATCAGCGGGCGGGACGCCATATTATTTCAACGGCAGTGGAGCATCCTTCCGTTTACAATCCTCTGACTTATCTGGAGGAGCTGGGATTTGAGATTACGTTTCTCCCTGTGGATCACAACGGCCATATCAGCCTTCAGCAGCTGGAGGAGTCTATCCGTCCGGACACGATCCTGGTGTCTGTGATGTATGTAAATAATGAGGTGGGCGCAGTTGAGCCCATAGAAGAGATTTCCCGGATTATCAAGGCCAAAAATCCGTCTGTTATTTTCCATGTGGATGCAATTCAGGCATATGGAAAATATGTAATCCGGCCGAAAAAGCAGGGAATCGATCTTTTGTCCGTCAGCGGTCATAAGATTCACGGACCCAAGGGCGTAGGATTTCTTTATATCAGAAGCGGAGTGAAAATCAAGCCGCTGATTTACGGCGGAGGACAGCAGAACAATCTTCGGTCAGGCACAGAGAATGTCCCGGGAGCAGCAGGGCTGGGCGTTGCCGCAAAGGAAATGTACACCAACCATGAGGAGAAAATCCGCCGTCTGACAGAGCTGAAGGATTACATGACAGACCGGCTGGGAGAGATTGAGGGTACATCGATCAACAGCAAAAAGGGAGCAGAGAGCGCTCCCCAGATTGTCAGCGTCAGCTTTGAGGGCGTGCGCAGCGAGGTGCTTCTTCACGCGCTGGAGGATAAGGGAATTTACGTTTCCTCCGGATCCGCCTGTTCTTCCCATCATCCCGGCATCAGCGGGACACTGAAGGGAATCGGAGTGGCGCAGAAATATCTGGATGCGACCATCCGTATCAGCTTTGGCATTTTCAATACAAAAGAAGAGATCGATTACTGCATTGATACGTTAAAGGAGCTGCTTCCGGTGCTTCGCCGGTATCAGCGGGGATAAGAGAGGATAAGCTATGGTATATCAGTCATTTTTGATTAAGTACGCAGAGATCGGAACCAAGGGAAAAAACCGGTATCTGTTTGAGGACGCTCTGATTAAGCAGATTAAAAATGCTCTGCGCAGAGTAGATGGAAAATTTCTGGCATCAAAGGAGGCCGGACGGATTTATGTTCAGGCAGAGGGTGATTATGACTATGATGAGGTCATTGAAGCTCTGCAGCATGTATTCGGCATTGCCTGGATCTGTCCGATGCTTCAGATCGAAGATAAGGATTTTGAGCATATTAAGCAGGTAGTTGTCGATTATATCGGAGAAGCTTATCCGGATCGCCATTTTACCTTTAAGGTAGACAGCCGGAGAGCAGACAAAAACTATCCGGTTCATTCTGAGGAAATGAACCGCCAGCTGGGAGAGGTGATTTTAAAGGCATATCCGGAAACCTCTGTAGATGTGCATAAGCCCGAGGTTCTGCTGAAGGTTGAGATCCGCAAGGTGGTAAATATTTACTCCCTGATGATTCCGGGACCCGGCGGAATGCCTGTGGGAACAAACGGAAAATCCATGCTTCTCTTGTCCGGAGGAATTGACAGTCCGGTGGCAGGTTACATGATTGCCAAGAGAGGTGTAAAGATTGATGCGGTTTATTTCCATGCACCGCCCTATACCAGCGACCGTGCAAAGCAGAAGGTAATTGATCTGGCAAAGCTGGTTGCCCGCTATTCCGGTCCGATTCCCCTTCACATTGTAAACTTTACAGATATTCAGCTGTATATCTACGAACAGTGTCCTCACGAGGAGCTGACGATTATCATGCGGCGCTATATGATGAAGATTGCAGAGGAGATTGCGCGGAAAAATGATGCTCTGGCCCTGATTACAGGAGAGAGTATCGGTCAGGTGGCTTCTCAGACGGTACAGTCCCTGGCGGCAACCAATGAGGTATGCACCATGCCGGTATTCCGTCCGCTGATTGGCTTTGACAAGCAGGAGATTATTGATATTTCTGAAAAAATCGGAACCTTTGAGACTTCGATTCAGCCTTACGAGGACTGCTGTACGATTTTTGTGGCAAAGCATCCGGTGATTAAGCCGAATCTGAATATGATTCACAAATCTGAGCAGAATCTGAAAGAGAAGATTGACGAGATGGTACAGACAGCTCTGGATACTGCAGAGGTTGTCTGGTGCGACTAAAGATGAAAAAGGGGATGTTCCGGGAACATTCCCCCCGCCGGGGGCGGGCAGAGAAAAAAGGATGCCTCTCTAACAGAAGCATCCTTTGCATTCTCTAAAAAAAGATATTCAGAAGAACTTACTGAATGATATAGGGAGCCAGGGTCTCCAGAATCTCATCGATACCAGCCTCAGCGTGGATGTTCAGATCGATGGGTTTGGACAGATCCAGGCTGAAAATACCCATAATGGACTTTGCGTCGATTACGTATCTGCCGGATACCAGATCAAAGTCAACGTCAAACTTGGTCAGGTCGTTAACGAAAGACTTTACTTTATCAATGGAATTTAAAGAAATACGAACAGTTTTCATGTATAAAACCTCCTTAATGGTTTCGGTATTTTTTGTGACGGCAGGGTAACTACCAACTGCCAGTCCTACATAAATACTACCCAGATATGGAAAAAAAGTCAATAGGGAGTTTTCGTGAAAATCCGGCGAAAATCCGGGAAAGAGTTCGGGAAAAGGAGAAAAAAACATGCGGACAGCAGCCCTACATAATCTGGGATGCAAAGTGAATTCCTATGAGACAGAGGCCATGCAGCAGCTGCTGGAGGAGGCTGGATATCAGATTGTGCCTTTTCATGAAAAGGCGGATGTCTATTTAATCAATACCTGCTCTGTAACCAATATGGCAGACAGAAAATCCCGTCAGATGCTGCACCGGGCAAGAAAGCAGAATCCGGACGCTGTGGTTGTGGCCGCAGGGTGTTATGTACAGTCAGCCTCCGAGGAGCTGAAGAAGGATCTGGCAGTAGATGTCATTATAGGAAATAATAAAAAACAGGATCTGGTGGAAATTTTAGAGGAGTATTTCCGGGAAAAGCATCAGGTGCATGTGATTGATATTGGAAATACACAGGAATACGAGGAGTTAAAGATCAGCCGGATTGCGGATCATACCCGGGCGTTTCTGAAAGTACAGGATGGCTGCAATCAGTTCTGCAGTTATTGTATCATTCCCTATACCAGGGGCCGGGTTCGCAGCCGCCGGCCGGAAGATGTAGAGTCTGAGGTGCGTACTCTGGCGGAAAAGGGCTACCGGGAGGTGGTTCTGACGGGAATCCATTTAAGCTCCTATGGCGTGGATTTCCCGGAGGAGGAGAGAGAGAATCTTCTTGGCCTGATTCAGCGGATTCACCGGATTCCGGGAATTGAGCGAATCCGCCTGGGATCTTTGGAACCCCGGATTGTGACAGAGGAATTTGCCTCGGCACTTGCAGCTCTTCCCAAGGTTTGTCCCCATTTCCACCTTTCTCTGCAGAGCGGATGCAATGAGACATTAAAGCGCATGAACCGCCATTATACGGCAGAAGAGTACGCACAGGGCTGTGAGATTCTTCGCAGGGCTTTTGACCGGCCGGCGATTACTACAGATGTAATTGTAGGATTTCCGGGGGAGACAGAGGAAGAGTTTCAGGAGACAAAGCGGTTTTTAGAAACCATTGGCTTCTATGAAATGCATATTTTCAAGTATTCCCGCAGGGCAGGCACCCGGGCGGACCGGATGCCGGATCAGATTCCGGAGCAGGTAAAAACACTGCGCAGTGATGAGCTGCTGGAACTGGAAAAGAACCTTTCGGAGCAGTACAGAAGAAGCTTTCTGGGCAAAAAAACGGAGATTCTTCTGGAGGAAGAAACGGAAATAGACGGAAAGGCGTATATGATTGGCCATACCAGAGAGTATGTAAAGGCAGTGGTTCCCCTGGAAAAGGGCGAGAAAAACCAGATGGCAGAGGGAGTCCTGACAGAAATGCTTACACCGGAGATTCTTCTGCTTTCCTGAGACACAGGGAATTTCTGCACAGGAAAGGGGACGAATCAGAGGGGCGGAAAAATTCCCCTTGCCGAATTGGACAAAGTAGTATAAAATAGAAAAGAATAGTTAAAGGACGTGAGGAACATGGGCGAAATTCATAACACACAGTTTTTCAGGGCAGTACAGGAGAAAAAGATGGATGTCAGCCAGGTTTTAGAGTTGGTTTATGCAGCACTTAGAGAAAAGGGATACAATCCGGTGAACCAGATTGTCGGATACATTATGTCCGGAGATCCCACTTATATTACCAGCCATAAGGGCGCCAGAAGTCTGATTATGAAGGTTGAACGAGATGAGATTCTGGAAGAGCTGATGTCTGTTTATATTGATACGAAGCTGAGATAGAGTGAAGAAAACTGCCAGCCATATCTGTTAAACTGCTGCGGAGCATAGTTGTTCTGCAGCGGAAAACGCACTGCGGAGGATACCGAATGCGTTTTGTAGATGGGGCTGGCTTTATTTTCTGTAGGCAAAAAGGAGTGGTTTTCCGAACAGAAGGGAAACGGTATCCTGGAAAGGCAGTGTATGAGAATTTTAGGACTGGATTATGGCTCGAAGACTGTGGGAGTAGCTGTGTGCGATCCGCTGGGACTTACGGCTCAGGGGGTAGAAACCATTACCCGCAAGGAGGAGAACAAGCTTCGGAAAACTCTGGCGCGGATTGAGTCATTGATTGAAGAATACGGGGTTGAAACCATTGTTTTGGGTTATCCTAAAAATATGGATGATACCATTGGCGAACGTGCAAAAAAAACAGAGGAATTTCGCGATATGCTGGTACGCAGAACAGGACTCCCTGTGGTTCTGTGGGACGAGCGTCTGACAACTATAGAGGCAAATGAGATTTTAATAGAAAGCGGAGTGCGCCGGGAGGATCGCAAAAAGGTGATTGATAAGATTGCAGCTACCCTGATTTTGCAGTCTTACCTGGGATCTCTGAAGGAGTGAGAACGTGGCACAGGAAGAGAAAATTACGTTACAGACAGATACCGGCGAAGCGGTGGATTTTTATGTGCTGGAGGAAACCAGAATCAATGGAATGAATTACCTTCTGGTAACAGATTCCGAAGATGAGGATGAGGACGGCGAATGCTATATTTTAAAGGACGTATCCAGACAGGAGGACAGTGAGGCTGTCTATGAGTTCGTGGAGAATGATGACGAAATGGACTATCTGTTCCGGATTTTTACGGAGCTGATGGAGGACATGGATGTAGAACTGCGCAAGTAGGGGACATGGACGAAAACGTGCGGAAAAGACAGAAGGATCAAGATGACAGAATGAATTTGGAGGAAGAAAATTGAAGACAGAAAATCAGAATTATCAGCTTGACAAACCGGAAGAATATGCGGAAAATCAGATGGACGTGAGCGTGGAAAAAACCGCAGAGAAAGAAAAGAGCGCAGAGAAAACCGGAAGCCGGTCCGGAGGACGGACAGGCGGAAAAAACAGTGGAAAACCCTCCAGAACAGGCGCAAAACCCGCGCCAAGACAAACTCCCCGCACAGCAGGAAAAGGGGAAGGAAAGACAGGAAAACCGGCGGCAGCGGAGAAAAAGCCGGTCCGGACAGCGAAAAATCAAGAGATCAAGGGCGAAGGAAAACCGAAGGTAAAGATTATTCCTCTGGGCGGTCTGGAGCAGATCGGCATGAATATTACTGCCTTTGAATATGAGGATACCATTGTAGTGGTAGACTGCGGACTTGCATTCCCTACAGACGATATGCTGGGAATTGATCTGGTGATTCCCGATGTTACTTATCTGGAAAAAAATATTGATAAGGTGAAGGGCTTTGTGATCACCCACGGACATGAGGATCATATCGGCGCCCTTCCCTATATTCTTCAGAAAATCAATGTTCCGGTGTATGGAACAAAGCTTACCATCGGACTGATTGAGAACAAATTAAAAGAACACAACCTGATGAAGAACACCAAGAGAAAAGTGGTAAAACACGGACAGTCCATCAATCTGGGATGTTTCCGGGTAGAGTTTATCAAGATTAACCACAGTATTGCCGATGCGGCAGCTCTTGCAATCTTTACACCGGCAGGCGTGATTGTTCATACCGGTGACTTTAAGGTAGACTATACGCCTGTATTTGGAGATGCTTTTGATCTGCAGCGTTTTGCAGAGCTGGGCAAAAAAGGTGTTCTGGCTCTGTTAAGCGACAGTACCAACGCGATCCGTCCCGGCTTTACGGCATCTGAGCGGACGGTGGGAAAAACCTTTGACGCAATTTTTGCAGAGCATAAAAACAACAGAATTATTGTGGCAACCTTTGCTTCCAATGTGGACCGTGTACAGCAGATTATTTCTTCTGCCTATAAATACGGAAGAAAGGTTGTTGTTGAAGGACGAAGCATGGTCAATGTAATCGGAACAGCCAGTGAGCTGGGGTATATCAATATTCCGGAAGGCACTCTGATTGAGATTGATCAGCTGAAGAATTATCCTGACGAGCAGACGGTTCTGATTACCACCGGAAGCCAGGGTGAGTCGATGGCAGCTCTGTCCCGGATGGCCTCCGGTATGCACCGGAAGGTTTCTATCAAGCCCAATGATGTGGTGATTTTAAGCTCCACGCCGATTCCGGGCAATGAAAAGGCTGTTTCCAAGGTTATTAATGAGCTGTCCATGAAGGGGGTAGAGGTGATTACCCAGGATACCCATGTATCAGGCCACGCCTGCCAGGAGGAGATTAAGCTGATTTACTCTCTGCTTCATCCCCGCTTTGCCCTTCCGGTGCACGGAGAGTACCGTCATCTGGTGGCAAACAGATCCATTGCTCTTTCCATGGGAATTCCCAAGGAAAATATCCTGATTATGTCCTCCGGCGATGTGGTGGAGATCAGTGAGGATTCCTGCAGAGTAGCTGATCACGTTCAGGCCAGCGGTATTCTGGTAGACGGACTTGGAGTGGGCGATGTAGGAAATATTGTTCTCAGAGATCGTCAGAACCTGGCTCAGAATGGTATTATTATTGTTGTTCTGACACTGGAGAAGTACAGCAATCAGCTTCTGGCAGGTCCGGATATTGTATCCCGCGGCTTTGTCTATGTAAGAGAGTCCGAGGATCTGATGGATGATGCCCGTCAGGTTGTTGATGACGCTGTGGCAGATTGTCTGGATCGCCATGTTTCCGACTGGGGCAAGATGAAAAATGTGATTCGCGACAGCTTAAGTGACTTTATGTGGAAACGGATGAAGCGCAATCCCATGATTCTTCCTATTATCATGGAGGTTGAGTAACAAACATCAGAAAGGCAGTGATGACCGGTGAGTCAGATTACAAAGGACATCAATAAAATAACAGGCACCATCATCGGGGTATCGGGAAAGCTGATTTTGTATGCACTGATTCTTCTGCTGCTTGCGGAGGGGATTGTCAGAGGATATTCCTTTGGCCATGCCATTTTTTATCAGACAGCCATGGAACCGGCTCCGGGCAGCAACAGGGTTCTGACTGTGACGGCGGAGGATTCCGGATCGGATGTGGCTGCAGCCCTTAAGGACCTGGGGCTGATTGACAATGAGCTGGCCGCCAGGTTCCAGATGAAATTTTATGAGTATGAGACGGTTCCGGGTACTTATACCCTGAACACCTCAATGACCTCAAAGGAGATTCTGAGGCTTTTAAGCGAAGGACCTGAGGAAGAAAAGGAAGAGGAAAACACAGAAAGCAGCAGGTAGCCAAGATGGATCAAAAACGGATTACAGATTATATTAATTCTCTGGATCAGGGGCATGGGCCTCTGTGTGACAGGATTGCAAAGGAGGCCAGAGCCGCCGCTGTTCCCATTATCCGAAGGGAAACCGGGGCTCTGCTCCAGACCCTGACTGCAGCGGTGAGGCCCATGCGGATTCTGGAGGTGGGAACGGCAGTGGGCTATTCCGCCCTTTTGATGGCTCAGTCCATGCCGGCCGGCGCCCACATTACCACCATTGAAAAATACCAGCCGAGGATTGTGGCTGCAAAGGAAAATTTCCGGCTGGCAGGGATGGAAGAGTCCATTACCCTGATGGAGGGAGATGCAGATAAGGTTCTGGAACAGCTTTCCGGAACCTTTGACTTTATCTTTATGGATGCGGCCAAGGGCCAGTATATTCACTGGCTTCCGAGAATTCTGGAGCTGATGGCGGAGGGCGCTCTGCTGGTGACAGACAATGTGTTGCAGGATGGAGATGTGGCGGAGTCACGGTTTGCCGTGGAGCGCCGCAACCGCACCATTCACGCCCGTATGAGGGACTATTTATATACGCTGACCCATATGGAGGAACTGAAAACCAGCATTGTTCCCATTGGAGACGGCGTTGCTTTAAGTGTAAAAATACCGAGGAGAGAACCATGAGAGAAACAGAACTTCTGATTCCGGCTGGCAGTCTGGATGTATTGAAAACGGCTGTAATTTACGGAGCTGATGCAGTATATCTGGGCGGAGAGGCATTCAGCCTCCGGGCCAAAGCCAGGAATTTTACGAATGAGGAGATTCGGGAGGGAATCGCCTTTGCCCATGAGCATGGGGTAAAAGTTTATATTACAGCCAATATTCTGGCCCACAATGAGGACCTTCCGGGAGTAGAGGCTTATTTTGAGGAGCTGAAGGAAATCCGTCCGGATGCGCTGATTATTTCCGACCCGGGAGTTTTTGCCATTGCAAGACGGGTGCTGCCGGATATGGAGCTGCATATCAGTACCCAGGCAAACAACACCAACTACGGAACCTACCTTTTCTGGCATCAGATGGGGGCCAAGCGGGTGGTTTCAGCCAGAGAGCTATCCTTGAAAGAAATCCGGGAAATCCGGGATCGGATTCCGGAGGATATGGAAATCGAAAGCTTTATTCACGGAGCTATGTGCATTTCCTATTCCGGCCGGTGCCTGCTCAGCAATTTCCTGACAGGAAGAGACGCAAACCAGGGAGCATGTACCCATCCCTGCCGCTGGAAGTATGCCCTGATGGAGGAAACCAGACCGGGAGAGTATATGCCTGTATTTGAAAATGAGAGAGGAACTTACATTTTCAATTCCAGAGATCTTTGCATGATTGAGTATATTCCGGAGCTGATTGAGGCGGGAATTGACAGCTTTAAGATTGAAGGCCGGATGAAAACGGCTCTCTATGTGGCAACGGTGGCCAGAACCTACAGGAAGGCCATTGATGATTATAAAAAGGATCCGGAGCTTTACCGGAAAAATATGGACTGGTACCGGGCTGAAATCGCAAAATGCACCTACCGGGAATTTACTACGGGATTTTATTTCGGAAAGCCGGATGCAGAAAGCCAGATTTATGACAACAACACCTATGTGAAGAATTATACCTACCTGGGTACGGTTGAGGAGGTTCGTCCGGACGGCTGGTGCCGGATTGAGCAGAAAAACAAGTTTTCCGTGGGAGAGGTTATTGAGGTTATGAAGCCGGACGGACGGAATGTAGAGGTAACGGTCCGGGGAATTACCGATGAGAACGGGATCCCTCAGGAGAGCGCACCCCATCCCAAGCAGATCCTTTATGTGGATCTGGGAACAGAGCTGTCCGCCTATGATATTCTGCGCAGAAGCGAGATGGAGCCGAAGCAGCAAGGATAAAAATGGCCGGCGCAGGGAAAATGACTGCAAAAGAAGACAGGAAAAATGCCGGAAACAGGAAAGGAGAAACAAGGCTTATGGTACGAAAAGCAGATGTGAAGATCGTAGAGAACCTGGGCGGAGGAAAAGGAACCGCTTATGTGCATCATATTGTTTCCAAAGATGAGATGCTGGGACATGGAAGACTGTATGCCAGGGTTGTGCTTCCTCCGGGAAGCAGCGTAGGCTGGCACCAGCATGTAAGAGATACAGAGCCTTACTATATTCTGAAGGGAGAGGCTGATTTTATCGACAACGATAAAACAGTTACCAAGGTAGGACCGGGGGACTGCTGTATCATTCAGGTGGGACAGTTCCACAGTCTGGAAAATAATTCCGACAGCGATGTGGAATTTATGGCTCTGATTTACAATGAGGCGGGATTTCTGTACGAATAACGGGGTATGGATATGTTGACATGGACTCTTGCAGTGGCGGCGGCAGTCTGTCTGGTCTATTATGGGGTCATTGTGCTTTATACAGGGATAGGAACAGCTTCAGCGGCAATCTGGCTGCTGTCCGGAGGCTTTTTTGCAGTTTCAGCAGCAGCTGTACGGATTTATCAAAAATATCCGGAACGGATGCCCATGTGGATTCCCGTATCCCTGGTGACTCTGTGCGCATCGGGAAGTCTGGTTGTGCTGACGGTTCTGATTCTGATATTCGGGCGGATTCCTGCGACTGCAGAGCCGGATCTGGATTATGTCATTGTTCTTGGAGCCTCGGTAAAGCCGGAGGGGGTAAGCAGAACTTTGAAACTGCGTCTGGATAAGGCAGCAGAATATGCGAAGCAGAATCCGTCTGCTGTGCTGATTCTATCCGGCGGGCAGGGGGCAGATGAACCCTGTACAGAGGCAGCAGCCATGATGCGGTATCTGGAAGATAAAGGCGTTCCTCCGGAAAGAATGATCCTGGAGGAGCAGTCACAGAGCACAACGGAAAATATTGCCTACAGCAGAATTTTTCTGGAAGAACATGCGGAAAATGAAAATCCGGACGTGGGAATTCTTACCAGCAATTTCCATTTGCTGCGGGCCCGCCTGATTGCAGAAAAACAGGGGATGGAAAATATCCGCGGCATAGCGGCGGAATCAGACAGAATTCTGTTTGTCCATTTTTGTTTCCGGGACAGTCTGGCTATATTAAAAGACCGGTTAATGGGCAACCTGTAGATAATGAGATTTCATTGACGGAAAAAGGAGACATGAAGAAATGAATCAACTGGAAAAAGTGAAGGCGCTGGATGCCTATGAGGTGAAGGAGTGGAAAACTCTGAAGGAAACCCGGTCAGAAGGAATTGTGCTGCGTCATAAAAAGACAGGCGCAAAGCTGTTTCTTCTGTCCAATGATGATGAAAATAAGGTATTTTGCATCGGCTTTCGGACACCGCCGGATGATGACACGGGACTGCCCCATATTCTGGAGCACAGTGTTCTCTGCGGTTCGGAAAAGTTTCCTCTTAAGGATCCCTTTGTAGAACTGGTGAAGGGCTCTCTCAATACCTTTTTGAATGCCATGACTTATCCGGATAAAACCGTATATCCTGTGGCAAGCTGCAATGACAAGGATTTCCAGAATCTGATGGACGTATATATGGATGCGGTTTTCCATCCGAATATCTACAAAGAAGAGAAGATTTTCCGCCAGGAGGGCTGGCACTATGAACTGGAATCTGAAGAAAGCCCGCTGATTTATAACGGTGTGGTTTACAATGAGATGAAGGGAGCCTATTCCTCTCCGGAAAGTCTGCTGGACAGCTGCACACAGAAAACCCTGTTTCCGGATAACTGCTATGGAAAGGATTCCGGCGGTGATCCGGCCTTTATCCCGCAGCTTACCTATGAGAAATTCCTGAATTTCCATAAAACCTATTATCATCCTTCCAACAGCTATATTTATCTTTACGGAGATATGGATATGGCAGAAAAGCTGGAGTGGCTGGATCGGGAATATCTCTGCCATTATGAGGAACGTCAGGTGGATTCCTCCATTCCGGAGCAGAAGGCCTTTGCAGAGCCGGTTGAAAAGGAATTTCACTATTCAATCACAGAGGGGGAGGATGATACCAATGCTACCTATCTGTCTGTGAATACGGTTGTGGGAACGGATCTGGATCCGGTGCTGTATCTGGCATTTCAGATTCTGGAATACACCCTTTTAGATGCGCCGGGAGCGCCGGTAAAACAGGCTCTGATTGATGCAGGCATTGGAAAGGATGTGCTGGGAGGATATGAGAGCGGAATTCTTCAGCCTTATTTCAGCGTGATTGCCAAGGATGCCAGACGGGATCAGAAAGGAGAGTTCCTGTCTGTGGTAAAGGGAACTCTGCGGAAGCTGGCTGACCAGGGAATCAACAAAAAAAGTCTTTTAGCCGGCCTTAATTTCTATGAATTCAAATACCGGGAAGCAGATTACGGCAATGCCCCCAAGGGTCTGATGTTCGGCCTGCAGTGTCTGGACAGCTGGCTGTATGACGGAGATCCCATGATGCATCTGGCTTATGAGGATACCTTTACCTATTTGAAAAAGGCAGTGGAGGAGGGCTATTTTGAAAACCTGATCTGGGAATATCTCCTGGACAATCCCTTTGAGGCTGTTGTAATTGTCAGCCCGGAGAAGAATCTGACGGCAAAAGAGGATGAAAGACTGGCAGGACAGCTGGCGGATTACAAGGCTTCCCTGACACAGGAGCAGCTGGGAAAACTGGTGGAGGATACCAGGGAGCTGAAGCTTTATCAGGATACGCCATCCACTCCGGAGATCCTGGCGAAGATTCCGCTGTTAAGCCGGGAGGATATTGAGAGAAAGGCCGAAACCTTTTCCTGGACAGAAAAAAAGGAGGACGGAATTCTGGTTCTCCACCACAACTTCTTTACGTCAGGAATCGGTTATCTGAAGGTTCTGTTCCGGACAGATGCCGTACCCCAGGAGGATCTGCCTTATGTAGGTCTGCTGAAATCCGTTCTGGGAAGCGTGGATACGGAGCATTACGGTTATTCTGATTTGACCAGTGAGATTCATTTAAACAGCGGCGGCCTGGATTTTGCAGTAACCTCCTTTGCAAACCTGGAGGATCCGGAGCATTTTACCGGCGCATTTGTGGCCAGCATCCGGGTACTGTATGATCGTCTTGATTTCGGCTTTGGCATGATTGAAGAAATTTTGAATCACTCTGTTTTTACAGATGAAAAACGTCTGGGCGAGGTAATTGGAGAAACCAGATCCAGAGCGCGGATGCGTCTGGAAAATGCCGGTCACAGCACAGCTGTTTCCCGGGCGACCTCTTATTTTTCACCCACTGCCTATTACAATGAGCTGACCGGGGGAACGGCCTATTATCATTTCCTGGAGGAACTGGAAAAGAATTATGATTCCCGGAAAGAGGCTGTGGCTGCAAAGCTGAAAGAAGTAGCTGAAAAGCTGTTTACCCGTTCCAATATGATGATCAGCTATACGGCTGACGACGCAGGCTACCAGGCATTGCCGGGGACTTTGACACAGTTAAGCCAGAAGCTGCCTGAGGGCAGCGGCAAGCGTTATCCCTTTGTTCATCCGGTGGAAAATAAAAACGAGGGACTGAAAACCTCTTCCCAGGTCAACTATGTGGCCCGGTGCGGCAACTTCCGCAGCAGAGGTTTTGCATATACCGGCGCTTTAAAGATTCTTCAGGTGATTTTAAGCTATGACTATCTGTGGCTGAACCTGAGAGTAAAGGGCGGCGCTTATGGCTGCATGAGCGGCTTTGGCCGTTCCGGCGAGGGATATCTTGTTTCCTACCGGGATCCCGGTATGAAGGAAACAAATGAGATTTATGAGGGAATTCCGGCTTATCTGGAATCCTTTGATCCGGATGAGAGGGATATGACCAAGTACGTTATCGGAACCATCAGCGGCATGGATACGCCTCTGACACCTTCTGCCCGGGGAGCAAGAGGACTTTCTGCCTACCTGTCCGGAGTGACAGAGGAAATGATGCAGAAGGAGAGGGAGCAGGTTCTGGATGCAGACCGGGATGATATCCGGGCGCTGGCCGGACAGGTTCGGGCAATTCTGGAAACAGGAAGTCTCTGCGTGGTTGGAAATGAAGAAAAAATAGAAGCAAACCGCGGAATGTTCGGTGAGGTTTCAAATCTTACGAGAGGATAAATGCGCATGGCAAAGAAAGCAGGAACACTTGATATAGAAAAGCTGATGGCGGAGCTGAATCCGGAAAAGACAGCAAAGGAAAATACCGGGGAGGAAGAGGCGGCTTCCCCGGCGCCGGTTCAGAAAAAATCAGGCTTTGTAACCTTGATTGGACGTCCCAATGTAGGAAAATCCACCCTGATGAACCATCTGATCGGACAGAAGATCGCCATTACGTCCCAGAAGCCCCAGACTACCAGAAACAGAATTCAGACTGTGTATACAGATGAACGGGGACAGATTATTTTCCTGGATACACCAGGTATCCACAAGGCGAAAAACAAGCTGGGCGAGTATATGGTCAATGTGGCAGAGCACACCCTGAAGGAGGTAGATGTGATTTTGTGGCTGGTAGAGCCTACAACCTTTATCGGGGCGGGAGAGCGCCATATTGCAGAGCAGCTGAACCAGGTAAAAACACCGGTGATTCTGGTTATCAATAAAATTGATACCTTAAAGGATCAAAAAGAAATTGCCACCTATATTCAGGCATATAAGGATGTATGCCGGTTTGCAGAGATTGTTCCGGTTTCTGCTTTAAGAAAGCGGAATACAGATCTGCTCACGGAGCTGATTTTTAAATATCTGCCCTATGGCCCCATGTTTTATGACGAGGATACGGTAACGGATCAGCCTATGCGCCAGATTGCAGCAGAGCTGATTCGTGAAAAGGCTCTTCGCCTTCTGGATGAGGAAATCCCTCATGGAATTGCAGTTACCATTGAGCGGATGAGCGAGCGGCCCAACGGTATGATTGATATTGACGCTACCATTGTCTGCGAGCGGGATTCCCATAAGGGGATTATCATTGGAAAGGGCGGCGCCATGCTGAAGAAAATCGGCAGCACAGCCCGGAGAGAAATCGAAGCCATGATGGAGACGAAGGTGAATCTTCAGCTTTGGGTCAAAGTCCGCAAGGAATGGCGGGACAGTGAAATTCTGATGAAAAACTACGGATATAATCCAAAGGAGTAGAGAACGGTGAGGGAAACGGCAAATCTGACAGGAATGGTATTAAAAGCCACTCCTTCCGGAGAATATGACAGGCGCCTGGTGATTTTAACACGGGAACGGGGAAAAATCACGGCATTTGCCAGAGGCGCGAAAAGACCGGGAAACCAGCTGATGGCAGTAAGCCGTCCCTTTGTTTTCGGCCAGTTCCGCCTGTTTGAGGGGCGTGAGGCCTACAGCCTTCAGGGAGCGGAGATTTCCAATTATTTTACAGAGCTTTCCCGGGATGTGGAATCAGCCTGCTACGGCTCCTATTTTCTGGAGTTTGCCGATTATTACAGCCGGGAAAATATGGATGCTGGGGAGCTGCTTTTACTGCTGTACCAGTCTCTGCGGGCGCTGCTGAAGCCTGCTCTCCCCAATACTCTGGTTCAGCTGGTTTTTGAGCTTCGGGCCATGACCATAAGCGGCGAGTATACGGAGCATCCGCCCTGCCAGGTCAGCGATTCCGCTGCCTATGCATGGGAATATATTATTTTTTCCCCTCTGGAAAGTCTTTATACCTTTGTGCTGACACCGGAGGTGGAGAAGGAACTGAAATTCTGCGTGGACAGAAACAAAAAGCGGTTTATTGACCGCTCCTTTCATTCTCTGGAAATTCTGGAAATGATGTAGCACAGCTGCCGGAAGCGGGGGCTGCCCCGGGCTGATGCGGCAGAAACAGAAGGAAACACAGGAATTTCTCTGCAGGTATTGAAAATATTATCATTTACGAGTATAATCCTAAATATCTGTGCGCCGGAAAGCGCCGGAGGATTCAGGAGGAAAGTTATGAAAAAAAACTGTGCTGTGCTGGCAGCAGCGGCTCTTTCCTGTGCAGTACTGGCCGGGTGCGGACAGAAGCAGACGGGAACCTGGAATGCCAACGAAAACAGCATCTATGTGACAAAGGATCTGGGTGTGGAAAGCGCCATGGTCTATACTTCCGATAAGCCCAACGAGCTTTATACGGAGGAAGGGCTGGCTTCCTATGCAGAAGAAGCTGTGACTTCCTACAATACAGAGCACGGCGGGGCGGCGGCTTTTGAAAATGAAAAGGATCAGGAAAAGCTTCCGGCAGCGCTGAAAAGCTGCAGTCTGGAGGGTCAGACTGGAAAGCTGGTCTTTGAGTATGGAACTGCAGAGGATTTTGTGAGTTTTTCAACAGAAAACGGAGACAATACCCACTCCATCACAGGTCTTTTTGTGGGAATGGCAGCGGAGCTGGCCGGAGATATGGAGGGAATGACCTTTTCTACAGCAGCCGGAAAGGATGCAGAGCTTGCGTCCATAACCGGTGACAGCAAAAATAAGGCTGTGATTGTAGAGGGGGCAGGTACTGTTTATGTAGAAGGCGGCGTTGCTTTTGTGACAGAGGGTGTTCGGGTGAAGGCCAGCAATGCGGTGATTACACCTGAGGGAACCAGCTGCATTGTATTTCACTAAAAGAGTTCAGCCAATAGAAAGATACCGGGGGTGAACCCCTAACATCATATAAAAAGAGAGGATATCTGAGATGGAAAAGACAATGGAAAAAATTGTAGCACTGGCAAAAAGCAGAGGCTTCGTATATCCCGGTTCCGAGATTTACGGCGGTCTTGCCAACACCTGGGATTACGGTAATCTGGGTGTAGAGCTGAAAAACAACGTAAAGAAAGCATGGTGGCAGAAATTCGTTCAGGAAAGTCCCTACAACGTAGGTGTTGACTGTGCTATTCTGATGAATTCCCAGACCTGGGTTGCTTCCGGTCATCTGGGCGGCTTTTCCGATCCCCTGATGGACTGCAAGGCATGTAAGGAGCGTTTCCGCGCCGACAAGCTGATTGAAGACTATCTGGCAGAGAACCATATTGAGATCGAAGGTTCTGTAGATGCCTGGTCCCAGGAAGAGATGAAGAACTTTATTGAAGAGAAGAATATCTGCTGTCCTTCCTGCGGAAAGCATGATTTCACAGATATCCGTCAGTTTAACCTGATGTTCAAGACCTTCCAGGGTGTTACCGAGGATGCAAAGAATACGGTTTATTTAAGACCGGAGACTGCTCAGGGTATTTTTGTAAACTTCAAGAATGTACAGCGTACTTCCAGAAAGAAAGTTCCCTTTGGTATCGGTCAGATCGGTAAGTCCTTCCGTAACGAGATTACCCCCGGAAACTTTACTTTCCGTACCCGTGAGTTTGAGCAGATGGAGCTGGAGTTCTTCTGTAAGCCGGGCACTGATCTGGAGTGGTTCCAGTACTGGAGAGGTTTCTGCCGTGACTGGCTGATTTCTCTGGGCATTAAGGAGGACGAGATGCGTCTTCGTGACCATTCTCCGGAGGAGCTGTGCTTCTACAGTAAGGGAACAACTGATATCGAGTTCTTATTCCCGTTCGGATGGGGCGAGCTTTGGGGGATTGCAGACAGAACAGACTATGACCTGACCCAGCATC
>UQFC01000028.1 GCA_900540335.1 uncultured Clostridium sp. | reverse complement strand
CGAGGGTGAGGGAGGCCTGGTACTGGTTAATGAGCTGTATCTGGAGGATTATCTGAAGCGGGTGGTTCCCAGCGAAATGCCTTCAAGCTATGAGAAGGAGGCGCTGAAGGCCCAGGCGATCTGCGCCAGGACCTATGCCTATATGCAGCTTCAGAGCAATACCTACAGCCGGTACGGAGCTCATGTGGACGACAGTACGAACTTCCAGGTGTACAATAACACGGAAAACAGTATTCAGGCGGCGGAGGCTGTCCAGGATACTTATGGAAAAATGCTGTTATATGATGGAAAGCCGATAACAGCCTATTATTTTTCCACCTCCTGCGGAACCACTTCCGATGCTTCGGTGTGGGGAAGCGATCCGGAATCTGTGCCTTATCTGAAAAGCGTGGCTCTGCAGCCGGGCAGAGAGACCCTTGATTTAAGCAGCAATGAGGCATTTTCCGCTTTTATTAAAAATCAGGACATAAAATCCTATGATTCGGCCTATCCCTTTTACCGCTGGAATGTGACAACCAGTCAGGAGATTTTGTCATCTAATATTGATGGAGTCGGCACAGTGACAGGACTTCAGATTACAGAGAGGGGCGGCGGAGGAGTTGCCAAAAAACTTCTGGTTACAGGAACAGAAGGAGAAAAGACCATCAGTGGTCAGAATGCAATCCGGGCGGCTCTGGGGGATGAAAGTCTTGTGATTACGAAAAAAGACGGAAAAACCGTAACGGGCTGGGGCTCTCTTCCCAGCGGATTTCTGACTGTTGAGGATGCCGGGAACGGAAAGTTTCAAATCTTTGGAGGCGGCTTTGGCCACGGAGCCGGTATGAGCCAGAACGGAGCCCAGGCGATGGCAAAGTCCGGCATGAAGTGTGAGGAAATCCTGAAGTTTTTCTATGACGGAGTTTCTGTGGAGGTTCTGAGGCAGAAACAGGAGAGCAGCAGTCAGGCAGAAGGTTCAGGGACCGAAAAGGAATAAATGACAGAACAACGAGGAAAATGTGTAATGGAACAGCAGTACAATTTGAAACAGAGAAACGCAGGCTTTTACGCTTTTTTTATCAGCGGAATCTGTGCAATCAGCAGTGGAATTATTGTAAGCCTTTTGCAGGAGCAGATAGGATTTGATTACGGGACAACAGGAACGCTTTTGGCTTTGATGAATATTGGAAATCTTCTGGCCGGTTTTGCCACAGGAGCTCTGCCTGGAAAAATCGGAATGAAAAAAACAGTAGTTCTGCTTACAGCCGGATATGGAATCGGATACGGGATTATGGGAGTAACCGGATGGATTCCGGCATTGATGGCTGCGTTTTTTATGGCAGGAATGGGAAAAGGAAGTACCATCAATACCTGCACGATTTTAATCGGAGACAACTCCAGAGACAGAACAAAGGGTATGAATCTGATGCACAGCTGCTACGCATTCGGAGCTCTGCTCTGCCCCTTTCTGATTTCAGCAGTGGCTGCTGTCTCAGGAAAGCTGCCCATGCTTGTTCTGGGAATCCTGGGAGCAACCTTGTGGATGGCATTTGTGATGACTCCTATGGCAGGGAGCAAAAAAGGCGAAAAGCAGAAAACAGACTGGAGTTTTTTAAAAAACAAAAAGTTCTGGCTCCTTACCGGTCTGATTTTCTGTCAGAATGCAGTGGAGGTCAGCGTAACCGGATGGATGGTTACTTATTTTAAGGGAAGCGGTATACTAAGCGGTTCTCTCAGTGCCTATACGGTAACCGTTATGTGGACGGCAACTCTGCTTCTGCGTATGATGTATGCTTTTGTCTGCCCGATTAAAAAAGCAGGCAGAGCGATGATTGTTATGGGGATTTTCTGCACAGTATTTTATTTTGGCATGATGCAGGCTCAGACGCAGGTTATGGCTATTGTGCTTCTGTTTGCTTTTGCAGCTGCCATGGCAGGCATGAATCCTACAGCTGTGGCCAGCGCCGGCCGTATGACCAGTGTGACCAGCATGGGAATCATGCTTCCGGCAGCCAGCAGCGGAGCGATTCTGATGCCCTGGCTGATTGGACTTGTATCGGAAAAAGCCGGTATTGCAGCCGGTATGACCTGTGTTCTGGTTCCCTGTGTGGGAATGCTCCTGTTCAGCCTGGCTGTCAGCCGTTTGAAGGAAGAATAGGGCGCATTTCCTGTGAAACAAAAAATCCCCCGCCTGCTGCACGAAGCCAACAGGCAAGGGATCAAAAAGGGGAGGATAAGTATTTCTTTTTTCTTTGGTACTAATTACAGTATTGCCCCGAACAGGAAATCTATACATTATCTGAGAAAAAAATAATAATAGAAATAGAAAGAAATGAGGACAAACAAATGAAAAATGTATTGGTAGGACAGTCTGGCGGCCCCACAGCCGTAATTAACGCAAGCCTGTATGGAGTGATAACGGAGGCTCTGGCCCATAGTGATGAGATTGGTCATGTGTATGGAATGCTCAACGGAATGGAAGGTTTTCTTCAGGACCGTTATATGGATATGGGACAGGAGCTTTCCGGAGAGGAGCTGGAGCTTTTAAAGCTGACACCGGCAGCCTATCTTGGTTCCTGCAGATTTAAGCTTCCGGAAAATCTGGAGGATGATTTTTACAAAACAGCGTTTGAAAAGATGGACGCATTAAATATCGGATATTTCTTCTATATTGGAGGAAACGATTCCATGGATACAGTCAGCAAGCTGTCACGGTACGGAGAGCGGATTGGAAGTGATATCCGGTTTATCGGAGTGCCCAAGACCATCGACAACGATCTGATTGAGACGGATCACACACCAGGATTCGGAAGCGCGGCCAAATATGTGGCATCTACAGTGCGGGAAATTGTTCTTGATGCATCTGTATATGAACAGAAGGCAGTAACGATTATTGAGTTGATGGGTCGCCATGCAGGATGGCTGACAGCTGCCAGTGTTCTGGCAAGAAAAAAGAAAGACGATAATCCTGTTTTGATTTACCTTCCGGAAAGCAATTTTGATCTGGAGAATTTTGCCCGGGATCTGGAGCAGGCTCTGGAAAAGAGAAATTGCGTCATTGTCTGTGTATCAGAGGGAATTTCCGATTCGAATGGAAAGTTTATCTGTGAATATGGCAGTGAGGCATCTGTAGACAATTTCGGGCATAAGATGCTGACCGGATGCGGAAAGGTGCTGGAGAATTTTGTCCGGAACCGTTTCGGGGTGAAGGTTCGTTCTGTCGAACTGAATGTCAGTCAGCGCTGTTCCGGAATGGTTGTATCCGGAACGGATGTGGAAGAGGCTGCTTTGGCCGGTATGGAAGGTGTTAAGGGCGCATGCAGAGGCGAAACCGGAAAAATGGTTGCCTTTGCCCGGGTTTCCGGTCCAGGCGAGAAGTATCGGATGGAATGCCGTTTTGTAGATGTGAATCAGGTGTGCAATCAGGAAAAAGCCGTTCCGGCTCAGTGGATTACCGGGGACGGCAATGATATTGGAGAGGAATTTATTCAGTATGCTCTGCCCCTGATTCAGGGTGAGCCGGATCGTGTGATGGAAAACGGAATTCCCAAATATTTATACAGATAGGAAGAGCTGCTGTCTGGCGGCTTGACAAAATCCGAAATCGGACTTATACTGTGGTAAGTCTGATTTCGGATTTTCTTTTTGGAGAAAATGGTTCAGGAAAGGAGAACATAAAATGGAAAAGCCAGATAAGGAACTTCTGGAAAAACGGGCGGAATACAACCGGCTGTTTAAGGAACAGGACTATTTTTATTTTCAGGCTGCATCCAGGGCGAATTTATCAGAGGCATCCTTCTGGATTTTGTACAGCATCTGTGATTCGGATACTGCATGGACCCAGAGTGATTTGTGCAGAGAGTGGTGTTATTCCAAGCAGACCATTAATTCTGCTGTGAAGAAGCTGGAAAAGATGAATTTTGTAGAACTGAGGATGGAAAGCGGGAGCGGAAACAGGAAAGAAATTGTTCTTACAGATCAGGGGAGAAGATACTGTGAGGAGGAAATCATGCCCCTGATCCAGGCGGAACTGGATGCGCTTGCTGCTTTTTCAGAGGAGGAAAGAGAGCTGCTTCTTTCTCTCATGCGCCGTCAGCTGGAGGCACTGGAGGAAAGGGTGAGGGGTTCATGGAAATAAAGTTATCGGATCATTTTACATACCGGAGACTGATTCAGTTTGTAATGCCATGTGTGGTTATGATGGTGGTTACATCTCTCTACACGGTGATTGACGGCTTTTTTGTGTCGAACTATGCAGGGAAAATGGCATTTGCTGCAGTGAATCTGATCTGGCCGTTTTTACAGCTGATCAGCGCCGCCGGTTTTATGTTTGGCTCCGGCGGAAGCGCGCTGACGGCGTTTGTGCTGGGAACAGGTGATGAAAAAAAGGCGAACGAGATTTTTACCATGCTGGTGATGGTGTTAGGTGTAATCGGAGTTGTCATTTCTGCTGTGGGATTTGTTTTTATGCCTCAGATTGCAGTGATTCTGGGGGCAGACGAATATCTGATTGATGACTGCGTACTCTATGGAAGAATTCTGATTTGCGCCAATCCGCTGTTTATGATGCAGAATGCCTACCAGAGCTTCCTGGTTACGGCAGAACGTCCCCGGTTCGGACTGGGAATTGCGATTATGGCAGGTTTGATAAACGGTCTTCTGGATTTCTTTCTGGTGGCAGTGTTTCCTCTGGGGGTGTGGGGAGCAGGTCTGGCCACAGCGCTCAGCCAGATTGCAGGCGGACTGGTTCCTACCATTTATTTTATGAGGAAGAACAAAAGCCGGCTGCGTTTTGTAAAAACCAGGATGGATTTTCCGGCGCTCTGGAAGGCATGCGGAAACGGTTCCTCAGAAATGATGACCAATCTTTCCGGAGCTGTAGTCAGTCTTTTGTATAATTACCAGCTGCTGCGGCTGGCGGCAGAGGACGGAGTGGCAGCCTACGGAGCCATTATGTATGTGTCTTTTGTGTTTACGGCATTTCATTTTGGCTATGCCATTGGCTGCAATCCCATAGTGGGTTATCATTACGGAGCGGGAAATGAAGCAGAGTTAAAAAGCGTTCTGAGGAAAAGTCTGTTTCTGACAGGAACAGTCGGACTGGGAATGACAGCGGCTGCGGAGCTTCTGGCAGGGCCGATTTCCTTTGTCTATGTGGGATATGATCCCGGGCTGTGTCAGATGACCATACAGGGAATGAAGCTGTTCGGACTTTCTTTTTTAATCAGCGGCTTTAATATTTTTGCATCAGCCTTTTTCACCGGTCTGAACAATGGCATGGTTTCTGCCATGATTTCCATGCTCCGGACCCTGGTCTTTCAGGTGGCGGCCGTGCTTCTCCTTCCGATCTGGCTGAAGCTGGATGGAATCTGGCTGTCTGTGGTGGCGGCAGAGGCGGCAACCCTGGTAATTACCCTTGGATTTTTTGTGGCAAACAGGAAAAAATATCATTATTTTTAAGAAGGCAGAGCTGGATTTGCTCCTTTTTCAGAGCAAAATTTCCCGCAGTTTTACGAAACAGACTGTTTGCCGGCCTGCCGGCGGACAGTAAGTTTACAAGAAAGCAGTCGAAAAACAGGGAAAGAAAGGGTTTGCAAATTTTGGAGAAGTGTTATATACTATGAGAACAGGCGTAGTTTACGATACGCAGGATAACAGAGAAAAGGAAGGATACGTATCATGGCATTATTAGAGACATGGAGAAACCTTGCATACGGCAATGGCCTGAATGATAAAGAGAAAGAAAAACTGTGGAATGGATATTTTACCATTGAGAAAGGAATTTACGAGCAGATTCTTTCTGAGCCGACTCAGGTAATTACCGGTACTGTGAAGGAACTGGCAGAGAAGTACAATACAGAGATTCTTATTATGACAGGATTTCTGGATGGTATCAATGAGAGCCTGAAGGGATATGAGAACCCCATCGACACCATGGAGGAGGATACTCAGGTTAAGATTGAGATTGATCCGGAGAAGCTGTACTACAACATGGTTGAGGCAAAGGCACAGTGGCTGTATGAGCTGCCCCAGTGGGATTCTATCCTCAGCGAGGAGAGAAGAAAAGAGCTTTACAAGCAGCAGAAGGCTTCCGGTACGATCCGCAAGGAAAAGAAGATTTTCCCCAACGATCCGTGTCCGTGCGGAAGCGGCAAGAAGTATAAGAAGTGCTGCGGCAAAAATGCATAATGGTTCCGGAAGTCAGACAGTGAATCCGGACTGAAAGAAGCAGGGGCATCGGGAGTATTCGGTGCGCCTGCTTTGTTTGGGTTAAAGAAGAGCGGCTTTGGGCGGCGCAGGGAAAGGAGACAGGGAGATGGATGCATATACCGGTTTTGCAGAGGTGTATGATATGTTTATGGATAATATTCCCTATGAGACGTGGTGTGAGTATCTGACCGGATTGCTGAGAGAGCAGGGAGTGACAGAGGGACTGCTGCTGGATCTGGGGTGCGGTACAGGTACGCTTACCAGACTGCTGGCAGCAGAGGGATACGATATGATCGGTGTGGATCTTTCTGATGAAATGCTGGAAATCGCCATGGAGCATCAGCGGGAGAAGCCGGACGGGATTTTGTACCTTCTGCAGGATATGAGAGAGTTTGAGCTGTATGGCACCGTAAGAGGAATCGTCAGTATCTGTGATTCCATGAATTATCTGACCGGGTATGAAGATCTGGTGGAGGTGCTTCGGCTGGCGAACAATTATCTGGATCCGGGCGGCGTGTTTATTTTTGACTTGAATACGGTTTACAAATACCGGGAGCTGCTGGGAGAGCAGACCATTGCCGAGAACCGGGATGAGGGAAGCTTTATCTGGGAAAACTATTTTGACCAGGAAGAGGGAATCAATGAATATGATTTGACCCTGTTTATCCGGGAGGAGGACGGACGGTTCCGGAAGTATGAGGAAACCCATTTCCAGAGAGCCTATGAGCAGGAGGAAGTGGAGAAAGCAATCCGGGAAGCGGGGATGGAGCTTGTGGCAGTTTATGATGCATTTACAAAAAATCCGCCCAGACCGGACAGTGAACGCCTGTATTTTGTGGTGCGGGAGCAGGGAAAACAGAGGGAAAGATAAAATCCAGGAAAGGAAAAGCTGGTTATAACAGCAGGAAGACAGAATGACAGACTATATTATCAGGGCAACGGCAGCAGAAGGACAGATTCGTGCATTTGCGGCAACAACCAGGGATCTGGTGGAGTATGCCAGAAGCGCCCACAATACAAGCCCAGTGGCAACTGCGGCACTGGGACGGCTTTTAACAGCAGGAGCCATGATGGGAATTATGATGAAGGGAGAGAAGGATCTTCTTACCTTAAAGATCGAAGGTGACGGCCCTATTGGCGGCCTGACGGTTACTGCAGATTCCAAAGGCAATGTAAAGGGATATGCCTTTCATCCGGAGGTGATGCTGCCTCCCAATGCAAAGGGAAAGCTGGATGTAGGCGGTGCGCTGGGAATCGGTGTTCTGAGCGTTATCAAGGATATTGGCTTAAAGGATCCTTATGTGGGACAGACGATTCTGGTGACCAGTGAGATTGCAGAGGATCTGACGTATTATTTTGCCACCTCCGAGCAGACGCCTTCCAGTGTGGCTCTGGGCGTTTTGATGGAGAGAGACAATACGGTAAAGCAGGCAGGAGGATTTATTCTGCAGATGATGCCGGGAGCATCGGAAGAGGTGATTTCTGCTCTGGAGAAACGGCTGGGAGAGATTACTTCTATTACAGCTCTTCTTGACGCGGGAAATACACCGGAAATGATTCTGGAGCACATTCTGGGCGATTTTGGCCTGGAAATTCTGGATAAGCTTCCGACTGCATTTTCCTGCAACTGTTCAGAGGAGAGAATTGAAAAGGCACTGATCAGCGTGGGAAAGCAGGAGCTGCAGAGCATGATTGAGGATGGAAAAACCATTGAGGTAAACTGCCATTTCTGTAATAAGCATTATCCGGTTACCGTAGAGCGGCTGAAGGAACTTCTGGAGATGGCCAGATAAAAATCGGGAGTCCAAAACGTCCGAAAGGCATAAGGAGCCGGGAAAATTCAGGAATATGAAAAGGTCAACAGGAAAAGCAGAAAGCCGGAGGATAACAGAGTATGACAGACAGAAAAAAATTGATTGCCATGGCGATTGAGGCTATGGGGCGTTCCTATTCCCCCTATTCCGGGTTCTGTGTAGGAGCGGCGCTTCTTACAAAATCAGGAAAGATATATCAGGGCTGCAATATTGAAAATGCGGCTTTTTCTCCCACAAACTGCGCAGAGAGGACTGCTTTTTTTAAGGCAGTCAGTGAAGGCGAGAGGGAGTTTGAGGCTATCTGCATTGTGGGAGGACAAAACGGAAGACTGACGGATTATACCTCGCCCTGCGGTGTGTGCCGCCAGGTAATGCGGGAGTTCTGCAATCCCCGGGAATTTCTGGTGATTCTGGCAGTGGATGAGGATCATTACCGGGAGTACCGTCTGGAGGAGCTGCTTCCTCTGGGCTTTGGACCGGAAAATCTGGGACGGGAACAGATGCAATAAGGACAGAGAAAGGAATTGAGATATGGCAGAAGAAAGATTTCATCGGATATTTCTGATTGTAGTAGATTCTCTTGGTGTAGGCGGAGCGAAGGATGCGGCAGATTACGGGGATGCAGGCAGTGATACTCTGGGACACATTTCCCATTGTGTGGAAGAGTTTTCGATTCCCAATCTTCAGAAGCTGGGCATGGCCAATCTTCATCCTCTCCGTCAGGTTGAGCCGGTAAAAAGACCAGCCGGTTATTATGGAAGGCTGAATGAGCGGAGCCGGGGAAAGGATACGATGACCGGCCACTGGGAGCTGATGGGGCTGAAGACAGAAAAGCCGTTTATTACCTTTACAGAGACCGGATTTCCGTCTGAGCTGATTGAGGAGCTGGAAAAGCGAACCGGTCATAAGATAATCGGCAATAAAAGCGCCAGCGGAACAGAGATTCTCAATGAGCTGGCAGAGGAAGAAATCGCAACCGGCCATATGATTGTCTATACCTCAGCTGACTCTGTTCTTCAGATTTGCGGAAACGAGGAAACCTTTGATCTGGCAGAGCTGTACCGGTGCTGTGAAATTGCCAGAGAGCTGACGATGCGGGATGAGTGGAAGGTGGGAAGAGTCATTGCCCGTCCATATGTAGGAAAAAAACGGGGAGAATTCAAACGAACCAGCAATCGTCACGATTATGCAGTTCCCCCCTTTGGGAAAACAGTGCTGGATGCTTTAAAGGAGAAGGGGCTTGATGTGATTTCAGTAGGAAAGATCAATGATATTTTTTCCGGCTGCGGAATCACAGAGGCTTTTCATTCAGACAGCTCTGTTCACGGAATGGAACAGACGATTGAGCAGGCAAAACGGGATTTTCATGGCCTTTGCTTTGTCAATCTGGTGGATTTTGACGCTCTTTGGGGCCATCGGCGCAATCCGCAGGGATATGCAAAAGAGCTGGAGCGTTTTGACGAAAAGCTGGGCGAGCTGCTTGATATTCTGGGAGAAGAGGATTTACTGCTGATTACAGCAGATCATGGAAATGATCCGACTTATAAAGGAACGGATCATACAAGAGAACAGGTGCCGCTTCTGGCATATTCCAGGTCTATGAAGGGATTTGGCGAGCTGCCTGAGACGGATACCTTTGCAGCAGTCGGGGCGACAATTGCAGAAAATTTCCAGTGCGGGATGCCGGAAGGAACGATTGGGGAGTCGATTTTGGATGAAATCAAGTAAAGAAAAGCATTGGAGGAAGAAAACATGCAGCGCAATAAGGCCTGGCGGCATTTTAAAACCATAACGGGACACAAAATTCTGGTGATGAAAAACTGCTTTCGGGTAGGGCTTTTTCGTCAGGGACTGATGCATGACTTATCAAAATACAGTCCTGTGGAGTTTGGAACCGGAGTGAAGTATTACCAGGGAGACCGCAGTCCCAATGCAGCAGAGCGGGAAGAAAAAGGGTATTCGGAGGCCTGGCTGCATCATAAGGGGAGAAACAAACATCATTTTGAATACTGGATTGATTTTTCCAAAACCAGCCAGGGGCTTTCCGGGGCAAAAATGCCGGTGAATTATCTGGTGGAAATGGTGATGGATCGGATTGCAGCTTCCCGGGTATACCGGGGCGCTTCCTATACAGACGGGGCAGCCTGGGAATATTACCAGAGAGAGCAGCCCTATTTGTCAGGGATCATGCATCCTGAGACTCAGGCGGAGCTGGAGAAAATTCTGATTATGCTGGATAAGAAGGGGGAGAGGATGACCTTTGCCTATCTTAGAAAGCTTTTGAAAAAAGGCGCTTATTAAAAAATCAGGGGTTTCGATTATGTTGAATCCAAAGGGCGGCTGCGGTTTTGCAGCCGCCCTTTTTTGCTTCATAGGAAATTACGTCCTATGAAACAAAAAACGCTCCGCGAGACTTGCCATACCTGCGTTTTGTCTCAGTTATGAAAGATGTCGGCAGGATAGTGGTAGATTTCCGCATAGGATTCCAGTTCTGCCTCTGACTGGGGAAGACTGGGAATCAGACCAGTACAGTCTGTGGCAGAGCATGCCTTAATATCAGGATAGGCGGGATCGTCTGTCCCATAGGGATCCTGAACCGGAGGTTCCTTTTCCGGCTTTTTTTCCGGCTCTGTAACGGGATTAATGTTAAGCAGAGCCGTATCAGGTATCATGTCTTTTGGAAAGAAGCTCATTGTTATCACCTCAGTCACAGTATGAAACAGAGGCTTTGTTTTTATGCATGAAAAACGGAATTGCCCGGAAGGGAACAATTATTAAAAATAAAATGAACCAGATGGAAAAAGAAAGACTCTTATACTACAGATGCATCAAAAAAGGGAAAGGAATCATGGCATGGACGAGAAAAGCAGGACTGATGTGGAAAAAATGATACAGGGTGATGAGTCGGCATTTGATGAACTGTACCGATCCTTTTCCGGAAAGCTGTACCGTATGGCATATTTTATTACAGGAAATCAAAGTGACAGTGAGGATGTGCTGCAGGAAACCTTTGTAAAATGTTATCTGAACCAGAAATCATTGAAGGATCCGGAACGGTTTGAAGCCTGGCTGTATCAGATTCTGGTACGGACGGCCTGGAAGCTCTGCCGGAAAAGGAGAGACATTTCTCTGGATGCGGTTTTGGAAAACCCGGATGAAAAAGGAATGGCTCAGCGTCTTTGCAGAGATGAGAAGGAAGGGCCATTGGAACAGATTCTGGAACAGGAACATGCCGTTCATCTGTGGAAGCTGGTGGAAAGACTGGATATAAAGTACAGAACAGTAATTCTTCTATACTATTATAATGAACTGAGTACCAGGGAAATTGCAAAAATCACAGGAACCCTGGAGGGAACTGTAAAATCCAGGCTGTTTCAGGCGAGAAAGCTTTTGAAAAAACAGCTGGAATCTGAGGAAAGGAGAATCTGTTTTGAAGGGAAGCCAGGATGAAAAAACTGTGAAGGAGGGCAGAATGAAAGAGAACCGGGACAGAAAGGAAATGGATAAACGGATTGGCAGAGTACTTCAGGAGAGCATCCGCGAAATTCCCTGGAGTGAACAACAGGAGCGGGAAGGGCTGAGGGCAGTCCATGCTGCAATGGAAGAAAGGAGAATGAAAATGAGATTTCAAGGAAGAAAGATGGTGGCGGCAGCGGCGGTTATTCTGGCGCTGACAGGAACGATTACAGCAGCAGCGGCAGGGAAAATAACAGGACTTTTTAGCTCTACAAACAAAACGGATGCAGTCACTTCCGCCGGGGAACTGGAAGAAAAAGGGAAAAAGGAAGTGGGCGAGGAGCTTTTTGTAGCGGATGCCCTGGCGGATGGAAGCCGTTTTCAGGAAGGCTATGTTACAGAGATTCAGGCTGTGGATGACGGAGGAAATACGGTTGGAACCTATCCGGAAATCAGCATCCAGTACGGGGATTATTTTTTCAGTGTGATTCGGGAGAGCGATCGGGAGATCATGGATGGAAATCAGAAAGACGCCTCTGCCGCTGATTATGAGGAATGGTATGAGGGAATCTGCCTGACCGGCAGGGAAGATGATTATTTATTTCTTCCCCCGGATCAGAAGCCTTCAGAGGAGGACAAATCCCGGGAGGAGGCAGGAGAGCTGTATATCAGCTACGGAGCTGAAAAAGAGGAACGCTGTGTGTATAAAAATATGATGTGGGAAAAGGACGGACTTTCTTACACCATGGTGACCAGCGCAGATAAGACTCTGGAGGAAATGGCGGAGCTGGCAAAAGCATATATGGACAGTGAAAGGTAAAGAAACTTTGTTTTTTCCGTGATGGGTTCTTGATTTCTCCGGAAACTGCCAGTATAATTAGGAATAGTTGTGTAAAAAAATAAGATATACAGCAGGAACAGGAGATATGCCCAATATGGACAATAACAACAGTCAACAGCCGCAGCAGAACGGCAATAATAAATTCCCCAAAGGTCAGTTTATTGCGATGCTGATTGCGGCGCTGGTGACACTTGGTGTTGCCGGAATGATGAAAAGCTATATGGGGAACCGGAGTCAGAAGGAGGTTACCTACGATCAGTTTATTGAAGAGGTCGAGGACGGACAGGTAGAATCTATTTTAAGAAGAAGCAGCCGGATTGAGATTCGATATAAAGAAAGCTCTGATAAATTCAATCCGGCCTTTCAATATTATACCATCCCTCTTTCCGGGGATTACATGCTGGCAGAGAGACTTCTGGAGCATGACGTGGAGATTAAGCAGGAGCAGCAGGAGACCGGGGATTTATTCTGGTCAATTATCAGCATGATTTTTCCCTTTGTGCTTCTGGTTGTATTTATGAATTTCATGATGAAGCGCATGGGCGGAGTAGGAAAAAGCAATGCCAAGGTCTATATGCAGAAGGAGACCGGTGTGACATTTGCCGATGTGGCGGGACAGGATGAGGCGAAGGAGTCCCTGGTGGAGCTGGTGGATTTCCTTCACAATCCTGCCAAATATACCCACATTGGCGCAAAGCTTCCGAAGGGCGCTCTTCTGGTTGGACCTCCGGGAACAGGAAAAACCCTTCTGGCAAAGGCAGTGGCAGGAGAGGCGCAGGTGCCCTTTTACTTCCTGTCCGGTTCGGACTTTATGGAGCTTTATGTAGGCGTAGGTGCTTCCCGTGTCCGGAGTCTGTTTAAGCAGGCTCAGCAGACAGCACCGGGAATTATTTTTATTGATGAGATTGATTCCATCGGACGGAGCCGAAGCGGTTACGGCGGAGGCGGAGAATCAGAGCAGCAGCAGACCTTAAACCAGCTGCTTTCCGAGATGGACGGTATGGACTCCTCCAAGGGTGTTTTGATTCTGGCAGCCACCAACCGGCCGGAGGTTCTGGATCCGGCGCTTTTGCGTCCCGGACGCTTTGACCGCCGGGTGATTGTGGATAAGCCGGATTTAAAGGGCCGTGTAGATATTCTGAAGGTTCATGCAAAGAATGTTTCTCTGGATGAGACGGTGGATCTGGATGCCATTGCTCTGGCAACCTCCGGCGCCGCGGGATCGGATCTGGCCAATATGATTAACGAGGCAGCAATTCTGGCTGTAAAGAACGGGCGGAATGCAGTAAGCCAGAAGGATCTGTTCGAGGCGGTTGAGGTGGTTCTTGTAGGTAAGGAGAAAAAGGACCGGATACTCAGCAGGGAAGAACGCAGGATTGTTTCCTACCATGAGGTAGGTCACGCTCTGGTAAGCGCCCTGCAGAAGGATGCAGAGCCGGTGCAGAAGATTACCATTGTTCCACGTACCATGGGGGCCCTGGGATATGTGATGCATGTGCCGGAGGAAGAAAAGTATCTGAACAATAAAAAAGAGCTGGAGGCGATGCTGGTAGGATTTTTGGCAGGCCGGGCAGCAGAGGAAATTGTGTTTGATACAGTGACCACCGGGGCGGCCAATGATATTGAGCAGGCAACCCGTCTGGCAAGAGCCATGGTTACCCAGTACGGAATGTCAGAAAAGTTTGGTCTGATGGGACTGGCAACTCAGCAGGATCAGTATCTGACAGGACGGACGGTGATGAACTGCGGAGAAGCTACGGCGGCAGCAGTGGATGACGAGGTCATGGAGATTCTGAAACGATCCTATGAGGAAGCCAAACGTCTTCTCAGTGACAACAGAGAGATTATGGATCAGATCGCAGAATTCCTGATTGAGAAAGAAACAATTACCGGCAAGGAATTTATGCAGATTTTCCGGAAATGCAAGGGAATTCCTGAACCGGAGGAGAAAAAATCATCAGAGCATGAACCGGAGGCTACGGCTTCCTGTGAGGAGGCTTCCTGTGTTTCAGAGCCGGAAAGCCTTTGTGCCGGAGATGAAAAACCGGAGCAGAACGAAGCGGAGCAGAGCAAACAGGAGCAGAACAGGGTTCAATCTGATACAGATGGTTGGATTCCTGTATCCGGTCATGAGGAAACACATTAGATTTCAGCTGAATAAAAGAATGAGAAAGGGCTGCGGCACTGTGCGTGAAAACACAGGACCGCAGCCTTTTTGCGTCATGGAAAATTGGGGGAATTATTCTTTTTCATCAAGAAAAGAAATGACATCAGCAGTAAATCTCTCGTGGCACTGAAAGAGAGCTCCGTGGCCGCAGTGTTCATAAATAAGAAGCCGGGAGTCCGGAATCAGACGGTTCAGCTCATGGGAACAGGAAACAGCAATCATTCCATCATGTTCTCCTGCTACAATCAAGACGGGACAGGAAATCACAGAGGGATCTACGGAGCGGAATCCAAACCAGGAGCGAATCGCCTGGATCTGTGCCTTTAAAACAGGACTGGTCAGCCTGATTTTCATGTCTCGATCCTTTTTGCGGGTGTGAAGGCGGTCTAAAAATGCAGCTGCCTGTTTTTTGCCTTCCGGTGTGGACTCGAAGAGAAAATAATATTTGGGATCCCGGTGACGGAGAATGGCTTTGGCAGTGGTTTCCTTTAAAGGGATGGTATAGGAATCGCGGAAAACAGTGCCGGACGGGCCGGTTCCCACCAGGATCAGCCGCTCTACCATCTCCGGATGGGCGGCGGTAAATGCCTGGGCAACCATTCCTCCCATGGAAAATCCCAGAAGAAAAATGCGGGAGAGTCCCATGGCCCGGAGGAAATGAAAAGCATCCTCTGCCATTTCTTCGATAGAGGAAGGTGTCTGTCCTTCGCTTCTTCCTACTCCCCGGTTATCAAAAAGATAAACGTGGAACCGGCGGGAAAGACCGTCTATAACAGCAGGATCCCAGTCATCCATGGTGCTCATCAGATAGCTGAAGCACACAACAGGGATCCCTTCGTGTTCGGCTCCTGCCTCCCGCCAGACAAAACGGGTGCCTGCAGCGGAAATCAGATTTGTTCTGGCCGTGCTGTACTGGTACATATGATAATCTCCTTTGTATGTGTTGTGAATAGTTTCGTTATATCATTTTACACGGGCTTTTTCAAGGGCAGACTCAATGGCTCTGATTAAAACCTGGGAAGTATAGCGGGTTTCTTCCGGATAAGACAGGTTTTCCAGAGACTGGGAGCTGCAGATCTGGCCGGTCAGATGCTCCAGAGAGGGCTGAACCAGAGGAAACATGGTTTCTACGGAATCGCTTAAAGGAACCATGGAGACAGAACGGATTTGATCCTGGTCTACAGTTACCTCCACATTGATTTCCTGGGAGCCGAGGGTTAAGGAAGAAGCGTAGACTCCGGGTATGTAGGAAGCCGTGCTTGCAGAGTCAGAGGAATTCTCTTTTTTGGGATGAAACATAATAAAAAGCAGCATGACCAGAAGAATGCCGAAGCCGATAAAAATAGCAGTATATATGATTTCTTTCATTCGCAGGACGACAATTTTCGTTTTGGAACTCATGGGGAGACCTCCCGGTATGTTTGGTATAGTCTATTCTCCGGCAGAGCTTTTTATGCTATACTGAAGTGCAGAGAAAGGAGCATGAAAATGTCATTACAGTTGATTCTGGGTGGTTCCGGTTCCGGAAAAACCACCTGTTTATATGACGCGGTGATTCAGGCGTCCATAAAAAATCCACGGCAGCAGTATTATGTGCTGGTGCCGGAGCAGTTTACCATGCAGGCGCAGAAGGATGTAGTCGCCAGACATCCGGCGCATGGAACGATGAATATTGACGTAGTAAGCTTTCAGCGGCTGGCTTATCGTATTTTTGAGGAGCTGGCTGTGGAAAATCTTCAGATTCTGGATGATATGGGAAAATCCATGGTGCTTCGGAAGGTTGCGGCAGAAAAAAGCAGACAGCTGGTTTTGTTCCGGGGGCATTTAAATCAGGCCGGATTTGTCAGTCAGCTGAAATCCATGCTGTCGGAATTCTACCAGTACGGCATCGGACCGGATCAGTTAAGAGAGATGGCGGCGGCTGCAAAAACACCGCTTCTGAAGCATAAGCTGGAGGACTTCGCTCTTGTATTTGAAGGCTTTCGTGAATTTATTGCAGGTCATTATGTGACAACTGAGGAGGTGCTGGAGGTTCTGTGCCGGGTTCTGCCCCGGTCACAGCTGATTAAGGACAGTGTGATTGCGCTGGATGGATATACGGGATTTACTCCGGTTCAGTATCGCCTTGCAGAGCTGTTTATGGCTTACGCAAAGCAGGTGATTGTGACAGTCACTGCAGATCCGGAGGTCGATCTGTATGGCTCCATGGGAATGCAGAATCTGTTTTTTATGAGCCGCCAGATGGCAGTCCGGCTTTCTAAGCTGGCAGAGAAAAACCAGGTAAAAAAACTTCCGGATCGGTGGGTAACCAGGGGAAAGAATTTCCCGGTTCCGGAGGAGCTGGATTTTCTGGAGAAAAACCTGCTCCGGTATGGAAGAGCGCCTTATCAGGGAGAGCAGACAGGGGCATTGGAGATTTATCAGGCCTCTAATCCTCCGGAGGAGATTGCTGCAGTGATTCACAGAATCTGGCAGCTTCAGCAGGAGGAAGGAATGCGCTACCGGGACATTGCAGTGATTACCGGAGATCTGCCCGGATACGGAAAAGAAATTGTCCATCAGTTTGAGCAGAATGAGATTCCTTATTTTATGGACGATAAAAAAAATATTCTGGATAATCCTCTGGTAGAGATGATCCGCTCTGCCCTGGATGTGGTACGCCGCGATTTCTCTTATGAGACTGTGTTCCGTTTTCTCCGTTCCGGTCTGGTCTGTGAGGAAAGAGAAATGGTGGACCGGCTGGAAAACTATGTGATTGCCTTGGGAATCCGCGGAGGAAAACGCTGGAGACAGGAATGGGACAGAACCTTCCGGGGAGGGGGAGAAATCAATCTGACAGAGCTGAATGCATTTAAGGACAGGGTGATGGCTCCCCTGCTGACACTGCAGGAGGCATTTCGGAAGGAAAACATGACCGTCCGGGATATGATTGACGGAGTGAAGGAGCTGTTGGAGAACTATCAGGCAGAGGAACGGTTGGAGGAGTTTTCGGAATCCTTTACGAAGGAGAAGGAATACCGTCTTGCCGGAGAATACAGCCAGGTATATGAACTGGTGATGGAGCTTTTAGAGAGGCTTTCCGATCTTCTGGGCGAGGAGACTGCAGGCAGAAAGGAATTTATGGAGATTCTGGATGCAGGCTTTCGGGAAATTACTGTGGGCGTGATTCCGGCAACTGTGGATCGGGTGGTTGTGGGAGATATTACAAGAACCAGGCTGGCTCACATTAAGGTTCTCTTCTTTGTGGGTGTGAATGATGGAATTGTACCGTCCCGCAAGGAGGGAAAGAGTCTGCTTTCTGACCGGGAAAGAGAATTTTTTGCCAGTCACCAGCTGGAGCTGGCGCCTACAGCAAGAGAGGACAGTTTCCAGCAGAGGTTTTATCTGTACCTTTTGATGACAAAGCCTGTAAATCGGCTGATTGTGTCTTTTTCCGGAACAGGAAGTGACGGAAAGGGAAGAAGGCCTTCTTTCCTGATTGGAGAACTGAGAAAAATGTATCCGGGGCTTTCCTGGAAATCCTGCAGGGAGCTGCTGGAGAATCAGCAGATTTATTCGGTGGAAGAGGCGCTGAGACAGCTGATTGAAGGTCTGGGACAGTTTAGGGACGGAGAGTTTCCGGAGGAAGAGCGGAAAGAGAAGCAGTTTTTAGAGCTTTACCGGTGGTTTTCCTGTTCCGGAGAATACGGGAAGGAGACAGAAAAGCTTTTGGAGGCAGCGTTCCATGTGTATGAAAATCAGGGAATCGGCCGTGCAGTCGCCAGAGCCCTTTACGGCACGGTTCTCAGCGGAAGTGTGACGAGACTGGAACAGTATGCCGCCTGCGCTTATGCCCATTTTCTGAAATACGGACTGGAGCTGGAAGAACGTCAGCGGTATGAGCTGGCCTCATCAGATTTGGGAAATCTTTTTCATCAGTCGATTGATCTCTGCTTTAAAACAGCAGGAGAGGAGGGACTGGACTGGAAAACGATGGAGGATTCTGTCCGGAGGGGGCTGGTTCACCGCTGCGTAGAACAGGTGACAGCGGATTATGGAAACACCATATTAAACAGCTCTTCCCGCAATGCCTATCTTGCCAGAAGGGTTGAACATATTACCCAGCGAACGGTCTGGGCGCTTCAGCAGCAGATACAGAAGGGAGATTTTGTTCCTGCAGGGTTTGAGGTGTCCTTTTCAGCAGCGGATAATTTAGAGGCCATGAAAATTGCTCTTTCAAAGGATGAGGCCCTTCATCTCCGGGGACGGATTGACCGTCTGGATCTTTGCGAGGAGGAAAAACAGGTTTATGTCAAGATCATAGATTATAAATCAGGAAGCACCTCCTTTGATTTGCTGGCGCTTTATTACGGACTTCAGCTTCAGTTGGTGGTTTATATGGATGCTGTGCTGGAAATGACAGAGAGGCGTTACCCCGGGCAGGAGGCGGTTCCTGCGGGAATCCTCTATTATAATATTGCAGATCCGGTGATCCAAAAGGAAGGAAAACAAAAACCGGAGGATATTGAGGCGGAAATTCTGAGAAAACTGCGGATGAACGGACTGGTTAACAGTGAGCTGGAGGTGGTCCGTCATCTGGATCATACCATTGAAAAAGAATCGGATGTGATTCCTGTGGTTTTAAAGGATGAGGCTGTGGTAGAGTCAAAATCTTCTGTAGCAAACAGAGAACGATTCCGGTATCTGCAGAAATTTGTCAGAGAAAAGCTGAAAACAGCGGGAAAAGAGATTCTGGAGGGAGAAATCGGCCGGGAGCCATACAAATACGGTTCAAGAACAGCCTGTGATTACTGTCCCTACCACCCGGTATGCGGCTTTGATAAAAAAACCTCCGGCTATGACTACCGGAAATGGAGAAACAAAAAGACAGAGGAAATCTGGGAGGAAATATGTCAAAAACAGCAGTAAACTGGACAAAAGAACAGCAGCAGGTCATTGAAAGCAGAGGATGCCATCTTTTAGTCAGCGCCGCGGCCGGAAGCGGAAAGACGGCTGTGCTGGTAGAACGGATTATCCGGATGGTAACGGAAGGAGAAAATCCCCTTGATATTGACCGGCTTCTGGTGATGACCTTTACCAATGCAGCTGCGGCTGAAATGAGGGAACGGATTGGCGAGGCCATAGAAGCCCGCCTTCTGGAGGATCCGCACAACCAGCATCTGCAGGTGCAGTCGGCTCTGGTCCATCACGCAAAGATTACAACCATTGACAGTTTTTGTCTGAATATTATCCGGGAACATTTTAATATGCTGGATCTGGATCCCTCCTTCCGCATTGGAGACGAGGGAGAAATGCTTCTTCTCCGGGCAGATGTGATGGCGGAACTGATCGAGGATGCATACCGGGAGGGAAGCGAACGTTTTATCCGTTTTGTGGAAACCTTCGGGCAGGGAAAGAGCGATGCAGGCATTGAAGATTATATTATGCAGGTGTACCAGTATGCCCAGAGCAATCCTTATCCGGAGCAATGGCTGGAACAGTGCAGAAGGGAGCTTTCTGAGGAGGAAAAGCCGTCCCTGCCCTGGATGGCCTTTCTGATGGAGGACGTGAAAAAACAGCTGAAGGAGCTGATTGCACAGGAGAGAGAATGTCTGGAGCTGTGCCGGGAGGACGAATGCTTCCAGGCTTATATTCCCATGCTGTCTTCCGATATCTGTCAGATGGAGGCGGCAGCCGGGGCAGAGGATTTTGAAATGCTGTACGGGAAGCTTTCTGCAATTTCCTGGGAGCGGCTGGCCGCAGTGCGGAGCAAAGAGGCGGATCCGGAAAAAAAGACATATCTTACCGGCTGTCGTGACCGGGTCAAAAAAGCAGTAGGAAAAATGAAAGAGCTTTACTGTTTTGCGTCTCCGGAAGAGATGTTTGCCGATATGAAGAAAACAGGAGAGGCCATCGAGGTGCTTCTGGATCTGGCAGAGGATTTTGACCGGCGCTTCCAGGAGAAAAAAAGAGACAGAAATCTGGTGGATTTTAATGATCTGGAGCATCAGGCTTTGAAGGTTCTGATTCGACGGGAAGAGGGAAGAATCGTGTATACAGAGGCGGCTGATGAGCTGAGCAGTCAGTTTGAAGAGGTTCTGGTAGATGAATACCAGGACAGCAATCTGGTACAGGAAGCTCTTTTGCAGGCGGTGTCCAGGGAACGGTTTGGCCAGTACAATGTTTTTATGGTAGGAGATGTGAAGCAGAGCATTTACAAGTTCCGGCTTGCCAGACCGGAGCTGTTTCTGGAAAAATATAATACTTATGAGCCTTATGAGGCCGGAGAGGGAAAAACGAAAAAAATTGAGCTGCATCAGAATTTCAGAAGCAGGGAACAGGTGCTTTCCGGAGTGAATGATGTATTTTTCCGGATTATGACGGAAAACCTGGGAAATATCCGGTATACAGAGGATGCGGCTCTGCATCCGGGGGCAGTCTTTCAGCCGGTTCCTTCTGTGCAGGAAGAAGAGGAAGCGTCAGACTCCCCTGCCTTCCGGATGAGTGCGGGCCTGCCTCGGCTTTTGGTGACAGATACCGGTCAGGGAGCCCTGGATCAGATGGAGGAAGAGGCCGCTGACTATACGGCCAGAGAAATTGAAGGAAAGATGATTGCAGCAGAGATTCGCGCAATGACCGATCCGGAAAAGGGGATGGCTGTCTGGGACAAGAAATCTGGAAAATACCGGACTGCCCAGTACCGGGATATGGTGATTTTGCTGAGAAGCACAACAGGATGGACGGAGACATTTCTTTCCGTTCTCTTAAATGAAGGAATCCCCGCCTATGCAGAGTCGCGAACCGGATATTTTACTACGGTTGAAGTGGAAACGGTTCTCAGTATGCTGTCGGTGATTGACAATCCCATGCAGGATATTCCTCTGGCAGCAGCATTAAAATCGCCTATGGGAGGAATCACAGACGAGGAGCTGGCCCGGCTGATGGGCTGGTATAAAAGACTTCTTCCAAAAGGACAGGACAGGGGAATTTACGGCGCTGTCCGCGCATGGACAGAGCTGGCAGAATCACAGGGCGATGAGCTGACGCAAAAGCTGATTCGGTTTCAGACTCTTCTGCAAAAGCTGCGCCGGCAGAGCGTATATCTGCCGATACATGAATTGATTTACCAGGTGTATGAGGATACCGGATATTACAGGATGGTATCTGCCATGGCAGCAGGAGAAACAAGAAGAGCCAATCTTGACATGCTGGTAGAAAAGGCTGTCGAGTACGAAAATACCAGCTATAAGGGGCTGTTTCATTTTATCCGGTACATTGAAAATCTCAAGAAATATCATTCTGACTTTGGAGAGGCTTCTGTTGTAGGAGAAGAAGAAAATACGGTCCGGATTATGAGTATTCACAAAAGCAAGGGACTGGAGTTTCCGGTTGTGTTTCTTGCAGGAATGGGGAAAAAATTCAATCGTCAGGACACCTACAGCCGTCTTCTGATTGATCCGGAGCTTGGAATTGCCACAGATTATCTGGATCTGGAAAACCGTCTGAAAAGCGCAACCTTAAAGAAAAATGTACTGCGCCGTAAAATGGAGCTGGATAATCTGGGAGAAGAACTGCGGGTACTTTACGTGGCAATGACCAGGGCAAAGGAACAGCTGATTATGACGGGAACCGATAGGAATCTGGAAAAGAAGCTGGAGAAATACAGAATCGTTCCAGAGGCGGACGGACAGATTCCCTACACAGTTCTTGCGGGAGCCGGCTCTTATCTGGACTGGCTTCTCATGAGTCTGGGAAGCACAGGAGTCAGAATCCTGCTGGAGGAGATTCCCCTGCAGCAGATAGTGGGAGAGGAATTGAAACGTCAGGTGAAGACCAGGGCCTCCAGAGAATTTTTGAAGACTCTGGATCCGGAGGAGGTATACGAGAAGGACTGGAGAGAGATGCTGGAGAAGCATCTGTCCTATGAGTATCCCTACGAGGCGGACATTCTGCTTCATACGAAAATGTCTGTTTCAGAATTAAAAAAGCAGGGGCAGCTGACGGATGAATCAGAAAGCGTTCAGACAGAGGCTTTGGATGACAGAAAGGAAGAGGAGCAGGAAAAAAAGACGGCAGAGACACAGAGGCGCGGAAAAGGAGGAGCCGTAAAGGGAACCGCCTATCACCGGGCTATGGAGCTGCTTCCCCTGGATCGTATTACCAGCCGGGAGGAGACAGAAGCATGTCTGAAGCAGATGGTGGAGGAACAACGATATACAAAAGAAAATCGTTCCCTGATAGACAGCCGGGCGATCTGGCGTTTTCTTCAGTCTCCCCTGGGAAAAAGAATGTCCTGCGCTCTGGCAGAGGGAAGGCTTCACAGGGAGCAGCAGTTTATTATAGGAATTCCGGCCAGGGAAATGGGAGCCGGCGATTCTGACGAGCTGGTTTTGATTCAGGGTATTATTGACGCATACTTTGAAGAGCCGGACGGTCTGGTTCTGATGGATTATAAAACGGATCGGGCGGATAATGAGGAAGTTCTGATCCGTCATTATCGGGAGCAGCTGGATTACTACGGCCGGGCGCTGACTCAGATGACAGGCAAGCCGGTAAAGGAACGACTGATTTATTCCTTTGCCCTGAACCGGGCGATTTCTGTTCCTGTGTCCCCGGAAACAGAAGAGAAATGATAAAACAGAAGAGAATCTTCCAAAAAGTTTGCATACCAGAAAAAATGTGATATAATTTTCAGTAGGAGAATGCGAAAGCACAGGCTGACAGGTTCAGCACGAAAAAGGGAAGGGAGGCGTGTATGAAGCAGAGAAAATCAAGCTGTGACAGCTGCATGTATTATGAATACGACGAAGATTATGAGTGTTATGTCTGCGGCGTCAATCTGGATGAGGACGAGATGGCGCGGTTTATGGAGGATCGGTTTTATGACTGTCTTTACTACCGGCTGGGGGATGAATATGCCATTGTCCGCCACCAGATGTAGAAGAAGCAGGCGCTGACAGACAGAGGCAAAAAAGTCTGTGAAGACAGATAAAACAGGAGAAGGAGAAGCATTATGATACCAGACGAAGAAGTAAAACTGACAAAACTTGCACACACGGCAGGCTGTGCTGCGAAAATAGGACCGGGGACATTAGCGGGGATTTTGGAGAGTCTTCCCAAATTTGAGGATCCCAGACTTCTGGTTGGAATCGAAACCTCAGATGACGGAGCCATTTATCAGGTCAATGATGATGTGGCATTGATCCAGACTCTGGATTTCTTCCCTCCCATGGTGGATGATCCCTATGTATTTGGACAGGTGGCGGCAGCCAACGCCCTCAGTGATATTTATGCCATGGGAGGAGAGCCGAAGGTGGCTCTGAATATTGTGGCATGGCCAAACTGCGTCAATCCCAGATTCCTGGCAGAGATTCTGCGGGGCGGAGCAGACAAGGTAAAAGAGGCTGGAGCTGTGCTGGCGGGAGGACATTCCATTCAGGATGATGTGCCAAAATACGGGCTGAGCGTAAGCGGTTTTGTTCATCCGGATCGGATTCTGAAAAACTGCGGCGCTGTCGCCGGAGATGTTCTGATCCTGACAAAGCCTCTCGGAACGGGAATTGTCAATACAGCCGTTAAGGCGGAGCTGGCATCGAAAGAGGCGGAGGCAGAAGTGATTGGGGTTATGACCTCCTTAAATAAAAAGGCAAAGCAGATTTTTGACCGCTATGAAATTCATGCCTGTACCGATGTAACGGGATTTGGACTGGCAGGACACAGCCTGGAGCTGGCAAAGGGAAGCGGAGTTACCGTGGAAATTGACGGAGCCGGACTGCCTCTGCAGGCGGCGGCCTGTGAGTATGCTAAAATGGGTCTGATTCCTGAGGGGGCATACAAAAACAGAGCTTATGCAGGACAGGATGCAGATGTAAGCAGAGCAGAGGAATGGCTTCAGGATATTTTCTTTGATCCTCAGACCTCAGGAGGACTCCTTGTGAGCGTCACTCCGGAGACTGCAGAGAAAATCTTATCTGATTTCCAGACCGAGGGACTGGATACTCCTTATGCGGTTGTGGGAAGAGTTCTTCCGAAGGAGGATGTCTGGGTGCGTCTGACAGGAGGCGTTTAAAACTTATGATTTATCTGGATCATGCGGCAACGTCACTGCCCAAGCCGGAACCTGTGGTTCTGGCGGTGACAGCTGCTATGAACTGTCTGGGAAACAGCGGCCGGGGAGCTCACAGCGCAAGTCTGGGAGCCTCCCGGATGATTTATGAAACAAGAGAAGCATTGTGTGATTTTTTTGGAGGAGACGGTCCGGAGCAGGTGGCCTTTACGCCTAACGCTACGGCTGCCCTGAACACGGTGATTCAGGGAATATTGAATCCCGGAGATCGGGCGGTTACCACGGCAATGGAGCACAATTCTGTTTTAAGACCTTTGTACCGGATGGAGAAGCAGGGGGTGTCCCTTTCTATTGTACCGGCAGACGAAACGGGATGCCTTTCCATGGAGAGACTGGAGCAGGAGCTGAAACCGGGAACAAAGGCTTTGTTCTGTACCCATGCCTCCAATGTGACAGGCAATGCGACTGATTTAAAGACAATTGGAAAAATGTGCAGGGACAGAGGAATTCTTTTTGTTGCAGACGTATCCCAGAGCGCAGGTATTCTTCCGATTCATATGAAGGACATGGGCATTGATATTTTGTGCTTTACCGGTCATAAGGGGCTTTTAGGTCCCCAGGGAACCGGGGGGATCTGTGTACGAAAGGGAATTACGGTCCGTCCTCTGACAGTGGGAGGAAGCGGGATTTTAAGCTACAGCAGGGAACACCCCGCTCAGATGCCGGTGGCTCTGGAGGCAGGAACCTTAAATGGTCACGGAATTGCAGGGCTTCAGGCGGCTCTGGCCTATATCCGGGAACAGGGACAGGAGGTTCTGCGGAAAAAGGAGCTGGATCTGATGTGGTATTTTTATGATCAGGTGAGCAGACTTTCTCCGGTAAGGGTGTATGGTGATTTTTCGTCCAGAGAAGCTCTTCGGACTCCGGTGGTTTCTCTTAATATCGGGGAGGAGGATTCCGGATGGGCCGCAGGAGAGCTGGCAGAGCGGTATGGAATCCAGACCAGGGCAGGAGCTCACTGCGCGCCCCTGATGCATGAGGCTCTGAAAACCAGGGATCAGGGAGCCGTCCGGTTTTCCTTTTCCCATCTTAACACCCGGAAAGAGGTGGAGACGGCTGTTTATGCAGTAGAGCAGCTGTGTCGGGAAGTGGAATAAACAGAAACAGCAGGAGAGACAGATGAGGAAAAAAGAACTTCGGGTGGTTATGACGTTTCATACAACAACAGAAGCCATGGCAGCAGAAAAACAATTTCAGGAGCGGGAAGTTCCGGGTCGGATGATTCCTGTTCCCAGGGAGATTACCGCAGGCTGCGGTCTTGCCTGGTCGGCGCCGGCAGACAGCCGGAACCTGCTTCTGGAAACGGTGGAAAAAGCAGAAATTCAGTATGAAGCATGGCAAGAACTGCTTCTGTAGGAAGGAAGAAGAAAGATGAGAAACAGAAATTTCTGGATACTCCTGCTGCTTTTGCTGGCAGGCATTGTCCTGGGCGGTTTTCTGGGAAATATGGCAGAAGGGATTCCGTGGCTTTCCTGGCTGAATTTCGGGCAGTCTTTCGGACTGGATGAACCTCTGGTTCTGAACCTGGGAGTTGTGGTGATTACCTTTGGTCTTTCCATTAAGATTACAATGGCCGGGATTCTTGGTGTGGCGGCAGCTCTGGTGATTTATAAGGCACTGTAACCATTTGACGGCAGAGATTGAAACCTTTTGAGGGATGTGCTACAATTCAGGCGGAAACAAAAAAGACAAATACATTTAGAAAAAGAGAAAAGAGAGGGAAAGATCATGGCACAGAAAAAAGGGGCCAGAACTTATGAAATGGATATGTGCAGCGGTCCGCTGTTATCTAAGCTGATCGTGTTTGCAGTACCGCTGATGTTGTCGGGCATTCTTCAGCTGTTGTTTAATGCGGCAGATATTATTGTAGTGGGACGGTTTGCGGGAAGTGAATCTCTGGCGGCAGTAGGTTCCACCTCATCGCTGATTAACCTGTTAGTGAACCTGTTTATTGGATTGTCGATTGGAGCGAATGTGCTGGTTGCCCAGTTTTACGGGGCTAACAAGCTTAAAGATCTGGAGGAGACGGTTCATACAGCCATCCTTCTTGCAGGAATCAGCGGAGTGATCCTGATTTTCGTGGGATTTTTCCTGTCCGATCCTATGCTGGAGCTGATGGGAACACCGGATGAGGTTCTGGGACTGTCTACTCTGTATATGAAGCTTTATTTTCTGGGAATGCCTGCAATGCTGATCTACAACTTTGGAAGCGCTATTTTAAGAGCTATCGGAGATACCAGAAGACCGCTGTACTTCCTTCTGACTGCAGGAGTGATCAATGTGGTGCTGAATCTGATTTTTGTGATTCAGTTTTCCATGGGAGTAGCAGGAGTGGCCCTGGCTACAGCGATTTCCCAGTGTGTTTCTGCTACTCTGATTGTTCAGTGCCTGGCGCGCTCAGATGCGCCTTACCGTTTGCAGAAAAGCAAACTGAAGCTAAAGGGAGATAAGGTAAAGAAAATTGCGAAAATCGGTCTTCCGGCCGGTCTTCAGGGAGCAATTTTTTCTATTTCCAATGTGCTGATTCAGTCCTCTGTCAATTCCTTTGGTGCAGTTGCCATGGCGGGAAACACTGCGTCTGCCAATATTGAAGGATTCGTTTATACATCTATGAATGCAGTGTATCAGACAGCTCTGAGCTTTACCAGCCAGAACTTTGGAGCGGGAAATTATAAACGAATGACCAAAATTCTGATTTACTGTCAGGCCATTGTTATTATGGTAGGAATCGTTATGGGAGGAGGCGCCGTTCTGGCAGGACGGCAGCTTTTGGGAATCTACTCTTCCGATCCGGAGGTTGTTCAATACGGAATGAACCGGCTTCGCATGATCTGCGGTCCGTATTTTCTCTGCGGAATTATGGATGTAATGGTGGGAGCGCTGAGAGGAATCGGTTATTCAGTAGCGCCGATGCTGGTATCGCTGACCGGAGCCTGCGGATTCCGTATCTTCTGGGTTGTTACTGTATTTGCATCAAACAGGACTCTGGAGACCTTGTATCTGTCTTATCCGGTATCCTGGGTACTGACATTTACGGCACACATTATATGTTATGTATTCATACGCCGGAAAATGGCTAAAAAAATAGCAGTTCTGCATTGAGTATAGAAAAGCCGGATGATCTGCCGTTTTTTGGCAGGCGATTCGGCTTTTTTCTGTAAGACTTTGGCGCTGCGGAACACACATCCGGCAGCAGACGGAAAATGCAGAAATATAATAGGAAAAGAGAGGAAAGAAACATGGCAGAAATGACGAAAAACGAGGGAAAACAAAACCAGAAGCTTCAAAAAAATCAGGTCTGGATCAGAGAACAGGAAACAGGAAAACTGAAACCGGGAAAGAATTTGATGACAGCTCTGGGATTTGAGAAGAAGGAGCAGCTGCCCCGGATCATTTCTGTTGTAGGCGGAGGCGGAAAAACCACCACGATTTATCAGCTGGCAGAGGAGCTTTCGGAGCAGGGCCTTCGTGTTCTGGTTACTACCAGCACCCACATTCAATGTCCGGAAAACGGGCTTTCCGCCCTGGTGGATCATGTGAGAGAAGTGACGGCTGACATGTGGGAGGGAAAAATCCTTACAGCGGGAAAGCCGCTGATAAAGAAGGACGAGGAATATAAGCTGAGTATGCCGGACGGACTGGGCGAGCCGGAGGAAATGGAGCGTCTGCTTAATCTTGCAGATGTGATTCTGATTGAAGCAGACGGAGCAAAGAAAAAGCCGGTTAAGGTTCCGGGAGAATGGGAACCGGTGATTATTCCTCAGACAGGCCTTGTGATTGCCTGCGCAGGACTGTCCGCGCTGGGAGGAACTTTTGCGGACACCTGTTTCCGGTTCCGGGAATATGGCAGGTGGCTGATGAGAAAGGATGAGGATTTGATTACGCCGGAGGATCTGGCTTTGATTCTTATGGATGAGAGAGGAAGCCATAAGGAGGTTCAGGGCCGATATTACCGGGTAGTGCTGAACCAGGCAGACGGAGAGAAAGAGCTGCAGGCGGCAGGGCAGATTCTGAGGCTTCTTCCTGTAACCATGCAGAAGGGCTGCGCGGTAACTGCCTACCGGAAATAAGGGGAAAATTTCCGGCAGATAAACGGGGAAGCTGAAGACAGAAGAGAAACAAGACAGAAAAAGGAGAAGGAAATCATGGAAAACAGAGGATTGGCAGTGATTAAGGGAGCAGGAGATCTTGCCAGCGGCATTGCTCTCAGACTGCACAGATGCGGATATCAGATTATTATGACGGAGATTGGCACGCCGACAACGGTAAGGAGAACCGTTGCCTTTTCTCCGGCAGTATATCTGGGAGAGACACAGGTAGAGGACGTGACCGGCGTCCGGTGCGATTCCCTGGAGGAAGTGAAGGCTGCCATCGCCGGTGGAAAGGTTGCAGTAGTCGTGGATGAAGAGGCAAAAATCGTGAAGCAGATGAAGCCTCAGGTTGTGGTAGATGCGATTCTGGCAAAATACAATACAGGAACCTCGATTACAGACGCGCCTACGGTGATTGCAGTCGGACCGGGATTCTGCGCAGGAACAGACTGTCACTGCGTGGTAGAAAGCAAGCGGGGCCATTATCTGGGAAGATGCATCTGGGACGGTCCGGCAATTGCAAATACAGGAGTGCCGGGGCTGATTGGCGGTTATGGGCTGGAGCGCCTGATCCGGGCATCGGATGACGGAGTATTCCGCGGCGCAGTCTCCATCGGGGATCAGGTGAAGGCCGGTGATCTGGTGGGATATGCCGGAGAAACTCCAATCTATGCACAGATAGACGGAGTGGTGCGGGGCCTTCTGCAGGATGGGGTTCTGGTGACAAAGGGAATGAAATCCGGAGATGTGGATCCCAGATGTGAGAGAAAGCACTGCTTTACGGTGTCTGACAAGGCCTCTTCTATTGGAGGCGGGGTTCTGGAGGCAATTCTCTGCCATCAGGCGGCAAATCCGGGGACTGCTCTGGTCGTTCTGGCTGCCGGGGACAGCAGGCGTTTTGAAAGCAACAAGCTGCTGGTTCCGGTGTACGGTATGCCCATGTACCGCCATATCCTGGAGGAAACCGCGGGACTTTCCAAAACCGTTTTCCGCAGAAAAATTCTGGTAAGCCAGTATGAGGAGATTCTTCAGAGCGGAAAAGAATACGGGTTTACAACCGTAGAAAACAGAAACAGCAGCCTTGGCGTTTCTCATTCCATTCATCTGGCTCTGGATGCACTGAAGGAGGAGCTGGAGCAGGGAAGTCTGGATGGAATCTGCTTTGCAGTATGCGATCAGCCATGGCTGACCAAAAAGACTATTTCCGGCCTTGTTAACGGATGGAAGGCAGGAAAAACAGGCCTTGGAACTGTGTCCTGCAGGGGAAGAGACGGAAGTCCTGCCGTCTTCTCTGTAAGCTATGTGCCGGAGCTGAAAAGTCTTTTGGGAGATCAGGGAGGCAGGGCTATTCTCGCTGCCCATCCGCAGGATGTATACCGGTATGAAACGGGAGATTTGCGGGAACTGGAGGACGTGGATACCAGAGAGGATATGGCTGCGGGAAGCAGGTAAGAGGAGAAGCAGATTGTAGAAACCTTAACAGTATATCATATTTTTACAAAAAAGTCTTGCTATGCGCTT
>UQFC01000027.1 GCA_900540335.1 uncultured Clostridium sp. | reverse complement strand
GGGGGGGGGGTACAACGGAAGTTGATACCTCGCAGACCGAGCGCGTAGCTGAAAGCGAAAGCAGCGAAGTGGAGCCGACATCGGCGGTAGAAATGCCGGACGGATTCACGAAAATAACACAAGAACAGGCTGAATCATGCCCGGATGGGGATGGAGTGGTCAAGGCTTTAGAAACTGCTTTACAGTCGATTGGAGTAAAGAAAGTTTCTGATTGTTATTGGGGGAATTACAAGACAGCCGGAAGTGTTGTCGATATGGAGGCTTACCTTATCACAGATGCACAAAATCTTATTGTCAGATGCCAGTACCTGAATAATAGCTGGACGGTTGTTTATATCACTGACAGCGAGAACGGACACCTGTATTATCCTACAACCGGTAAGGATGCATACAACTACGCAACAGGGGAATTGATAAAGCCGGAAGAAACAACGGAGCCTGCGGAAACAGAGGACACGCAGGAAGTACCGCACCGGGATGGAATGTACGGAATCAGCGATAAGAGCTGCCACGATATAGATGCGACATTTTCCAGAGATAAAGTGCGGAATGATGTTACAGGAAAATGGAGAGTGTCTGCCATTTCTGCGGATGTGCAGATGGTGGAATATGCAAAAGATTACTACCAATGGAAATTTACGAACGATGATGAGATTCACTGTATTGTGAATTTTTATAACAATACCACAACGAAGATACAGTATCTTAGCGGCAATCTGTTCGTTACGGTCCATGAGTATGTAAAAGGAGAGGAGCACGATGCTAATCTGATGTTTAGCGGAACAGTCCTCCAGGATTTTATAGTTTATCTCGATAATGGAGATATTGAGCAGATACAATAACAGAGTTATCCCCAGAGTTATTCACATTATCCACAAAATATTGAGTTGATAAAATAATCGTTTGGTAACCGACCGATACCGAACGGTTATTTTTTATGCGTTCGGAAAATTTCGGTTTATTTTTGACTTTATACCAGGTACAAACCTGCACTTCAAAATTTGTACCACCCAGTACAGAAAACCGAAAAACCGAACGGTTATTTTCTAACAATCCTTGAAAACCGCATAAAATAAGGATTTTCTGATGATTCATTTCTAAAATAAAAACTGAATTAACGAACGGTTATTTTCTGAACCGAAAAAACCCGATACAGATACAGAAACAGATAAAGATACAGATATATAAATATATTTATGTTCATTTGTACCTCGAAAACTTTTTCAAAAATTGTAAATAAGCATATTGACACTACTAACCTACGTGTTATTATAATGTCAACAACTCAATAAAACGAGTTGAAATAAACCGAGGCAGGAGGTTGAGAGTACATGGAGGAACTTGAAATGACACAGACAGAGTTGATTTTATTTTTAGAAACATTAGCAGAGAACGTGGAACTGAAAGCAAAGACCGGAGAAGATGCCGCAGGCATCATACGAAAAAAAATTGAGGTATTAAAAAAGGAAACCCCGACACCTGGTAAGTAAGAGGGTTTCCAATCCGTAATAAGGGTAAGGCGGTTCCTGCCACCGCCAAGCCTTACCCTTTTATTATAGCAGGGCGGTGGAAGAAATCAAGAGCGGAATGCAGGAGGACATAGAAATGGCAGCAACCAAAGAACAGGAGCTGAAAGCACTGGAAAAAATCAAAAAAATCGTGGCAGACCTTGGAGAGGATAGCTATATCGGCATGGCATTTGAGGGATGCTTTGAAATTGCCAAGGATAATATCGAAAATGATTTCGGATGCAGTATGAAACAGAGAGCTGAAAGTTCGGCGGCAGAGGCAGCAAAATATAAAGAAATGTACGAAAGTGCAGTGAAAGATTATGAAGCAGAGAAGAGAACTGTCGAAGAACTTGAACAGAAAGTTCTCACGTTGGAAGAGGCTGGCGCAATAAAATCTCTTCTTGCCTATAGCCAGACGGAGGCGATAAGAAGAACAGAAGAATCCGCCAGAAGAATTGTTGAATTTGCGGACAACCCGGATAGTGCAGAATTTAAACAGGCTGTGCAGGACAACAGACATAACAAGCAGTTGGTTGAGGAAAGCGGAAAACTTATCCAGAGGATTCTTGATACTATGTTTTAGGAGGAGCAGAGCTGATGAAAAAGTACAGAGTAAACGAGAGTGAACATTTCAACCTGTATTCAATGCACGATAAGCTGAAATGCATCGAAATTGATATGCAGGAGGCACCGGCACACACATATACAGACGAGCAGTGGGATGAGGTCCAGGAAAGAATCAGCGAAGTCGAGGAGCTTATGGAAAAGGCGTATTGCGTGGGCGCATTGGTGGACTGGACAACCTTAAAGAGAATCAGGGAGATTAAGGAGGAACGGCAGTTGATGAGATATAACGCCTGCATGGCACAGGGAGCATCGGAGAAAGATGCAGCAATGGCATTTGAATTATAAAACAGTTACCCGCCCCGGAGGGTACGAGGGCAGAAAGCGAGGACACACAAATGATGGCGAATATTGTAGCAATGTTTCATTCAACACTGCATATGGACGATGGATACGTGAATCATATCGCAATAGTCCAGGACGTTGATGGATACCACAATCATTTTCTTTATGATGAGGACAAGGAAAAGGGAGCCGCAGGGACAGGGCCATTCAAAACAATAGAGGATGCGAAACAGGATGTCATAGCACATTACCCTGATGCGAAAGAAAAGGAAATCGCCCTGGCAGGATACAAGTATTACAGTACACAGCGTCCAATCATGCTGGGAGGATACCCGAAGCCAAAAAACAACGAAGTCCTGGAGATTGAGAACTTCGACAATAAAAAGTTTGTTGAGGAAGTAGGCTGCCAGGCATGGGGGTATATCAAATACAAAAAGCCGCTCGGACATTTTGATGTTATCAATTATGAATTGGCTGCTGTAAAGATTAAAACATTGCATCTGAAATATATCGGCAGGGATGATTGGGGACGGTACGTGTATGAGGATGAAAACGGAAAGCTCTGGAAGAATACAGACTGTTGCAGTCCGAGAGAGTGCTGTGAGGAAAGAGGAGATACGCTCAACTCATCCGCAGGCAACGAATTTGACGGAGAACCTGATTGCTTCATGGCGGCTCACATTAAAGTTGAGTATTTACCGGAAGAGGGAGGCGAGCAGGATGGATAAATCAGATACTGGCGGACAGCCGGCGAAACTGTACCGGAATAAAGAAACAGGAGAGCTGTTTACATACCGAGGGATGCTGAAAGAATGGCGAGAGCGGTACGAGGGAATTAACCCTGCCAATGGATTTTACCAATACCACTGGCACACCAGGTACGATTACTTAGGATAATGGAACAGGAGGGCGGAAAGTGAGAACGATTGATTTACTGTATCAGGCATATGCCGATGAGCGGATGGAGAGAGCAGAAAGCGGAGAGGAGCAGGAGGCGATTCGCCAGTTTAGAAATATATGCAGCAAAGCAGATAACAGCCTTATGAAATTGCAGGGCGATATATGGGACAGCATGGTCCAGTATGGAGATAGCAGAGAAAAGCAGGGATTCATTGCAGGCTTTATGATGGCGTGTGATTTATTCAGAACAGGAGGTGCAGGGAGCTATGACAGTAAGGGAAATGCTTAACAGTGCAAGCGATGATGCGATAGCAAGTGCAATATTGAGAGGGGCATTCAAGAAATGCGCGTACTGTATTTATGATGATGCGATTGCGCATGAAGATGGCGAGGGCGCGTGCCCGAATCCGTACACAGGGCAGTATTGCAGAGAGGGAATAAAGAAATTTCTTCAAAGTGAGGCAACAAAAACAAAGGCAGATAGAATCAAGAAAGGCAGATAGGAGGTGCGGGGCATGGAAGATTTAATTCTGCATCCTGATATTGCAGAGCCGGTAATGACATTGAGCGATAGAGATATGGGAACGCTCTTCAAAGCTCTTATGATTTACAGGTGGAGGGGCGAAGAACCAAAAGACTTGAGCGCGGCGGCAGATATGGCGTTTATATTCATTCGGACAAAAATGGATATGGAAACAGAGGCGAGAAAGGAATACTGCCGAAAACAGCAGGAAAGAGGGAAACTCGGAGGCAGACCGAAGAAAAATCCAGAGGAAAGCAAGGAAAAGAAATAAAACTCATTTTTTTGAGCTTTTTGTAAATAAAGGTATTGACACCTACCTACTACGTGTTATATTAAACTCATAAGAGCGAGTTACTGAACACATAAAAGTGAGTAGGAGGTCAAAATCATGGCAGCACAGATTATCCAGTTTCCTGTACAACATAGCAACGGTTACAACAACCTGATTCAGTTGTTTGAGATTTGCAGTTCTTTGGAATCCTGCAATTTCTATCTTGAAAGCGTAGAACAGCTTTTCCAGAAAGGATATATTTCTGAAAAAGAGATGTACACTCTTCGCAGGATTGGCAGGGGAAAACGCCTTGAGCTGGCACAGCCAGAAGAACAGGAGGCGCAGGATGCAACCGAACCTGGGGTATACCAGTACACGCCGGAGATGGGAGGCACAAAGCCTGATTGCCAGATGGAGGCGAGCCGGGGATATTATGGCGGTCATTGGTTTATTGATACGCCACTGGAAATCAAAGGTCGGGGAATTACTTTCCTGAAAAAATATACGGATAAAGATTTCTGCACACCGGGGCATTACCGGGTAGGTTGGAACGAATACCGGGTAACCAATAAAGCGTTTGATAAATTAAAAGAACAGTACACAATTTCGCAGGAAGTCTGCCTCGATTAAGAGGCAGATACAGAATGGAGGGAGGGCAGAAGCGTGAGCCGGAGAAAGATGCACGCATACGGAGAAAGAGAAAGCGGAGGAAGATACGTCCTGGATGATTTCGATTTCTCTCGGAACCATACAAAAGCGCAGACAATCAAAAGATGGAAAAGGAACTTGAAAAAGAAAGCAAGGTCTGAACGCCGGAGAGTGGAGCACAAGGCGATGAGCACAAACGATGAACAATAGGAGGAATAACTATGGCAGATATGACATTAAGACAGTTTTGCGAGAGATACCGAAAGGGAGATTTCCTTGCGAAAGACAGAGCAACACAGATTGAGGCAGGCTGGTATGACTGGTTTTGCGATGATAAGACACTTGCAGGAAGATTGGCGAAAATCTGGGGGATTCTGAAAGGTATCACAAGCGATTACATACTGGATAACTACCGGGTGTGGTTCAAAAATAATTGCCCGATGGTCGGTCCGCTTTATGATGATGTAAGATTCGAGCCTCTTGATGAGGAGCAGAGAGATGAGCTGTATTTCGGAGTTGCCATTGATGATAAGCGCAGGGAAAAGAAATACGTTATCTTCACAGCCAGAAATGATTATGAAAACGAACGCGGTTTTAATAATGTCCGGGAGGTTCGACATTTCATAAATGGGTGGGAAGATGAGCTGAAAAATGAAGAATTTTACAAGGCAAGAGAGAAGAAACGCCAGGAGATGGAAGAGACAAACAATAAATTTGCAGAGATTATGCAAAGGGCGGATGAAATCCTGGGGAATCTCAAGGAGGACTAAAGTGTGGAATATACCGGACGAGGACGAATACTGGGAGCGCAGGCGAGAAGAATATGAAAACCCACCACGCAGGCGGAGCCAGTGGGATGATGAAGAGCCGCCTCCATTAAGAGAGGACTATCTGTTCCTGGATGAGGAGCAGGAAGAGTTGGAAAGCAAATACGGCTGCCCGATGGTGGAACTGGACGAAGATGAACTGTTCGAGATTGTAGAACAGTTCGTAAAATTAACGCCAGAATCTGCCAAATGGGAAGAGAATATGCAGGGCATAAAATACAAATACCAGGAGGAATGTGCGTAATGATAACAGCAAAAATCGTAAAGTATTATAACGATTATAACCAGAAAGCGTTCGACAAGACGTTTGAAAATCTGGACGAATTGGCAGATTGGATATTCGACCAGATGCAGCTTGACTATACCAAAAAGCCGGGATGCGATTTCTTGACATTTCCGACCAATAGATTCGGGAAGTGGTACGAAATTTCAGTACGACCGAATTATGGGGGATATGTGTACTGGATTCACGAAATTGACAGTGAAAGCGGCATTATTTTTTCAAGTGGGAAATATACAGCCGGGAAAGATTTCTGTGCAGAAAAGGTGCAGGAGTGGTTCCGGAAATGCGAGGAGCGAAAGAAACATCCAAAATTCAATTTTGTGGAGGTGTAGGTAGTGGATATTATAGAAAAATTCAAGCAGTATATGCTCGATAATGGTATTACATACGAGGAGGCAGCAAAACGTATCGGATGGACCAGGCAGAATCTTTGGTACAAACTGAATGTGGGAGTATCACCGACCTATGGAACAATCAAAAAGATTGCAGACGGTCTTGGCTTCGAGATTAGACTGACGCAGGATGGAAAGCCGGATATAACAAAGCTGGAAGATATAGCGGCTGATACAGAGGATGATTCTGCAAGATTCATAATTATTGAGCACGTCATAAATTCTATGGGATATTCTCTCGAAATAGTACCACCTGAAAAGTAAACTCATAAAATTGAGATTTTGTTAATAAAGGTATTGACACCTACCTACTACGTGTTAGTATATACTCAACAACTCAATATAATGAGTTTTAACACAAGGAGGTACGAAGATGGGATTATTCAAAGAGCTTATGAATGCAGTAGAAAACAGGTTATACGGAACAGGAGCAACTGCTACAGCCAAGGAAAAGAACGGTGTGCAGATGATTTTGATTCAGACAGGGAAAGCATTACAGGCATTGTATGTTGGCTCAATCCTGAATGAGATGGCAGCCGGTATCATGGATGCGGAAGAGGGAGCAGAGGAAGTGGAAAGAATGTTCTTCCACGCAACGGCAGAATAAGAAAGGAACTCACAAAAATGAGCAAAGAAAAAATTGAAATGACAGAGAAACAGTTCACGGAGTTGTGCAAAGCAGTATATCCGCACCTGAAAGCGATTCAGGAGGTGTTAAAAGGAAATGGCGAGGAAATGTCAGCGAGCATATCAGTTGGCAGTGATGGATACTTTAGCTTCCATCCTTATAGTTCGGACTGGGAACTTGTAAAGTTCAAAGATTCACAGGCAACGATGAAATATGAGCACAGAACAGTATTAGAGATGGAGGAGGACGAGTGATGGATATTCAGTTCTATACAATCAGCGAGGATATGGCAAGAGCCGCCAATGATGCCAATTCGATGAGTGATTATAAGCAGGGCAGCGCAACAGAGGAATACCGCAAGCGAGTAGAGAACATCTATGCGGTTGTTGAGAAAATCAAAGAGAAAAGACCGAACCTTGCTGAAAAGGCAGAAAGAATGGCAGGGAGATACAGCAAGAAGCTGGCGGAATACTACAATTCTTACTACAGAAACGAGGCAAGTTGCCCGTCAGTTCTGATTTCTGGAGCCGGTAACTTCCCGGTTAAGAAAAAGAACAAGCAGAACAGCCGCAGGGATTCACTTATGCAGGAGTGGAACAGCCTGGAATCCTATGCAAAGAAGATTACAAACCTGCTTACAATGAATCAGCCGATTTTATCTGGGGACGCACAGGCCATTGAAATGTTGGAGGAAAAGCTGGAAAGCCTTACAGAGCTTCAGGACAGAATGAAAGCGGTCAATGCATATTGGAGAAAACACAAAACAGTCGAGGGATGCCCGGAGCTTTCCGTTTCACAGCAGGAAGAATTGAAAAAGGCTATGTCAGAAAGTTGGCATTTGAGCGATGCACCATTCGCAGGGTATCAGCTTTCAAACAATAATGCAAAAATCAAAAATACCAAGGCAAGACTGGAAAGACTGAAAAAGGTAAAAGAGGCAGGAACTAAGGAAACGGAGAACGATTTCTTCAAAGTGGTAGAAAATACAGAACTTATGAGATTACAGCTTTTCTTTGACGGAAAACCGGATGAAGAAACAAGGGACATCGTAAAAAAACATGGTTTCAGATGGTCACCGAAGAATGGATGCTGGCAGAGGCAGCTTACAGCGAATGGCAAATATGCCTTGAAAGAAGTTATCACAGAATTACAGAAAACGTCTGCTTCGGGCGTATAGGAGGTAACAGAGGTATGGCAGAACTTTTGACAAGGGCGATTGCAGAAGAATACCGGAAACGCGCAAAAGCTCTGCCGGACACAGCAGGGCAGGGCATAAGGGAGCGAAGAGAATTAAGAATTGAGTTACAGAACCGATGCGGAATAACGGAATTACAGGCAGTTAATATCCTGAACGGATTCCATGCGGACAGCTACATAGTAAGCGAATACAGAAAGGCGGCTGAAAATGCATCGGAGAAAGCTCAAGACCATGAAAGACTGGGAAAGAGAGGCAAACGGTAATTGCCAATATAGTTGGTATGATTATGCGAAACCGGGCGACCTGGTGGACGAAAGCGTATTCATATATTTTATGGATGTCACAACACCAAGAATATACAGAGATGGATACTTACAGGTGGGTGCGCCATACAGCAGAGTGATGGACGATGAGATGGGAACGGAGCGTGACACTTTCCCGACTTTTGAAAGGGTGGAGAAAGGCATATACCGGTTCTGTGGAAATTGCTTTGCAGGAGAAACAAAACATATTGAATAACAGGAGGACAAAAAGAATGAGTATCAATTCAATCAGATTAAGTGCATACGGATTCCGTATGGAGGCAGTAGGCAGCAAGAAGTTTATCAAGAGAGAAAGAGATGCGTTTCTGGAATTTGCGGCAGGAAGAGTAAACGAAACAGCACAGAAATTAGCAGAGGCAGTATGCGCAGAGCCGTTGCATCCATTTTGTAACTGCGCCATGCCAGGTGTAGATTCAGACCAGGAACGTGAAAAGTCAAAAGATACAGGAAAAGAGCTGAACATCACACATAAATACAAGAAAACATTTACGCTGGATGAATTAAGAGCACTTATCAGAAACGGAGAAATTCAGAATCATGTTTCTGTTGGAGATACAATCTGGATTATGTTTGACGGAAAAGAGGTTCCATACGATGTTATCGGCTTTGATGTGGAGGAACTTGCAGACAAAACACTCGACCATAGTATGACAATCCAGGCTCATGTGGCGATTGAGGCAAGAGAGTTTGACACGAAAGGGGATTACGGCAGTAACGTATGGGCGGATTCCGAATTAAGGGAATACTTGCAGAGCGATGAGTTCAAGGAAAGATTTACAGACCTTATTCCGTATCTGGCAAAGGTAAAGAAAAATAACAGCAATGGAGAACAGACAGAAGATTTGTTTTTCCTGCTTTCAAAAGAGGAGTTCGACCCGGAGGAAACGCCATACGAATTTTACGAAAACAAGGCGAACAGAGTGAAATTCACAGAGGATGGCAATACTTGCCGACACTGGACCCGTTCGGCTATTCGGGGCAACTCGAACCATGCGTGGTGTGTGGGCTCCGGTGGTAGCGTCTACAGCAACAGCGCGTACTGGGCTAATCGCTGCGCTCCGGCTTGTACCATTGCATAGAAATCTATCAATCTTCTCATCCCGGCACCCATGGATGCCGGGGAGGGGATAGAAAAGAGGTGCAGAATGGCGAAGAAAAAGACGAGGGCAGAGGAATTGCAGGAAAATTTACAGAAAGATTTTCAAAGATGGGAATATCTAAACACACATGGAGGTAGCGACCCATTATACGAAGATGGCTTCAATATGAACATTGTGCGGAACCATGTCATATACGACAAGCGAAAGTGCCAGGAAGAGTTGGAAGAAAAGGACTATCCGAAAGAATATTTCAGAGAAACGCCTCCGCAGGTAGACAATTATTATATGGCGAGGATGGATGAAATCAGGGAAAACGCAAAAAACTCTCTCCTGGTCTATAAGGCAGATGAAAATTATATTTTTATTATGCAGAATCTTGGAAAGCTGGACGAAAGGCAAAAAGTACAGTGCCATATCGGTGCGGTCATGGGATATATTACGGGGTTACAGAGTTTTATCAATGGGAATGATTACGTCGGGATGCGGCGGCATGAACACCCGGAAAGCTACCAGGACAGCTTTAAATATTGTCGCAAGCAGATTGAGGAATGCCTGAAAAAGATTCCAGAAGAAAAGGTACTGCCTGCCGGACAGCTTACGTTATTTGACCTATTCGATATGAGTGGAGGTTAGAAGATGGAGGAAAGAAAGTGCTTGTATTGCAGGAAGATATTTCAGACCGATATTCCAGGAAAGAAATATTGCTGCCGCAAGTGTTCTGTAAAATACAGGAGGCATAAGAGAAATGCTGTTAAATACAAAATGTGAAAGATGCAACGAACCGACCAAACACGTTGTCGGGTTTTGGGATGGAGAAAATGGGAAAAGCGGTTTCGTACATGATTGCGAGAATGAGAAATGCGAAGTACGGCAACTGATTAAGGCTACAGAAACAAAAGCTATGCAGGAAAGATTCAGAATCCAGAATCTGAACGGCCAAAAAAGAATGTACGCAGGGTACATATCAGCATTACGGAAAGATGCAAAAATATCGATGATGGAAATGTCAAAGATAGCCGGTTGCAGTCCGGCGGAATACAGTGCATATGAGCATGAAAGAAAGCCATTCGATGAGGAGGCTTACAGGAAATGCGAAGAGTATTTGCTGAATAATGAAAAGAAGTACAAGTCAAGTGGATTATCTGCATCCGAGAGGCTACTGCTCCTTGGACCTTTTACAGGGGAGCAGAAAGACTGGAATGAACTGGAACGGTGGGTTGATACAGTAAATAAAATCATTTACGATTTGCAGAAAAACAGACAGTAAGGAGAAAAAAGATGGAAGTTAAAATCATTAGTGGATACGGAGAAAATACATTTCAGATGGACGATGCGGATACCATGTCACTTCTTAATAATGCCATGAGATTCCATAATAAAATCAAAGCGATTGGCGGTGTTAAGGATAATACTGATACCAAAGCTGAAAAGGAGGAGGAAATCAATGAAAGTATCACAGCACAAGAATTTGTGAAAAAAATGCAGGAAAAGCCTCACAGCCGGAATGACAGCCTGTTTGGTACTGGATGGAAGAAAGAACCAGAGAAAACCGAAGAGCCGCAGGATATGGAACATCCTGACGGATATAAAGGGTTCCTGTATATCAAATGTGATAAATGTGGAAAAGAAAAAGGATTCTGTGCAAAAGAAAAAATCAAGTCCTATAAATGTGAATGTGGCAAAGAAACGGAACTGGTAAATCTTAAACCACTTTATACGAAATGCAAGTGTGGCAATGAATTTAAGTACATGACAAATATGAATACTGCGGAATTTACTTATAAATGCTTTACTTGCGGTAATCCGGTAGATGTAAAGATGAACAGCAGAAGAACAGCCTATATTACAATCGGGGGGGGTACTAAAGGTTATAGCCGCAAGCTTGCTCGGAAATATGGTGCATCAGTTAGTTGTTGGTAGAAAGGAGCTGGACGATATTTATGTTTTACGATTATGAGGATGAAGATTTTTACACAGAAAATGAATATCAGGAAGAAATAGATAATTTGAAAGAGGCTATAAAAAAGTCTGTAAAAAGAGAAACCACCGAGGAAATGAACCGGCTTCGTGAAGAAAACAAAAAATTGCAGGGAATTAAAAAAAATTTCGATACTGTTAAGAAAGATTTCGAGAGGAAGAAAGACGAGTGTGATAGAGCAATACGGAATGCAGAATATAATGCAAGATGCGCACGAATAACGGAATTGATGGAAAAATTCAAAATAGTTATGTGGTCTGTAACTTGGGAAAATCTTTATAAACAAAAATGTGATAAATGCGATAGCTGGAGGAAAGTAAAAATTACATTGCCGTCAGGAAAAGTTGTTGAAGATGATTGCAAATGCAGAAAATATGCAAAAATCTATTTTCCGAAAGCAAATGTAATATATGAGATGGAAGATAGAGGCGGCGGAGTTCGCATCTGGTACAAAGAAAAAGGAGAGCCGGGAAGTGGATATATTGTTGCCGACAGCAGCGCTGTGTTGCCAGGAATGATAATCGACCATGACAAAAATTTTGAAGATATTGAAACGAAAAATCTATACACAATTTTTTTACTTCTCAGGAAGAATGTAAAGAGTTTTGCGATTTTCTAAACAGAAAAGCAGATTACAAAGGGTATGGATACGATATGGAGGGAAAACTGGTCAGAGATGCCCTAACGACAGAAATTGGATTTACGAATGGCAGTGAGCAGGAGGAAAAACATGAATAAAGCAATCGAGATAGGACGCCTTACGCGCGACCCGGAGGTTAGATATTCGCAGGGGAGCAATACAGCAGTAGCGAGATACACTGTTGCGGTAGACAGAAAATTCAAAAGAGAGGGAGAACCAACAGCAGATTTCATCCCTTGCGTAGCGTTTGGGAAACAGGCGGAGTTTGCCGAGAAGTATTTTAGAAAAGGAACGAAAGTTGTTATTTCTGGAAGAATCACAACAGGAAGTTATACAAACAAGGACGGTCAGAAAGTATATACCACTGAAATAACAGTGGAGGAGCAGGAGTTCGCAGAGAGCAAAGGCAGTAGCGAGGCGCAGGGAGCCAGTCAAATGTCAACTCCGAATGGAGATGGTTTTATGAGCGTTCCAGATGATGATACCGGCTTACCGTTTAATTAGAATCACGAGGAGAAATATCAATGCTTGCAAATTATGAAAAATTCGGTTTCAAAATTAGGGCGGAGCATCTGCCTGAATCATGTACCTGGTGTCCTTTTTGGACGGCTCCAATGGCGGATGTAGAATTTGCTGGATGCTATATAACCGGAAGTGAAATTCGACTAGATACCGGGGAGGCTGACAAAAGGCGAATGACTGATTGCCCGATAAAGTGCAAGAGAGGCAGGGAGCGTAGGAAAAAGTTTACCGAAAAAATAAAAGGATAAATAGGCAGGAGGAATAACGATGGACGATTATACAATCGAGGAAAAAGACAAGGAAGTTACAGGGATTACGGTAATGTATGACGATGGGAGCACGAAAGAAATTCAGCAAGGATGCTGCGTAGACCTGAAAAACGGCAGTGATGATTTAAGCGTAGGGCTGCTGAATATAAAAGCGTTTGATTTAGTAAAACTTACATACGGTCTGATGGTTGTGATAGAAAAAATAGGGCTTGAGGATGCTTTCAATGCGTATGCCAGAGGAGAAACAGCACAGGAGGCGCAGGATGAATAGAAAGACACTGGAAGAAAGCCTAGGGCGGAGAGTAAAGGTCAGACTATTCGATGGAGCAGAACACGAGGGCTATCTAAGAAAATCAGGAGATGAGCGGTATCGGAACGACCCAAATCTATATTTGCCGAAGAATTATTATTTCTTAGTGGACGATTACGGAATATGTAAAACATGTTTGTTCAGGGTATCATATATCCAAAATTACAAAATATTAGCTTAAGAGGAGCAGAGAGAATGAAGAAAGCAAGAGCAATGGCGGTTCTTGTGATTGTGGCGGTACTAGTATGTGCCGCCTTTGCTATAAGCAAGAACAGTGCCGAGAAAAGGAAACAGATGGTAGCACAGAAATATGGAATCACGCAGGAAAAAACAGAAAATGTTATCAAATTCGAAGAAAATGTATGCAAAACCCAGGAAAGCGATTCAAAAACTCAAGAAAGTGCGCAGGAAGTTCCGGAAAGCGTTATCATACCGGGGAAAAATGAAACAGGGAATCCACTGATTGATGCAGAGTTGCAATCCAAAATAGTAGGCGATAGCTTGATGGCATACATTGAGGTTGACAAAGATACCTTAAAGGGAATATCAGAGGAGGAGTACAGAGCGTTCGCCGAAGAGGTTGTGAGGAACAGCGGATACAGATGGTTCGTAATTAAATGTGGAGATGGCACCGGGATAGTTCATGCCGGCTCATATTATGCTTGTGCCGTATATGGGAAACTGGATACGGATGGATGCATAGCGGAACCATACGGATACATATACCTTACAGACAACGGATTTTTTTATGAGGAATAGTACAGAAAAAAGAACTGGATTACTTCCTATATATATGATATACTGACAAATGTAACATTTCGGCTACATTCCTAAAGGTTCGGGGATGCCATGTTTATACGATGACAGCAGATTTGCATGAATAAGAGATATTGATTAAATGGGGAAAATCTGGATTATAGTTCGGGTCTTCCCCCTTTTTTTCTTTTTCGGGGAAAGCATATCCTGTGAAGGAAAAATGTTCCGCAGAGACTGCCATGCAGGAAAAGGGAAGCTTTGGGGCGGATTGACAAAATCAAAAGAATATACGAAAATAGCAGTATACCATACAGGGGAACATGGACGATCTCCGGATCCCGGGGAAAGAGCAAAGGAAAGGACAGAATATGGAACCAATTCGTTTGAATAAATATTTAAGTGAACAGGGTGTTTGTTCCCGCCGGGAGGCGGATCGCCTGATTGAAGCAGGAAAAGTGACCATTGACGGACGAAAGGCCGGAATGGGAGAAAAAGTAACCGGACAGGAAGCGATTGTATGCGACGGTAAACCGGTAGGACAGGGAGCCGGGGAAAAAAAGGTAAAGCCGGTTTTGCTGGCTGTAAATAAGCCGAGGGGAGTGGTCTGCACTACTTCTGACAAGGACCGGGCCATGAATGTAGTCGAGCTGATTCATTATCCTGCCAGAGTATACCCGGTGGGACGTCTGGACAAGGATTCGGAAGGCCTGCTTTTGATGACAAATCAGGGAGATCTGGCGAATGAGATTATGCATGCGGGAAATTTCCATGAGAAGGAATATATTGTAACTGTGGATCAGCCCTTTAACTCTGCATTTATTAAAAAAATGCAGGAGGGAGTGGAATTAAAGGAGCTGAATGTGACAACAAGACCCTGTAAGGTGAAGGCGCTGGGAAAGAAAACCTTTCAGATTACACTGACTCAGGGACTGAACCGGCAGATCCGCCGGATGTGTGAAGCCCTGGGCTATCATGTAGTGACCTTAAAGCGGGTGCGTATTATGAACATTCATCTGGGCAGACTGAATACAGGGGATTACAGGAGAGTGACTCCCCAGGAGCTGGAGGAGCTGCAGTGGCAGCTGGAACAGGCCAGAATGGAGCGGGAAGAGGAGGAGTCATAATTTATGGAACAGAATCAGGATAGAAGGCTTTCCCGGATGAAGGAGCTGATTGCCGTTTTGTCGGAAGCGGCAAAGGCCTATTATCAGGAAAGCCGGGAGATTATGAGCAATTTCCGGTATGACAGTATGTATGATGAGCTGCTGGAGCTGGAAAAGGAAACAGGGGTGGTGATGGCAGGAAGCCCTACGCAGAAGGTAGGCTACGAGGTATTAAGCGAGCTTCCCAAGGAGGAGCATGAGGCTCCGATGCTGTCTTTGGATAAAACAAAGGATGTTGGAGCACTTCAGGAGTGGCTGGGCAGCCAGAAAGGGCTGTTGTCCTGGAAGCTGGACGGTTTGACCATTGTGCTGACCTATGAGGGAGGAGAACTTGTCAAGGCCGTTACCAGAGGAAACGGGGAAATTGGGGAGGTAATTACGGGAAACGCCCGTGTGTTTGCCAATGTTCCTTTGCGGATTTCCTATCAGGGAACCCTGATTTTACGAGGCGAGGCAGTGATTAAATATTCGGATTTTGCGCGGATCAACGAAGAGATCGAGGATGTGGACGCACGGTATAAAAATCCGCGGAATCTGTGCAGCGGGTCTGTGCGCCAGCTGAATAATCAGATTACGGCACAGAGAAACGTTCACTTTGAGGCATTTATGCTGGTACGGGCTGACGGCGTGGATTTCGGAAATTCCCGGAAGCAGCAGTTCCAGTGGCTGAAGAACCAGGGCTTTGATGTTGTGGAGTATCAGGAGGTGGAGAGGGAGAATCTTCCGGAAGCAGTTTCTCGATTTGCAGAAAAAATCCAGACCTATGACATTCCCTCTGACGGACTGGTGCTTCTGATGGATGATATTGCCTATGGGGATTCCCTTGGACGGACGGCAAAATTCCCCCGCAATTCCATTGCATTTAAATGGGCGGATGAAATCAGAGAAACCCATTTAAAGGAAATTGAGTGGAGCGCTTCCCGCACAGGTCTTATTAATCCCGTGGCGATTTTTGAACCGGTGGAGCTGGAGGGAACCACAGTCAGCAGAGCCAGTGTTCACAACATCAGTATTATGGAGGCTCTGGAGCTGGGAGAGGGAGATGTGATTACGGTTTACAAGGCCAATATGATTATCCCTCAGATTGCGGAAAATCTGACGCGCAGCGGTACGGTTTCGATTCCCGGCCACTGTCCTGTCTGCGGCGGGGAAACACAGATTCGCCAGGTTAAGGATGTGAAGGCCCTTTACTGCACCAATCCGGACTGTCAGGCCAAAAAAGTAAAGAGCTTTGCCCTTCTGGTCAGCAGAGATGCCTTAAATATTGACGGACTTTCCGAGGCAACTCTGGAACGGTTTATTGCTGCAGGCTTTATTCACACCTATGCAGATATTTTTCATCTGGATCGCCATCAGGAGGCCATTGTTTCCATGGAGGGCTTTGGACAGAAGTCCTATGACAATCTGACGGCAGCGGTGAAAAAGGCTTCTGATACAACACTTCCCCGGGTGATTTACGGATTGGGAATTACAGGAATCGGCCTTACAAATGCAAAAATGCTGTGCCGGGAATTCCACTATGATTTTGCAGCCATGCGGTCTGCAGACAAAGAGGCCCTGACGGCAGTGGACGGAATCGGAGAGGTTCTGGCTGATGCGTGGATTTCTTATTTCCGGAATGAGAAAAACAACCGGCTTGTGGACAGCCTTTTAGAGGAGCTGACCATAGAGCAGGAGTCAGGAAATCAGGGAGAGGCAGTTTTGGAAGGAAAGGTGTTTGTTATTACTGGAACGGTAGAGCATTTTGCCAACCGGAAAGCGCTCCAGGAGGAGATTGAGCGTCTGGGTGGAAAGGCAACCGGTTCCGTGACGTCAAAAACCTCGTATCTGATTAACAACGATGTCACATCCAATTCTTCAAAAAATAAAAAGGCAAGAGAACTGGGAATTCCCGTCATTTCAGAAGAGGATTTCCTGAATATGATCGGAGGAACAGAAAATGCCCATTAAAGTACAAAATGAACTGCCGGCCAGAGCCATTCTGGAGTCGGAAAATATTTTCGTCATGGATGAAAAAAGGGCGCTGAGCCAGGATATCCGTCCGCTTCAGCTGGTAATTCTGAATTTAATGCCCATGAAGGAGGAAACAGAGCTGCAGATTTTAAGAGCCCTGTCGAATACTCCTCTTCAGGTGGACTGTACCTTTCTGATGCTTTCCACCTATGTGTCCAAGAATACCTCAGCCAGCCATATTAATAAATTTTATGTGCATTTTGAGGATATTCGAAAACATAAATATGACGGTATGATTATTACCGGCGCTCCGGTGGAGCACATGGAATTTGAAGATGTAGATTACTGGGAGGAGCTGAAGGCCATTATGAACTGGAGCACCACCCATGTACATTCCACCCTTCACATCTGCTGGGGAGCCCAGGCCGGACTGTATTTCCATTACGGAATTCCCAAATATTCCAGGGAGAAGAAGCTTAACGGCGTATACAGTCACAAGGTTCTCCACCACAAGGTTCCTCTGGTGAGAGGGCTGGACGATTATGTGATGTGCCCCCATTCCCGTTATACGGAGGTTCGCAGTGAGGATATCCGGAAACATGAGGAGCTGAATATTCTGGCAGAATCAGAGGAGGCCGGAGTGCTTCTTGTGGTGAATGAGGATGGAAGCAGAATTTTTATTCAGGGACATCCGGAGTATGACCGGATGACACTGAACAATGAATTTCACCGGGATCAGGGAAGAGGGCTGAATCCGGAGCTGCCCTGCCACTATTATCCGGACGATAATCCGGAAAACAGACCGATCCTGACCTGGAGAAATCTTTCCAACACGGTTTATGCCAACTGGCTGAACTATTATGTATACCAGACGACACCTTATATCCTTACAGAGGAGGAGTGAAAGGAGGAATCCTGTTGCGCGATTTAAATGTCAGATATCTGGAACGGCTTTCGGATCTGTATCCCACGATTGCAGAGGCATCGACAGAGGTGATTAACCTGGAGGCTATTTTGAATCTTCCCAAGGGAACGGAGCACTTTCTGACGGATATTCACGGAGAATACGAAGCGTTTTCCCATGTAATGAAAAACGGCTCCGGTTCCGTCCGCCGCAAGGTCAATGAGATTTTCGGGAATACTCTGTGTATGGAAGACAAGCAGGAGCTGGCAACCCTGATTTATTATCCCAGAGAGAAAATGAATCAGATTCTGGAGAAGGTTTCCAATCGGGAGGACTGGTACAGGATTACCATGTACCGCCTGATCGAAGTCTGCAAGCAGTCTGCCAGCAAATATACCCGGTCCAAGGTGAGAAAGGCTCTGCCTCCGGAATTTGCCTATGTGATTGAAGAGCTGATTACGGAAAAGGTCAATGTGCCGGATAAGGAATCCTATTACAATGCCATTGTTCAGACCATTATCCGGGTAGGCCGGGTGGAGGAGTGTATCATTGCTCTCTGCCGCCTGATTCAGAGGCTGGTTGTGGATCATCTGCATATTCTGGGAGATATTTACGATCGGGGACCGGGGCCGCATCTGATTATGGATGAGTTGATGGCCCATCATTCCGTGGATATTCAGTGGGGAAACCATGATATCCTGTGGATGGGGGCGGCAGCAGGGCAGAGAGGGTGCATTGCCAATGTGATTCGCATCTGCGCCCGTTACGGAAATCTTGACATTCTGGAGGACGGTTACGGAATCAATCTTCTTCCTCTGGCAACCTTTGCAGTGAATACATACCGGGAGGATCCCTGTACCTGCTTTAAGCTGAAGGGCGGCGGAATATACAACGCCAAGGAGATGGAAGCGGATCTGAAAATGCATAAGGCCATTTCCATTATTCAGTTTAAGGTGGAGGGACAGATTATCAAAGCCCATCCGGAAATGGAACTGGAGGATCGCAACCTTCTTCACCGGATTGATTATGAAAAAGGAACGATCTCTCTGGACGGAAAGGAATATCCGCTTCTGGATACGAATTTTCCCACGATCGATCCGGCGGATCCGTATGCTATGACGGCAGAAGAGGCAGATATTATGGAACGGCTGGAGAGAGCCTTCTTAAACTGTGAGCGGCTTCAGCGGCACATCCGGTTTTTGCTGTCCAGGGGAAGCCTGTATAAGGTATACAACGGCAACCTGTTGTACCACGGCTGTGTTCCGTTAAATGAAGACGGAACCTTAAAAACAGTGACTGTCTGCGGAGGCCGGTACAAGGGAAAACAGCTTTATGAGGTGTTGGACGGGTATATCCGAAAGGGCTTTGTGGCAGTAGATCCGGCAGAACGGGAAAACGGACGGGATCTGATGTGGTATATCTGGCTTCACCGGGATTCCCCTCTGTTTGGAAAAGATAAGATGGCTACCTTTGAACGGTATTTTCTGGCAGAAAAGGAAACCCATCAGGAAAAGAAAAATCCCTACTATCATTTTCTGGAGGATGAAAAGGTGGTGAACCGGATTCTGGAGGAATTCGGACTGTCACCGGAAACAGGACATATTATCAATGGTCATGTTCCTGTAAAATCGAAAAATGGCGAGAATCCCGTCAAATGCGGGGGCAAGGTGCTGGTTATTGACGGAGGATTTTCCAGAGCCTATCAAAAAGAAACAGGAATTGCCGGATATACGCTGATTTACAATTCCTACGGTCTGATTCTGGCAGCTCATGATCCCTTTGAATCTACAGAGGCGGCGATTGAAAAGGGAAGCGACATCCATTCAGAAACCATTGTGGTGAAGCGTGTGGAGAAAAGAAAGCTGGTAGGCGATACGGATGTGGGAAAGATTCTAAAGGAAAATATTGCGGATCTGGAGAAGCTTCTGGAGGCATACCGGACAGGTGCTTTGGCGGAGCGGATCCGGAAAAAATAACAAATGGAAAAGAGGAAATAATCATGGAACAGATGATTCTGGCATCTGCCTCCCCGAGAAGACTGGAGCTTCTCCGGCAGGTAGGAATAGAACCGGCGGTAGAGCCCAGCCATGTGGAGGAGGTAATTACAAGTACGAGTCCGGGAGAGGTGGTTATGGAGCTGTCCCGGCAGAAAGCGGAGGATGTTGCAGGACTTCACAGAGGTGAACCGGTGATTGTGCTGGGAGCTGATACGGTGGTGGCGGCTGATGGAAAAATCCTGGGAAAGCCGAAGAATCGGGAGGACGCAGTCCGCATGATAAAGCTTCTTCAGGGCCGGAGTCATCAGGTTTATACAGGAGTAACCCTGGTTTTCTGCGAAGAATTTTCTTCACAGAAAACCAGCTCTGTGATTACCTTTTATGAAGAGACAGAGGTGTTTGTTTTCCCCATGACGGAGAGACAGGCGGAAGCCTATGTGGACACAGGAGAGCCCATGGACAAGGCAGGGGCCTACGGCATACAGGGGAAATTTGCCGCTTATGTGAAGGGCATTTCCGGTGACTACAATAATGTAGTGGGACTCCCTGTGGGGCGGGTGTGCCAGGAGCTTGGAAAGCGGGGAATTACGTTTTAAAAAGAAGACAGTAATCTTTAAGGAAGCCGGAAATCAGGAGGCTTCCTTTGCTTTTTCTGCAAATTCTGTTGTCACCAGCTTTTCGTAGGGAACCCGGGTGGTCAGCTCGCCCGCTTCCTCCAGAATATTCTGCAGCAGTTCAAAGCTGCTTTTTTCAAAAATCAAATCGTCTTTCCAGGTATCCTGGGCTTTATATCGTTCAACAATAGCAGTAATGTTTTCCAGCGGCGTTTCCTGAAACTGGGGCTGGATGGTTTTGGCAATTTCTTCCGGTGAATGGGTATTTACATACTGCATTCCTTTTTGAAGTGCATTGGTGAATTTCTGAATGATGTCAGGATGGGCATCCAGATAGCTTTTTCTGGCACAGTAGGCAGTGTAGGGAACATAGCCGGAATCTGTACCGAGGGAGGCAACCACATAGCCCTTTCCCTCCAGCTCCAGACCTGTGGCAAAGGGTTCAAACTCAACCGTATAGTCACTGGTATTTCCGGCAAAGGCAGGGGCGGTAAGGCCAAACTGGATACTCTGGTCAATGGTGAGATCTGTCCTGGGATCAATGCCGTTTTTCTTCAGAATATATTCAAAAACCATCTGCGGCATTCCGCCGGCTCTTCCGCCCAGAACTGTTTTTCCTTTCAGCTTCTGCCAGGAAAAAGAAGGATCCGGCTGTCTTGCTACAAGAAAATTTCCGGCTCTCTGTGTCAGCTGGGCAAAATTGACAGCATAGTCAGGCGCATCCTGGGCAAAGGTATAAATACTGGCTTCGGAGCCCATAAATCCAATATCAGCATCGCCGGACAAAAGGGCTGTCATAACCTTATCCGCTCCTGCTCCGTTAACAAGAGTCAGGTCAAGTCCTTCTTCTGTAAAATATCCCAGCTCAATGGCCGCATACTGAGGGGCATAAAAAACAGAATGAGCAACTTCATTCAAGGTAACAGGGGTCAGACCGGTTTTACTTTTTCCGGAGCAGCCGGAAAGGCTGACAGCGGCGCACAGGGAAGCTGCCCAAAAAAGATACTGGGAAAATTTTTTCATCATATTCCTCCTGAGAGAAGATTTCCTAATACAATGTATCAGGAAACCGGAAGAAGGTGTCTGTCCGGTCAGAAAAATTTACAGAAGCTGTCCGGAAGAGGGAAAACGGAGTGCGATTTTACATAGATTTAACGTAGATTTTAAATGGTGAGGTAGAAAGTAAAAATGTCATTATGATATGATGAAAACCGTGTTAAGGAAACACGCGGAAAAGAATGAAGAAAAGAAAAGGGGCGGGAGGATCCCGCATACGGAGGAAAAGAGAGGATGAATGGAACCATGGAAGTGGCATTTGGTATGGCCGGAGGGCTTGCCCTGTTTTTGTATGGCATGAACAGCATGAGTGATGCCCTGCAGAAGGCAGCCGGGGAGAAAATGAAAAGCATTTTAAGCTTTTTGACGAAGAATCCTGTAATGGGAGCGCTGGCCGGAGCACTGGTAACGGCTGTGCTGCAGTCCAGCTCTGCCACAACAGTTATGGCAATCGGTTTTGTAAGCGCGGGGCTGATGAATCTGCCTCAGGCGATTTCAGTTATTTTTGGAGCAAACGTTGGTACGACGATGACAGCCCAGCTGCTGGCATTCCAGATCAGCGATTATATTTATCCCATTATTTTCATTGGATTTCTGATGAATTTTGCAGGAAAATCAGAAAAGCTGAAAAATATCGGTCTTGTGATTTTTTCTTTCGGACTGCTGTTTGAGGGAATTGAGATTATGGGAAGTGTGATGAAGCCTCTGGCCGGAAGTCCCTTCTTTATCAATCTTATTGGAAAGGTGTCCCAGGTTCCTGTGCTGGGAGTACTGGTGGGACTTCTGATGACCCTGGTGGTTCAGTCCAGCTCTGCAACGATTGCAGTGCTTCAGAACTTTGCATCCCAGGCCGGGCCGGACGGTGTCAGCAGTGTGATTGGTCTGGCCGGTGCAATTCCGATTCTTTTAGGTGACAACATCGGTACAACCATTACAGCGCTTCTTGCATCTATCGGACAGTCTAAAAATGCAAAGCGGACGGCAGTGGCCCACAGTGTATTTAATATTACAGGAAGCATTGTGTTCCTGTTTATGATTCCCGTTTTGACGGCCTTTGTGCAGATGATTTCTCCCAAGGGACCGGAGGTGGCGGTTATTTCCAGACAGATTGCAAATGCCCATACGACCTTTAATATTGCATGTACCCTGGTATGGCTTCCCCTGATTTCCATTATGGTAAAAATTGTTAAGCTCATTATTCCGGGCGAGGATCAGAACGAAAATCAGGTATTTCAGGCGAAATTTCTGGACGAGAAGGTTATCGGACAGCCGGTGGCAGCCATGTATCTTGTTTCTCAGGAGCTGAGCCGGGGAGCGGAGCTGGCAGATGAAATGCTGGATCAGGCCAAAGAATCCCTTACAGGAACGAACCGGAAGGAGGCGCGGGTGGAGTTTGCAGCTTCCTGCAGCGCTCTGGAACGTCTTCAGAAATACATTTCCCAGTATCTGACGAAAATGCTGTCCAGCGGTTCCATGACAGAGGTACAGGCAGAAAAAACAGCAGGTCTTTTGTCTGTATCCAATAATCTGGAACGTATTACTGAGCGGTGCGGCGATATTCTGCAGATTGTGGAAAAGGTACAGGCGGAAAACCGCCAGATGTCTGATGAGGCAGTGGGAGAGCTGAAAAACTGCTTTGCCATTCTCAGCTTTCTGTTTGAAAACGCAATGGCTGCAGTCCGCACAGGAGACTGGGAGGCGGCCCGGAAGGTAAGCCGCGGAAAAAATAAAATGAGAAAGGCGCAGAAGCAGTTTACAAAGGCCCACATGGCCAGAGTAAAGAAAAATGTCTGCGATTCCTCTATGATGGAGGACTTTTCCAATCTTTTATATAATCTGGATCGAATTGCAGACAACTGTGTCAGCATAGCCGAAGAGGCTCTGGATGATGTGATTTTTGTGAATCTGGAAGCGATGCATAAGGAGGAAGGTACTGTGTAAAGCAGTATCTTCTTTTTTGTGGGACAAATTCGTGAAAGAATCTGTTTGCATACAGGTATAAGCTGTGCTATGATGTTTCTACAGTAAAGCGGAAAAGTGATGCTGAATACAGGAACGCGAGGGAGGAAAAGACATGAGGTTTTTTGTAGATACAGCAAATGTAGATGAGATCAGAAAAGCGAATGACATGGGGATTATCTGCGGAGTTACCACGAACCCTTCTCTGATTGCAAAGGAGGGGCGGGATTTTCATCAGGTGATTCAGGAGATTGCCTCCATTGTGAACGGCCCGATCAGCGGAGAGGTAAAGGCAACAACAGAGGATGCAGAGGGAATGGTGAAGGAAGGCCGGGAAATTGCCGCAATCCATCCCAATATGGTTGTAAAAATTCCCATGACCGCAGAGGGCTTAAAGGCTGTGAAAATTTTAAGTGCTGAGGGAATAAAAACCAATGTGACTCTGATTTTTACAGCAGCGCAGGCACTTCTGGCAGCAAGAGCAGGCGCAGCCTATGTTTCTCCTTTCCTGGGACGTCTGGATGATATTTCCACACCGGGAATCGGGCTGATCGAAGATATTACGGAGATTTTCATGGTTCACAATCTGGATACCCAGGTGATTGCTGCAAGCATCCGCAATCCCATCCATGTGATCGACTGTGCAAAAGCCGGAGCAGATATTGCCACAGTGCCCTACAAGGTTCTTATGCAGATGATTCACCATCCGCTGACAGATGCGGGAATTGCCAAATTCCAGGCAGATTACAGGGCTGTGTTTGGCGAATAGGAAATGCAGGGGGAAGATATGAATTACAAAATGATAGTGCTGGATCTGGATGGTACTCTGACCAATAGAGACAAGGTGATTACAGAGAAGACGCGCCATGCTTTGATGGAGGCCCAGAAGCGGGGAAAGAAGGTTGTGCTTGCATCCGGCCGGCCTACTTACGGCGTGGTTCCTCTGGCAGAGGAGCTGGAGCTGGGAAAATACGGCGGCTGTATTCTGTCCTTTAACGGCGGTATTATTATGGACTGCCGGACAGGAGAGGTGCTTTTTCAAAAAAAGCTTCCGGCAGAGGCCAACAAAAAAATCATCGGCCTGGCTCAGGAGGAACGGGTAAGCAGCATTCTGACCTATCAGGATGGTCTGATTATTACCAACAATGAAGAATGTCCCTATGTGAAGATTGAGGCAGGGATTAATCATCTTCGGGTGCGCCAGGTGGATGAGATGGCTGATTATGTGGATTTCTCTGTGCCGAAGTTTTTGATGTGTGATGACGGCGATTACCTGGCCCTGACAGAAGCCAGGGTAAAGGCGGCGCTGGGACGTGATTTCAGTGTGTACCGGTCAGAACCGTTTTTCCTGGAGATTCTTCCAAAGGGCATTGACAAGGCCCAGAGCCTTTCCCAGCTTTTGCGGGTGCTCGGGATTGAACGGGAGGAAATGATCGCCTGCGGAGACGGGTATAATGATATTTCCATGATTCAGTATGCAGGTCTTGGTGTTGCGATGGAAAATGCCGTGCTTCCTGTGAGAAAAGCGGCAGATTATGTAACTCTTTCCAACAATGATGACGGTGTTGCCAATGTAGTTGAAAAGTTTTTGCTTTAAAACTATGGACTTTAAAATTTTACTGTGCTAAACTATGAAAGAAGACGATAAGGTCAATCATGAAAGGAAAGAAGGGAACCCCGGTCTATGAATAAGAAAATAAAAACAGAAGCAGTGGATCATTTGTTTCAGGCAATTCTGACACTGAAAAACCCGGAAGAATGCTACATCTTTTTTGAGGACGTGTGTACGGTTAATGAGCTTTTATCTCTGTCACAGCGTTACGAGGTAGCCAAAATGCTTCGGGAGAAAAAAACTTATCTGGAAATTGCAGAGAAAACCGGTGCGTCCACAGCAACCATCAGCCGGGTCAATCGCTCTTTGAATTATGGCAATGACGGCTATGATATGGTATTTGCCAGACTGTCGGAGGAAAAGGACGGGGAAGAATAAAGGATGCCCTGTCTTGAAGCATTATAAAGAGAGCATAAGAAAAAGCGCTGATTTCAGCGCTTTTTTCTTGTGTCCGGAGAATCAGCATCTGATTCCTCGCGAAGCTGATCGATCATCATTTCTACCATCTGTTTTTTCAAATACACATCAAAGGACAGCTCGCTGATAAAGGCAAACAGCTGTAAATATTCCTGATCCTCCACCGGAAAATCGGAAAAGGTTTCTTCCGCTGCCTGAAACTTTGCCCGGATATCTGCTTTTAACCGTTCCATCTGCTGATCCTCTAAGGAGAATACCTCCTCATAAATCCGGCTCAGGGAAGGCTCAGAGCTGCTGTTAAAGTGCTGTCCGGTAATGGGCCGGAAAAGCTGTTCAATATCGTGGAAAGACAGCAGGTTCTTGTAATAGTAGATAAACAGCAGGAGAATCATATGTTCTTTGCTGTATTTTTTCTTTACAGGGGGCGGAAGCAGGTTGTTCTTTGCATAGTTGTTGATCATGGTTTTTGTCAGAGCCTTGTCTTCCGGATTCCGTTTCGCCTTTCTTAGATGCTCTTCCATAAAGGAGGTCACCTGATCCATGTAGAGATCGATCTCCGGAATTTTCTCCAGCTTGATATAGGAGATGGTTCCCAGACGATCCAGAATGTCGTTCAGTCGTTCCTTGTTTGTTTTCATTTGCTCACCTCTGACCCTATTATATAGTATTGAAAACCAGATGACAAGAGGGTGAGGAAATACTTTGCATAAATTTTCCTGTTTCTCCATATACTGTTTTTGTAAAGGAGGAACGAATACTATGGCGAGACGGGCGAGAAAAACACCGATGGAAAAATATCAGGAGGAGCTTTTTACAGTGAAGGCTTCCATTGAGCAGTATGAACACTGTCTGGAAACTCTCCGGGAAAAGGAAAAGCAGCTGGAGAACCAGCTTCTCATGGAAAAATTCCGGGAGATCAATGAACTGCTGGAGCTTCAGAATCTGTCCTTAGACGATTTGAAGGACATGCTGGGAGAAAAGAGAGCGGAAACGCAGGAGGCTTCCTGATTCTCAAAAAAAATTTGAGAGAAAAATAAATTTGAGATATTGTTGAATTCTTCTGGAAAAACCGTTATAATGGATGCAGAATAAGATAAAATTCACAGGAGGTTATGAACCATGAAAAAAGTACTGGCAACAACCAAGGCACCGGCAGCAATCGGACCGTATTCCCAGGCTATCCGCGCAGACAAATTTGTTTTTGTTTCCGGACAGCTTCCCATTGACCCGGCAACCGGAGAATTCGCAGGAGATGATATTGCAGCTCAGACCAGACAGTCTCTGACCAATATCCAGAACATTCTGGCCAGCGAGGGACTGACCATGGCAAATGTAGTAAAGACTACGGTTCTGCTGAAAAACATTTCTGATTTTGGCGCAATGAACGAGGTTTATGCTACATTTTTCGAGAATGACTGCCCGGCAAGAGCAGCATTTGAGGTAGCTGCACTGCCGAAGGCTGCCCTGGTTGAAATCGAAGCAATTGCATACGCAGAGTAAGCTCTGAAACGACCGAGACGAAGGCCGGGGCAAATCTAAAAGGTTTGCCCCGGTTCTTTTTTTATGATATACTAGCCAGAAGAATCAGGAAGAAAGATGAGGATAAGGACTTCATGGCAGTTTATGATACATTAAATCCCATGCAGAAGGAGGCGGTGCTCTGCACAGAAGGGCCGCTTCTGGTGCTGGCAGGGGCAGGATCGGGAAAAACAAGGGTTCTGACTCACAGGATTGCCTATTTAATTGAAGAAAAAAGGGTAAATCCATGGAATATTATGGCAATTACCTTTACGAACAAGGCAGCAGGAGAAATGCGGGAGCGTGTAGACCGGCTGGTAGGGGAAGGCTCTGACAGTATCTGGGTCAGCACCTTTCATTCCTCCTGTGTGAAAATTCTCAGAAGATTTATTGAGAATCTGGGATACAGCAGAAGCTTTACCATTTATGATGCGGACGATCAGAGAACTCTGATGAAGCAGATTTTAAAAAAGATGGAGCTGGATCCGAAGCAGTTTCGGGATCGGGCGATGCTGTCTGCCATTTCCAATGCGAAAAACGAGCTGATTGGTCCGGAGGAATTCCGCCTGAATGCAGAGGGAGACTGGAGAGAGAAGAAGACCGCAGAGGTTTACGCCATGTACCAGGAGGAGCTGAGAAAAAACAATGCGCTTGACTTTGATGATCTGATTTTCAAAACGGTGGATTTGTTCCGGACAAACCCGGACGTGCTGGAGTATTATCAGGAGCGGTTTCTGTATATTATGGTGGATGAGTATCAGGATACCAACACTGCCCAGTTTCAGCTGGTTTCCCTTCTGGCAGGTAAATACAGGAATCTCTGTGTTGTAGGTGATGATGATCAGTCGATTTACAGGTTCCGCGGAGCCAACATCGGAAATATCCTGGATTTTGAGTCCACCTTTCCCGGAGCAAGGGTGATTAAGCTGGAACAGAATTACCGTTCCACAGGAAATATTCTGAATGCGGCAAACGGCGTGATCCGCAACAACCAGGGGCGGAAGGAGAAAACCCTCTGGACAGCCAGGGGTGAGGGAGAACCTGTAATTCTGCGCCAGTATGAGCAGGCAGGCGAGGAGGCAGCAGGGATTGCGAAAGAGATTCTGGAAAGCGGAAGGGATTACCGGGATTTTGCAGTTCTTTACCGGACCAATGCCCAGTCCCGTCTTTTAGAGGAGCAGTGTGTAGCTGCCAATCTTCCCTACCGGTTGGTAGGAGGTGTGAACTTCTATCAGAGAAAAGAGATTAAGGATGTGCTGGCCTATTTAAAAACCATTGCCAATGGTCAGGATGATCTGGCAGTACAGAGAATTATCAATGTTCCAAAGCGCGGAATCGGAGGAGTTTCCATTGGGAAGATCACGCTTTGGGCAGCCATGCAGAATGTAAGCTTCTATACAGCCTGTACCAGAGCCGGAGAGATAGAAGGGCTTGGAAAGGCGGCAGGAAAGGTTCTGGCTTTTACAGGGCAGATTGCGGCCTTCCGAAGCCATCTGGAGCAGGGCGCCGGCATTAAGGAGCTGATAGAAGAAATTCTGGAGGATACAGGGTATCAAAAGGAACTGGAGAATGAAGATGAGGTAGAGGTAGAAACACGCCTGGAAAATATTAAAGAGCTGATAAACAAGGCGGTCAGCTACACAGTAGGCAGTGAGAACCCGGATCTGAGTGAATTTCTGGAGGAGGTTGCTCTGGTGTCAGATGTGGATCGGATGGACGATTCTCAGAGCAGAGTAACGCTGATGACCCTTCACAGCGCAAAGGGACTGGAGTTTCCTGTGGTGTATCTGACCGGTATGGAGGATGGGCTGTTTCCCAGCATGATGTCTATTGCAGCCAATGACGAGACTGAGATGGAGGAGGAACGGCGTCTGTGCTATGTGGGAATTACCCGGGCCATGGATCGCCTGGTGCTGACCGGTTCCAGATTCCGCATGGTGAATGGAGAAACCAGATATTCCTGTCTCAGCCGTTTTGTAGATGAAATTCCCAAGGATGTGCTGAAGGAAGAAAGGCTGGAACCGCGTCTTGGAAGGAAGATTCCGAGAGATGAATTTGCAGACGACAGTCTGCCCTGGAATCAGGCACAGACCAGGCTTGGAGTCAGCCGGTTTGGAGATCGTCCCAACGCGTATTTTGACAAGCCGCCGGCAGGAAGGGCAGCGGAAGGCGGAAACGGATTTGGAAGAGGTTTTGGAAGCAGAACCGGCTCCGGAAGCGGCTTTGGCGGAAGAACGTCTTCGTCTGGAAGCAATCCGGGATTCGGGAAGGCCTTCACAGTACAAAAACCTTCTTCCCTTGATTATCAGGAGGGAGATCGGGTAAGGCATATCAAATTTGGAGAGGGCACAGTCCAGCAGATTCAGGACGGTCCGAAGGATTTCGAAGTGACTGTTAATTTTGATCGGGCAGGCGTGAAAAAAATGTTTGCATCCTTTGCAAAACTGCAGAAAGTGTGAGAAAAACCTGCGGGAACCGGTTATAAAAAAGAGAAAATTGAATAAAATAGGATAGTAAAATGAGGAAATTGATGTTATAATATTCACGAGGGCAGAAAGCGCCGCAATCACAGAAAGGACGTGAAACTATGAACAGATTCGATACCATGGGCAAGGATGCACTGAGCCGCGTAGAAGAGATTATGAATTCCACAAAGCTGAATGAGTTCCTGCATAGAAAAGAAGAGGAAGAGAAAAAGAAAACCTGCATTCTCTGGGTACTGGCAATTATCGGTGCAGTAGCAGCAGTGGCCGCTATCGCATACGGTGTATACCGCTTCTTCACTCCGGACTATCTGGAGGATTTTGAGGATGACTTTGACGACGATTTTGATGATGATTTCTTCGAAGAAGAGGAAGAACCCGCAGATAAATAAAACAAGACAGCGTGTCTCTGAATGGAGGCACGCTTTTTGTTTGCGCGCCATGGGCGCGCTCTAATGGGTGAAAGTCGTGTGTTCTGCAAGCTGTTATCAGCTTACCAGTGAAAGTCTGGTCAAGGTAATCGCCAGTGAGCCTTGTAGCAAGCCTCCAATGCTTTTGGGTGACCGATTGTGTTGAAGCAAGGTATGCCTGTGAGAAACAGGTGCAAAATAGCAGTCCGTAACATAAAGTGAATCCTGTAGCATCGTTACGTTAGCCCTGTAAAGGGACAAGAGGGAGTCGAGTCACTGACTTTCTGACGAAGACCATGGAAAATGTACAGATACTGGAGTGCAGCATTGAAGAACCCTTCGGTGTAGAGGGAGCGGAATGTTATGAAAGTTGATAACGGAACAGAAGAGGTCTCATATCATCATATAACCACAAGTATGTAACTGAGGATATAAGCACGCATGCGAAGTTCCTTAGGAAGTGGTATGAGAAGTCGGAGGAGCCCATAGTATCTATGAACTATTGGTAAGAAAAACAATGGGAGAAAAGGGGCTCTGCTTTAATCAAGATTAACGGGAAGGTAAGGGATAGTGCATGCCAAATATTGGACAACAACACTCAATAGAAAAATCACGACAACTTCAACGTAATCTATACCTGGCAGCCAAAAAGGATAAGCAACGCAGATTCCATGCGTTGTATGACCGTATCTTTCGCCTGGATATTTTGTGGCGGGCATGGAAAGAAGTACGAGAAAACAAGGGGAGTGCTGGAATTGACGGCGTTACCTTTGAAATGATTGAGGAATACGGAGTAGAAGAATACTTGCTGGATATTCAAGAAGATTTGCAGAATAAGAAATACAGACCTAAGCCGGCAAAAAGAGTATACATTCCAAAACCGGATGGGAAGCAAAGACCGTTGGGAATACCGACTATTAGAGACAGGATTGTGCAACAAGCCTGTAAGATAGTGATAGAACCCATCTTTGAAGCAAACTTTCTAGATAGTTCTTATGGATTTCGCCCCAAAAGAGATGCAAAGCAGGCTACAGAAAAAGTGAAAAAAGAATTGTATAAAAACTGGTATGCAGTAGATGCAGACATACAGGGATACTTCGACAACATCAATCATGAAATACTACTGGGACTATTAAATCGTCGCATCAGTGATAGAAGAGTCATTAAGTTATGCAGACAGTGGTTACAAGCAGGAGTCATTGAAAATGGGAAATATTATTCAACGGAAAAAGGCTCGCCGCAAGGAGGAGTCATTAGTCCGTTGTTAGCAAATATCTATCTTCATGTATTGGACTCCTACTGGGAAAATCATAAGGAACTGGGCATCATAGTCAGATATGCAGATGATGCAGTGATTGTGTGCAGAACAAGAAAGAATGCAGAATTAGCATTTGAGCATCTGAAAAGAATAATGACTACGTTGAAACTGACGTTGAATCCGCAGAAAACAAAGATTGTAAATATGAATAAAGAGAGCTTTGATTTTCTTGGATTCCGTTACCAGAAGTTTGGTAAAACCAAAAGTGGACGGAAGTTGCCTTATATGATGCCTAGTAAAAAAGCGATGAAAAAGGTAAAGGATGCAATCAGAGTAATTACTTGCAGAAAATCATCCTATGAGGGTTTGGAGCAAAAAGTGGAGAAATTAAATCCGCTCATAAGAGGATGGAGAAATTACTTTCAGCATGGTAACTCAACAAAACGGTTTAAACAGCTTGATGAATACGTGTGGATGAAGCTATGGAGACGGGTGTATTACAGGCGAAAACAGAAGAAATATAGAGAGCATGTGCTGTATGGATTTCGAAAGTGGTATGCAACCAGTGGAATAGAGTACTTTTATTATCCAAATAAGAAAAGATATGTGACAGTCTTTTGAATGCTGTGGGAAGAAGATTATCGGAAAGCCGTGTGAGGGAGAACCTCATGCACGGTTTGAGGTGGCAGGAGATGGAAACGGAAACTACCGCGCCATCGCTTGACCCTACCCGAACACGCCTAGGCAACGAGGAAGTGTATAGCCGAACAGCAAGGGTGTCCATCGTGAGGTGGAATCTGAAGGAAGCTGTAGGTTATGAAAAGCTACACATTATGCAAAGTTGGCGATAGAAATCCTTATGAATAA
>UQFC01000026.1 GCA_900540335.1 uncultured Clostridium sp. | reverse complement strand
GGGATAAACGCTGAAGGCATCTAAGCGTGAAGCCCCCCTCAAGATGAGATATCCCATACGCAAGTAGTAAGACCCCTTGAAGACGACGAGGTAGATAGGGCAGAGGTGGAAGTGTGGTAACACATGGAGCTGACTGTTACTAATCGGTCGAGGGCTTAACCAATAAGGTTTAGGGAGCGGTTCAGGATTGAAAGAGAAGGCCGTCGAAAGCTTGCTTTCGTAAGGACTTATCTGAAAAGACTGAAACATTGGCGAAGCCAATGTTATGAAATAGACCGAAGGTCTATGAATAACCGCAAAAAGAAAAAGTTACAACGGATGAAGATTCAATGTGTAGTTTTGAGAGTAGATGGAAACAATAAAAAAAGAAATGCAGGCTGGAACGGTTGTTTCAGTCTTTTTTTGTATTGCAGGAAAGTTTATATTTTAGTTGACACAAAAGTCAGGATATGCTATGATGAATCGGTATGAATTAACGCCGGTGCTCAGTCATCTGGATACTCCAACCAATGGCCGGGGACACGGTAAGTATAAGATTAAAGGAGGAAATCAACATGATTTCAAAGGAAAAGAAAGCAGCAATCATCGCACAGTACGGCAGAAAGCCGGGAGATACCGGTTCACCGGAAGTTCAGATTGCCATTCTGACTGAGAGAATCAACGAACTGACCGAGCATCTGAAGAACAACCAGAAGGATCACCATTCCAGACGTGGTCTGCTGAAGATGGTAGGACAGAGACGTGGTCTGCTGGATTACTTAAAGAAGACTGATCTGGAAGGCTATCGTGTACTGATTGAAAAACTTGGTATCAGAAAGTAATTGAAATGTCGAGGGTGGAGATGCTTTTCTCCACCCTGTTTTCGATTCAACAGGAAAATGCAAATTTCTCAGAAGACATTACCCGAAGCCGCTGCTGTACCTGTGACCAGGGAATACAGTTGCAGGCAGAGCAGTAGTTTCGGAGTCTTTTGCTGAAGAAAATAAACAAAGAAAAGGAGACAAAAACATGTACAAAAGTTTTAGTATGGAACTTGCCGGAAGAACTCTGACTGTTGATGTAAACAGAGTGGCAAAGCAGGCCAATGGTGCGGCCTTTGTGCATTACGGTGATACAGTGGTATTGTCTACAGCCACAGCATCTGACAAACCAAGAGAAGGAATTGATTTTTTCCCGCTGAGTGTAGAGTATGAAGAAAAGTTATATGCAGTAGGAAAAATCCCGGGTGGATTTACCAGAAGAGAAGGAAAAGCATCTGAGAATGCCATTCTGACCTCTCGTGTAATTGACCGTCCGATGCGTCCGCTGTTCCCGAAGGATTACCGCAATGACGTAACACTGAATAATATGGTTATGAGTGTGGATCCGGAGTGCCGCCCTGAGCTGGTAGCAATGCTGGGTGCCGCAATCGCAACCTGCATTTCTGATATTCCTTTTGACGGTCCCTGTGCTATGACTCAGGTAGGTATGATTGACGGTGAGTTTGTATTAAACCCGTCTCAGGCTCAGTGGAAGTCCGGAGATTTGAATCTGACCGTTGCTTCTACCAGAGAAAAGGTAATTATGATTGAGGCCGGCGCTAACGAAATTCCGGAAGAAAAAATGATCGAGGCTATTTATCTGGCCCACGGTGTAAACCAGGAGATCATTCGCTTTATTGACAGCATTGTTGCTGAATGCGGAAAGGAAAAGCATGCTTATGAGAGCTGTGCTATTCCGGAGGAGCTGTTTGCGGCAATTCGTGAGATTGTAACTCCTGAAGAAATGGAAACAGCTGTATTTACTGATGATAAGCAGACTCGTGAGGAGAACATCCGTCAGATTACAGAAAAGCTGGAAGAGGCATTTGCAGAAAACGAAGAGTGGCTGGCACTTCTGGGTGAGGCAGTTTATCAGTACCAGAAGAAGACTGTCCGCAAGATGATTTTAAAGGATCACAAGCGTCCGGACGGCCGTGAGATTACTCAGATTCGTCCTCTGGCAGCTGAGATTGATCTGATTCCCCGTGTTCATGGTTCCGCTATGTTTACCCGTGGTCAGACTCAGATCTGCAACGTATGTACTCTGGCTCCTTTGTCTGAGCAGCAGCGTCTGGATGGCCTGGATGAGAATGAAGTGGCAAAACGCTACATGCATCATTACAATTTCCCGTCCTACTCTGTAGGTGAGACAAAGCCTTCCAGAGGACCGGGACGCCGTGAAATCGGTCATGGTGCGCTGGCTGAGCGTGCACTGATTCCGGTACTGCCAAGTGAGGAAGAATTCCCCTATGCAATCCGTACCGTATCTGAGACCTTTGAGTCCAACGGATCCACTTCCATGGCATCTACCTGTGCTTCCTGTATGTCTCTGATGGCTGCAGGTGTGCCGATTAAGAAAATGGTAGCAGGTATTTCCTGTGGTCTTGTAACTGGCGATACAGATGATGATTTTGTTCTTCTGACAGATATCCAGGGTCTTGAGGATTTCTTTGGAGACATGGACTTTAAGGTAACCGGTACTACAGACGGAATTACTGCGATTCAGATGGATATTAAGATCCACGGCCTTACAAGACCGATCGTAGAGGGCGCAATTGCAAGATGCCGTGAAGCACGCCTGTTTATTATGGACACCTGTATGAAGCCGGCGATTGCAGAGCCGAGAAAAGAAGTAGGTCAGTATGCTCCGAAGATTGACCAGATCAGCATTGATCCGCAGAAGATCGGTGATGTTGTAGGTAAGCAGGGCTGCGTGATCAACAAGATTATCGAAGAAACCGGTGTAAAGATTGATATTTCCGAGGAAGGAAATGTTGCAATCTGCGGCACTGATCGCGATATGATTGAGAAGGCAAAGAGCATTATTAAGAATATTGTAACTGATATTGAACCGGGTCAGGTGATTACCGGTAAGGTAGTGCGTATTATGCCCTTTGGAGCATTTGTAGAACTGAAGCCGAAGAAGGACGGTATGGTTCATATTTCCAGACTTTCTGATAAGCGTGTAGAGAAAGTAGAAGATGTGGTGAACATCGGAGATATGGTAACAGTAAAGGTTCTGGATGTAGACAAGATGGGTAAAATCAGCCTGAGTATGAAACCTGGTGATCTTGCTAAGAAGGACAGTGACAAATAAGTATATGAACAAAAAGGTATTTACCGGAATGCTGGCCGCCATTATGGCGGTCAGCAGTTCTTTTATGAGTTTTGCAGATTCTGTGAATCTGGCACCGGGACAAAATCCTGTTTCCGGGCCGGCAGAGCAGGGAGAGAGCATTCTGCCTCCGTCGGCTCAGATTGGCGATCGGCTGAACGCGCCGGGAGAGCAGACAGAAAATCCCGGAAATCAGAGCAGTACCATAACTGCAGGGGGAAGTGCGCAGGGTCAGAGCAGCACTATAACTGCAGGGGGAAGTGCGCAGGGTCAGAGCAGCACTATAACTGCGGGAGGAAGCGCGCAGGGTCAGAGCAGCACTATAACTGCGGGAGGAAGCGCACAGAGCCAGAGCGGCACTATAACTGCAGGGGGAAGCGCGCAGGGCCAGAGCGGCACTATAACTGCGGGAGGAGGCATGTCCGGTCAAAATGGGCCATCTCCTTCAGGCAGTACTGTGATTACTTCCGGAGTACTGGCCGGACCTGGAGTTTCCGGAAGCGGAGGCGGTCCCGGAATGTCAGGCGGTGCTGTTATATCTGACGGTACTGACGGTTTTGCGGGAACCGTTTCCTCTCCTCTGGTTAAGGTGGCAGAAAAATATACCTATGATCAGATGAGTCAGGATATTCAGGAACTGGCATCACGTTACAGCAGTCTGATGAAGGTAAATACCATTGGGACTTCTCTGGATGGAAGAAATCTGTATGAGATAGTCGTGGGAAACCCGAATGCCGAAAAGCATGTTTTGATTCACGGAGGAATTCATGCACGGGAATATATGACACCGCTGCTGATTATGAAGCAGCTGGAATATGGCCTTGCCTTTTATGGTACAGGTTCCTATGAAGGACGGCTGCTTTCTGATTTATTTAACAAAACAGCAATTCATTATGTTCCTATGGTAAATCCGGACGGGATTACTATCAGCCAGTCAGGTATCGGAGGAATCCGGTCAGAGGAGCTTCGCAGAACCATTGAGCAGTGTTATCAGAATGATCTGGCTCAGGGACGAACCAGCGCTGCAATGGAACGGTATTTAAATTACTGGAAAGCAAACGGACGGGGTGTGGATTTAAATCAGAATTTCCCGGCGGACTGGGAAGAAGTGACCAGCTCTGATATGCCGTCTTATGCCACCTATAAGGGGGCAGCGCCTTTATCTGAACCGGAGAGCCAGGCACTGGCCAATCTGATTCAGTCCAGAAACTGGACGGCAACCATCAGCTATCACAGCATGGGAAATATTATTTACTGGGATTACCCGGGAAATACCGTGTCATCACAGTCCCAGGATCTGGCCAATGCAGTATCTGCAAAAACGGGATACAGACTGGCAGGCAGCAGCGGGCACGGCGGATTTAAAGACTGGCTGCAGATTAAGGAAAATCCGATCCCCAGTCTGACGATAGAAGTAGGAAGCGTATCCTGCCCGATGCCGCTCACAGAATTTACTGATGTCTGGAATAAGAACCAGGAAGTATGGGCGGCTGTACTGAAATGGGCTGCGGAACACTGAATTTTTTGAGAAAAAACCAAATATAGACAAAAAAGAGACAGGAGAGGAAGAAAACTCATCCTGTCTTTTTTGGCTCAAGTAGTAATATGCCACGAAAAATGTCGAAAGCCTTCGTCATTTTACATGAATTTATCCGAATTTTTACATAAAGTTTAAATACGGTTGAAAATGCGTGAACGGGTATGATATGATGAAAATATCTGCGGCTAAGGAGAAGAAAAAAACAGTACGCGGGGGATGAGGAGGACGAGATGTCAATCAGTGACGTGTCAAATGTATTTGGGTTTCTTGGCGGTCTTGGAATGTTCCTGTACGGTATGAATATTATGGCCGACGGAATGCAGAAGACAGCCGGCAGCAAGATGAGCAGTTTTCTGGGAATGCTGACAAACAACAGACTTCTGGCAGTAGCACTGGGAGCTCTGATTACAGCAATTATCCAGAGCAGCGGCGCTACCACGGTTATGGTCGTCGGTTTCGTAAGTGCAGGTGTTCTGAATCTGACACAGGCAGTTGGCGTAATCATGGGTGCCAATATCGGTACGACCATTACAGCATGGATCGTTTCCATGAGCCAGCTGGGAGACGCTTTTGAGGTTATGAAGCCCAGCTTTTATGCACCGGCTATTATCGGTATTGGAGCCTTGCTTCTGGTATTTGCCAAAGGGCAGAAGAAGAAAACAGCAGGAGAAATCTGCATTGGTCTTGGTCTTTTGTTTATTGGTCTTGATTTTATGTCAGGCTCTATTTCTCCCTACACGGATGCGCCGATTTTTGCAAAGGCCTTTGAGGTTCTGGGAGGAAATCCGTTCCTTGGTATGATTATCGGAGCGCTGGTAACAGCACTTCTGCAGAGTTCATCTGCATCAGTGGGAATTCTGCAGACTCTGGCAATGAATGGAATTGTAACTACGAATGCAGCAATTTATATTACTCTGGGACAGAATATCGGTTCCTGTGTAACGGCTATGCTTTCCAGTATGGGCGGCTCCCGGATAGCGAAGCGGGCCGCTGTGATTCACCTGACCTTTAACGTAATCGGAGCTGTTCTGGTAGGAAGTCTGGGCTTTGTTTTCTTTGCCCTGAGACCGGATTTTGCCGCATCCAATATTAATGCGGTGCAGATTTCCATTTTCCATACGATATTTAACCTTACCATGACAACCCTTCTCTTCCCCTTTGCCAATCAGCTGGTAAAGATTTCCGGCATTGTTGTCCGGGAGAAGCCTGAGGAGGAGGCGCCTGCAGCTGCGGAGGATCAGGAGACAGCAGTTACCTTCAAGCATCTGGATGAGCGTATTTTTGAATCTCCGGCCTTTGCTGTGGAAACAGCAGCTCTGGAAGTGGTTCATATGGGACAGATTACCCTTGAGAATGTAAGAGCGGCAATCGATGCTCTTCTCACACGCAATACAGAGGGAATCGAGCAGGTATACAAAACGGAAAAAACAATCAATAATATGGAAAAGATGCTGACAGAGTATCTGATTAAGGTAGAGAATCTTTCTCTGACAGAACGTCAGAAAAAGATGGTAAATAACCTGTTTTACAGCATCAGTGATATTGAGCGGATCGGGGATCACGCTGAAAATCTTGCAGAGCAGGCCGAGTATATGGAGACTCACCAGCTGGATTTCTCAGAAACAGGATTTGATGATCTGCGCTCCATTGGCGGAAGTGTTCTGAAAGCGTTTGAATATGCGATTGATGCAAGACAGAACGGCAGTATGGATGCAGTGCGCAAGGTCAGCCAGTACGAGGATGATGTGGACAGTCAGGAAGAGGAGCTGCGGGAGAAGCACATTGAGCGGCTTTCCAGCGGAAAATGCAAGGCATCCTCAGGTGTGGTATTCCTGGATATTATCAGCAATCTGGAGCGGATTTCTGATCATGCATATAACCTGGCAGGTTATGTAAAGAACGAATTATAGGGTGTTTTTACAAAAGAAACTGTAAAGAGTTCATAAAATAGAAAAAACCTCTTGCTATTTTAACCGTAATTGGGTAAAATAGGCATAGGTTGATGATATTTTAACAATCATTAAATTTTTAACAATTCAGGAGGAATTTGTCATGGCAGTAAAAGTAGCAATCAATGGTTTTGGACGTATTGGCCGTCTGGCATTCAGACAGATGTTTGGTGCAGAGGGTTATGAGGTAGTAGCAATCAACGATCTGACCGACCCGAAGATGCTGGCACACTTACTGAAATATGATACCGCTCAGGGCGGATACGCAGGCCATATCGGTGAAGGCAAACACACCGTAGAGGCTGGTGAGGATTCCATCACCGTTGACGGAAAGACAATTAAAATTTATGCTGAGAAAGATGCTAAGGATCTTCCGTGGGGAGAGATTGGCGTAGATGTAGTTCTGGAGTGTACCGGTTTCTACACCTCCAAAGCAAAATCTCAGGCTCATATCGATGCAGGCGCTAAGAAGGTTGTTATCTCCGCTCCGGCTGGCAACGATCTGCCGACCATCGTTTACAGCGTAAACGAGAACACTCTGAAGGCTGATGATACCATCATTTCCGCAGCTTCCTGCACCACCAACTGCCTGGCTCCGATGGCTAAGGCTCTGAATGACTACGCTCCGATCCAGTCTGGTATCATGAGCACCATTCACGCTTACACCGGCGACCAGATGATTCTGGACGGACCGCACAGAAAAGGCGATCTGAGAAGAGCTAGAGCAGGCGCAGCTAACATCGTTCCGAACTCCACCGGCGCAGCTAAGGCTATCGGCCTGGTTATTCCGGAGCTGAACGGCAAGCTGATCGGTTCTGCACAGCGTGTTCCGGTACCGACCGGTTCCACCACCATTCTGACTGCAGTTGTTAAGGGCAGCGATATTACCAAAGAAGGCATCAATGCAGCTATGAAGGCAGCAGCTTCCGAGTCCTTCGGCTACAACGAGGATCCGATCGTTTCTTCCGACGTTATCGGTATGAGATACGGTTCTCTGTTCGATGCTACTCAGACCATGGTAGCTCAGATTGCTGACGATCTGTACGAGGTTCAGGTTGTTTCATGGTATGACAACGAGAACTCCTACACCAGCCAGATGGTTCGCACCATCAAATACTTCGCAGAGTTAAACTAATTGCGGAGTCCTGGAATCTGATTCCGGCCATAAGATAGGAAGACTCAGTCAGGGGTCCGGTCTGAAAGGACCGGGCCCTTTTGTGTTTTTACAGAATGAACCTGGAAAGCAAACGATTTTTGAGACAAAGAGAGGAATAAACCATGTTAAATAAGAAAAGTGTTGACGATCTGAAAGATTTAAAGGGCAAAAGAGTTCTGGTACGCTGCGATTTTAACGTACCGTTAAAGGATGGCAAGATCACAGACGAGACTCGTATTGTTGCAGCTCTGCCGACTATCCAGAAGCTGATTAACGAAGGTGCAAAGGTTATCCTCTGCTCTCACCTGGGCAAAGTAAAAAATGGCCCCAACGAGGGTGAGTCCCTGGCTCCGGTTGCTGTAAGACTGGAAGAGAAGCTGGGCAAGAAGGTTGTATTCGTATCTGATTACAATGTAACCGGCGAAGCAGCAACCAAGGCTGTTGAGGCTATGGCAGACGGCGATGTGGTACTTCTGCAGAATACCCGTTTCCGCGGCAAAGAAGAGACCAAGAACGGCGAGGAATTCAGCAAAGAGCTGGCTGACCTGGCTGACGACTATGTATGCGACGCATTTGGTTCCTCCCACAGAGCACATGCTTCTGTAGAAGGCGTAACCAAATTCATCACCGCAAAGGGCGGCACCAATGCAGTTGGTTATCTGATGCAGAAGGAGATCGATTTCCTGGGCAATGCAGTTGAGAATCCGGTAAGACCCTTCGTTGCAATTCTGGGCGGCGCAAAGGTTGCTGACAAGCTGAACGTTATCTCCAATCTGCTGGAGAAGTGCGACACTCTGATCATCGGCGGCGGTATGGCATTTACCTTCTTAAAGGCACAGGGCAAGGAAGTCGGCAATTCTCTGGTTGACGATACCAAGCTGGATTACTGCAGAGAGATGATGGAGAAGGCTGAGAAGCTGGGCAAGAAGCTTCTGCTTCCGGTTGATGCTGCAGTTGCTGCTGCATTCCCGAACCCCATCGATGCTCCGATTGATGCAAAGAACGTTTCTGTTGATGAGATTCCGGCTGATATGCTGGGTCTGGATATCGGTACCGAGAGTGCAAAGCTGTATGCTGAGGCTGCAAAGACTGCAAAGACTGTTGTATGGAACGGACCGATGGGCGTATTTGAGAACCCGACTCTGGCAGCAGGTACTATTGCAGTAGCAAAGGCACTGGCTGAGACCGAGGCTACCACCATCATCGGCGGTGGTGATTCTGCAGCAGCTGTAAACCAGCTGGGCTTCGCTGACAAGATGAGCCATATTTCCACCGGCGGCGGCGCTTCTCTGGAGTTCCTGGAAGGCAAAGAGCTTCCGGGCGTAGCAGCAGCAGACGACAAATAAACCGCGGGAACCGCAAAAAGGAGAAGGAATATGTCCAGAAAGAAAATTATTGCAGGAAACTGGAAGATGAATATGACACCCACCGAGGCTGTAAAGCTGGTGGAGACATTAAAACCGCTGGTAGCCAATGACGAGGTTGACGTAGTATTCTGCGTACCGGCTATTGACATTATTCCGGCTATGGAGGCAGCAAAAGGCTCCAATATCAATATTGGAGCAGAGAATATGTACTTTGAGGAAAAGGGTGCTTACACCGGTGAGATTTCTCCCAACATGCTGGTTGATGCAGGCGTAAAATACGTAATTATCGGCCACTCTGAGAGAAGAGAGTATTTTGCCGAGACCGATGAGACTGTAAATAAAAAAGTCTTAAAGGCCTTTGAGCATGGTCTGACTCCGATTATCTGCTGCGGTGAATCTCTGACTCAGAGAGAGCAGGGCATTACCATTGACTGGATTCGTCAGCAGATTAAGATTGCATTCCTGAACGTAACCGCAGATCAGGCAAAGACTGCTGTAATTGCATATGAGCCGATCTGGGCGATTGGTACCGGTAAGGTTGCAACTACAGATCAGGCACAGGAAGTATGTGCAGCAATCCGCGCATGCATCGGTGAGATTTATGACGAAGCAACTGCAGAAGCTATCCGCATTCAGTACGGCGGTTCCGTATCTGCATCCAGCGCTCCGGAGCTGTTTGCTCAGGCAGACATTGACGGCGGCCTGGTTGGCGGCGCTTCTCTGAAACCTGATTTTGGTGCAATTGTAAATTATAAAAAAGCCTGAGTGAAAAAACGCTTCCTCGCGTTTTCTGAATGGGGCCATACTGAGAACAGGAAATAAATACGGGCCGTGAAAATATCGTCAAGATTTTTCACGGCCTATATACATCCCTGTTAAGATATAGTAAAATGAAATGGGACAGGTGCAGTTAGCTTTGTCCCATTTCATTTTACTGCTTCAGGAGCAGGGAAAGGCAGGATCATGCAGGTAAAAGATCTGTGGAGAAACATTATAACGACAGTTTTGATTATGAGTCTGTCTACACTGGTGGCAGTAGCCTTTTTTTACTATGGAAAAAATACCACAAGCGTAGCGATTATCTATGTCCTCAGCGTAATGCTGGTAGCGCGCTATACGGTCGGCTATGCTTCGGGAATTGTAGCGTCCCTGTTTGGCGTAGGTTTTGTAAATTACGTATTTACTTATCCATATATGACTTTGAATTTTACCATTGACGGCTATCCGGTTACTTTTGTGGGAATGACGGTAGTATCCGTGATTACCAGTACCATGACAACAAAGTTCAAAAAGCAGAGTCAGGTGCTGAATGAGAGGGAAAAGCTTTTAATGGAAGCAGAAAAGGAGACGATGAGGGCCAACCTTCTTCGGGCGGTTTCCCATGATTTGAGAACACCGCTGACAGCCATTATCGGTCTTGCAAATACATATCTGGAAAACGGTTCCCAGATGAAGGAATCGGAGAAGACAGAACTGGTCAGCAACATTCGCGAGGATGCCAACTGGCTGTTAAATATGGTGGAGAATCTGCTTTCTGTTACCAGGATCAATGTAGGTGACGCCCGGGTGACAAAGAGCAGAGAGCCTCTGGAAGAGGTGGTATCTGAGGCTGTACTCCGCTTGAGAAAGCGCCTTCCCGGTGCGCGGATTACGGTTCATGTGCCGGATGAGTTTTTAATGGTTCCCATGGATGCGATGCTGATTGAGCAGCTGATTATCAATCTTCTGGAAAATGCCGTATACCATTCCGGAACGGATGAACCGATTGAACTGAATGTGGAAAAAAGAAAAAACAGTGTTGCTTTTCACGTTCGGGACCGGGGAAAGGGAATTGCGCCGGAACGTCTTTCCGCCTTGTTTGACGGAGGCGGTATGGAGCGAAATGGAAGCGGCGATTCTCATAAGGGCATGGGAATCGGACTGACTATCTGCAAGACGATTGTAGCGGCTCATCAGGGAACGATACGGGCAGTGAATCATGAACAGGGAGCAGAATTTATTTTTACATTACCTTTGGAGGAGCAGGAGGAATCATGACAAATAAACAGACGATATTGATTATTGAGGATGAAAAGCATATTGGAAATTATATGGAAACCATAGTGATCGCCAATCAGTATAAGGCGCTGCGTGCCATGAACGGTCTGCAGGGGCTTTCTCTGTGCACCTCTCATCATCCGGATCTGATTCTTCTGGATCTGGGACTGCCGGATATTGATGGAATGGAGGTTTTGCAGAGAATCCGCGGATTTTCCAATATCCCTGTAATTGTAGTATCTGCGAGAAATCAGGAGCGGGAGAAGGTGGAGGTTTTAGACGGAGGCGCTGATGATTATATTACCAAGCCCTTCGGTTCAGAAGAACTCCTGGCCAGGATCCGGACCGCTCTCCGCCACAGCGCCAGAGTTGCGGCAGTAACGCCTCAGGAACAGAAATATTCCAGAGAAGGGCTGGAAATTGATTTTGAAAAGCGTCTGGTTACCTTAAACGGGAAGGAGATTCATCTGACACAGATTGAGTATAAGCTGGTTTCTCTTCTTGCAAAAAATGCAGGAAAGGTACTGACCTATGACTATATTTTAAAAGATATCTGGGGCCCCTATGCAGATACGGACAACCAGATCCTTCGGGTTAATATGGCTAATATCCGCCGGAAGCTGGAAAAAAATCCTGCAGAGCCTTTTTACATTTTTACGGAAATCGGTGTAGGCTACCGGATGAAAGAATAAAAAACAGCGGCATATTGACAGAGCAAAAAAACTCTGTCAGTAGCCGCTGTTTATTACTTTCCAGGCGCCGGATTTGTTGCTGCGGGCGATACTGATATAGCGGAAGGGATTGCCGTCCCGCCGGTCTTTTACCGTAAGAACACGGTAAATAATAATATTGCCCGGCATATATTCTCCCTCCAGTCCCGGATTGTGATAAAGGGATTCTTCGGAGTCTGCAGGGTAAATCTGATCAACACCCTCAAAGGAAGGAACCTCTTCGGTAAAATAATGCATGGCCAGGGCTTCTGTCTGTGCAAGCTCTTCTTCTGTGAGGGCCTCCCGGTAGGAAATGGTTTCTGCAGAAGATGAGGTTTCTACGGCGGACGCGATAGCAGCTGTCCGGGCTTCTGTGACAAACTCTGACGGAATCATGGACAGGGCCAGACGTTCCTGCGCAGTCAGAGAATAATAAAAATTAAGCCATTCCAGAGTATCCTCGGATACCTGGTTTTTCTTTTTGTAAATGCCTTCATATTCTACTGTATCTTCGGCCAGAAACAGCATATACTGTCCTTCTAATTCCAGAGCGGCAGCTCCGTCTGAGAGAATCAGATAAGGGGAGCCCATGCAGGAAAAATTGGCCTGCCCGTTTTGTCCGGGACGTTCAGATTCCGGAACCAGCTCTGTGATAGAACCGTCCGGTCTTCTCGTATCCGCGGAAATGGGAAGGCGGTCCTCAGTTACTGCAATCCGGTCAGTGGAAATCATGGTTTTTCCGTCTATAAAAATCATCTGCTTTTCTTGAGCTGCCGTCTCCGGGGAAGATTCCTCCCGGGAAGCCTCTGTGCGGAAGGAGGCGGCAGCTGTCCGGTTCCGGTTTTCTTCCGGGGCTGCGGATGAAGAAGCGCAGCCGGTGCAGAGAACGATTCCGGCGCTCAGCAGAATCAGCAGTTTCTTGTTCATAATATTCCTCCATTTTGAAGTATTATATCAATGAAACAGGGAGAATGCTTTAATTTTTTTTTAATTTTCATTTACTTATTGAGTAAAATTCCGGGTGCCGGACAGGCGGCCGGTTCGGGGCGATGAGATGCTTGACCGGCAGAGGGAAATAGGATATAGTACATTTAGATGCCCAGTTTTGCGGCATATAGATTACGACAGGAGAAAGGATTAAAACGGGGTGTTATGAGCAAAAAGAATGAGATCCAGAATCCAATCACAGAGGGGGTTATCTGGCAGCAGCTGTTGCTGTTTTTCTTTCCGATTCTGTTCGGTACTTTTTTTCAGCAGCTGTATAATGCGGCAGATGCCATAATTGTAGGACGGTTTGTGGGCAAGGAGGCGTTGTCTGCGGTTGGAGGTTCTACAGGAATGCTGACTCAGATGATTGTAGGATTTTTTGTAGGCCTTTCCTCAGGTGCTTCGGTTATTATTTCCCAGTATTACGGGGCGAAGCGTCCGGAGATGGTAGGGTATGCGGTTCACACGGCAGTTGCCTTCAGTGTAGTGTCCGGCCTGGTAATGACGGCAGTGGGAATTCCCCTTGCGCCCTTTATGCTTACGGCTATGGGGACACCGGAGGATGTAGTAGGGCTTTCTGTAGAGTACCTGCGGATTTATTTTGCAGGAATGGTTGCAAACCTGATTTACAATACAGGGGCGGCAATTTTGAGAGCAGTGGGAGATTCCAAGCGTCCTCTTCATATTTTGATGTTCAGCTGTCTGATTAATATTGCACTGGATATTCTTCTGGTGGTAATGTGCGGTTTGGGAGTTAAGGGTGCGGCTATTGCGACGATTCTGTCTCAGCTGCTCAGCGCTGTTTTGGTATGCATCTGTCTGATGCGTGCGCAGGATATGTATCGTCTGGAGTGGAAGCAGGTCCGACTGGATCAGAGAATGCTGAAACGGATTGTCCGGATTGGCTTTCCCGCAGGTCTGCAGTCTGTGATGTACGGATCCTCCAATGTGATTATCCAGGCGGGAATCAACTCACTGGGAACCAATACGGTGGCTGCATGGGCGGCTTACAGTAAAATAGATGCCGTATTCTGGATGATGGTCAACTCCTTTGGAATTGCGATTACCACATTTGTAGGACAAAACTACGGAGCAGGAAAGATAGAGCGGGTTCACAAGGGCGTGAGGAGCTGTATGAAGATGACAATCGTGTCTTCGGCTCTGATGTCTGTTCTGATATATAACTGGGGAATTTATGCCTATGAGCTGTTTACCACGGACAAAGAGGTTATTTCCATTGGAATTGACATGATGCGCTATCTTTCCCGGTTTTATGTGACGTATGTGGCTATTGAGATTTTGTCCGGTGCGCTCCGGGGCGTAGGAGACTGCTGGATTCCCATGATGCTGTGCTGTGTAGGCGTCTGCGCTCTGCGGGTAGGCTGGATTCTGATAGCAGTTCCTCTTGACCGGAATATATTTACCATTATGTTCAGCTATCCCCTGACCTGGGTGATTACTACGATTTTATTTGCAGTATATTACCTGAAGTACAGCCGGCTGAAGGTGAGAAGGAAAAATTCCTGAGAAAAAAGAAGAAAATCTCCGGATTGACAAACCGGAATGAAACTGATATTATCATCGTATGGAACGAGGGTGTTGCATAATAGCCGTTGTAAAAATGGCCTTATGGGCACCCTCTTTTACGTTAAATGGGTGCCGCCCCTTTGGAAAAAGTCCTTTGAGAGAAGAAGGGAGAAGGAAGCAATGAAGAATTACAGTAGGGAAGATATTATCCGGATTGTGGAGGAAGAGGATGTAGAATTTATCCGTCTGCAGTTTACGGATATGTTTGGTATGCTGAAGAACGTGGCTCTTACCGCCAGTCAGCTGGAACGGGCGCTGGACAACCGGTGTATGTTTGACGGCTCTGCCATAGACGGTTTTGTACGGATTGAGGAATCGGATATGTATCTGTATCCGGATTACGATACCTTTGAGATATTCCCCTGGCGGCCGCAGCAGGGAAAGGTTGCCCGTCTGATTTGTGACGTTTACCGTCCCAATGGCGAACCCTTTGAAGGAGATCCCCGGTATGTGCTGAAGAAGGTTCTGAAAGAGGCAGAGAAAATGGGATATACCTTCCATGTGGGACCGGAATGTGAATTTTTCCTGTTTGATACAGATGAAAGCGGCAGACCCTCTACAGATACCAGGGAAATGGCCGGATATTTTGATGTGGGACCGGTAGATATGGCAGAAAATGTACGCCGTGACATTGTTCTGAATCTGGAAGAGATGGGATTTGCAGTGGAGGCATCCCATCACGAGCTGGCTCCGGCCCAGCACGAGATTGATCTGGAATACATGGACGGGCTGACGGCTGCAGATAATATTATGACCTTTAAGATGGCGGTGAAGACCATTGCAAAGCGCCATGGACTTCACGCTACTTTTATGCCAAAGCCAAAGGCGGGAGTCAATGGCTCCGGCATGCATATTAATATGTCCCTGGCAGACCAGTCCGGCCACAATGTTTTTATTGACGAAACGGATGTTCTGGGACTCAGCCGGGTGGCATATCAGTTTATGGCAGGGATTCTTGCCCATATGAAGGAAATTACCGTGCTGACCAATCCTCTTGTCAATTCCTACAAGCGTCTCGTTCCGGGATATGATGCACCGGTTTATGTGACCTGGTCAGCGGCAGCCAACAGAAGCGCCCTGATTCGGATTCCCTGTTCCAGGGGAAGCAATACCAGGATTGAGCTACGGTGTCCTGATTCGGCAGTCAATCCCTATCTGGCTCTGGCCGCCTGCCTGGCAGCAGGGCTGGACGGAATTAAACAGGAGATGGAACCGCCGAAAAGCGTAGATGCCAATATTTTTGCCATGACAGAGGAGCAGATCGATGCTCTTGGCATTGAGCAGCTTCCGGAGACTCTGGGAGAGGCCCTGGAAGCATTTGAACACAGTCCCTTTGTCAGAAAGGTTCTGGGTGATCATGTATACACCAAATATCTGGCGGCAAAAAATGCAGAGTGGAAAAAGTTCCGGGCTGAAGTGACAGACTGGGAGATAGAAGAATACCTGCATAAGTTTTAGGCATCAGACTGCCTGGGAGGGTTCCGGATTTCCTGTTCTGGAGGTGAGAGGTTGGCTAACGTAATCGTGGCATTTTCCAAGCTGGAGGATGCAAAAAATATAAAAAGAATACTTGTGAAAAACGGATTTGACGTTGTAGCAGTCTGCACCTCCGGAGCCCAGACCCTTGCCCAGACAGAGGAGTTAAACGGCGGAATTCTGGTGTGCGGATACCGGCTGGCAGATATGATTTTTTCAGAGCTTCATGACTGTCTGAGCGCGGAATTTTCCATGCTGATGGTTTCGTCACCCAGCAAATGGAACTCTCAGATACCGGAGGATGTGGTATGTCTTCCCATGCCTTTGAAGGTGAACGATCTTCTCAGCACCCTGGAGATGATGGTTCAGACTCAGGTACGGCGGAAAAAGCGGATGAAGCGCCAGCCCCGTCAGAGAAGTGAGGAGGAGCAGAATCTGCTAAAGCAGGCAAAAAGTATTTTGATGGAACGCAACGGCATGACGGAGGAGGAGGCTCACCGGTATATGCAGAAGTGCAGTATGGACAGCGGAACCAATATGGTAGAAACTGCCCAGATGGTGATCAGCCTCAACAATCTATAGAAACATAAGATGAGGGAATGGGGAGGAAGGACAGAATGGATGACATTGACAGAAAGATTTTAAGGCTGCTTCAGGATAATGCAAGAATTTCATTGAAAACCATTGCGGAAAACACCTTTTTATCATCTCCGGCTGTTTCGGCGCGGATTGAAAAGCTGGAAAAGGACGGGATTATTTCCGGGTATCATGCCCAGGTAAATCCCATGAAGCTGGGATATCACATTATCGCATTTATCAATCTGAATGTAGTACCGGATGACAAGCCGAAGTTTTATGCTTATGCGGAAAGTGTGCCGAATATTCTGGAGTGCAGCTGTGTCACCGGGGATTATTCCATGATTCTCAAGGTGGCTTTTCACAGCACCATGGAGCTGGATGTTTTTATCGGCCAGCTGCAGAAGTTCGGAAAAACAAGTACCCAGATTGTATTTTCCACCCATGTGGGACCGCGGGGCGTGGATGTGCAGGAAAATTAAGTTCCGTTTTTGCTCTTTTTTCATACAGTATATTAGAACAGTATGGAAAAGGAGCATTTTTGATCGCAATGGCAGATAAGGTCAGTATTGTAATTGATGCAGGTCATGGAGGACAGGATCCGGGGGCCGTATTTCAGGGAAGGGAAGAAAAGACGGATACCCTGCGGCTGGCATTGGCAGTGGGACAGATTTTGACGGAAAATGGAATGGACGTATCCTATACACGGGTTACGGACCGTTACCACACGCCGGGGGAAAAGGCAGAAATGGCAAATTATCAGGATGCGGATTATTTCCTGTCAATTCACAGAAATGCCATGCCGGTTCCGGGAACCGCATCGGGAATTCAGACTCTCATATATGAAAACGGAGGGGCGGCCCAGCTGATGGCCTCGGAAATCAATAAAAAACTGACGGAAACGGGCTGGAAGGATCTGGGCGTGATGGAACGGCCGGGACTGATTGTTCTGAGGAAAACAAAAATGCCGGCAGTTCTGGTGGAAGCGGGATTTTTGGATAATGAGAAGGATAACCGCTTTTTTGATCAGAATTTCCAGAAGGTGGCCCAGGCTATTGCAGACGGAATTCTGGAAGCGGCAAGGATGGAGGCAGAGGGTCCGGCGTATTACCAGATTCAGGTTGGAGCCTATAAAAACAGACAGGAGGCGGAGCGCCTGGCTGAACAGCTGAAGGCGGAGGATTATCCTGCTTTTCTGGTGGCGGAGGACGGCTGGTTTAAGGTGAGGGTAGGCGCATATCTGAATCTGGATCATGCGGCATGGATGGAAAAAACGCTGAGAGCAGCCGGTTATCCGACGATTATGGTGCAGGAGAGGGAAAAGTAGAAAAGGAAGGCGGTCTGCCTTGCATTCGGGAAATACAGATGATAAAATAAAGATATTCACACAGAGTGGAAGGAAGCAGAACCTTGAAAAGCCCGGCTGTTGTTCTGTCAGAGACAAAGCACCGGCCAGGCTGTGCCGGAAAGGAGGCGCTTTTATGGAGAACAGGAAGCGGATTGTAACCATTGGCAGACAGTATGGAAGCGGCGGCGGTGAGGTGGGAAAGAAGCTGGCAGAACAGCTTGGCGTACACTGTTACGACAAGAACATTCTGCGGATGGATTCTGCGGAAAGCGGGATCAAGGAAAGCTATTTTCATCTGGCAGACGAGCGGGCAGGAAACAAGCTTCTCTACAAAATCGTCAGCTCTCTGGTTCCGGAACAGGGAGCGCCTTCCTTTGGCTCGGATCTGGTTTCTGCGGATAACCTTTTCCGATTCCAGTCTGAGGTAATCAGAAAGCTGGCGGCAGCAGAGTCCTGTGTTTTTATTGGCCGGTGCGCAGAATATGTGCTGGAGGGAGAAGAGAGACTGGTTCGGGTATTTCTCTATGCAGACATGGAGGCAAGAGAGGCCAGAATCCGTGAGAAGCATTTGTATGAGGAAAAGGATCTGGTAAAAAATATCAAACGAATCGATAAAGAACGGCGGGACTATCACAGATATTATACGGGACGAAGCTGGGAGGATGTGGGAAACTACGATCTGATGCTGAATACAGCGCGGCTGGGAATTGACGGAACAGTCAATGTGATTCTTGATTATCTGGAGGAGAGAGGCCTGAGGTAAGAGAAAGGCGGTAATTTCGATTAAAGAAGAATGACATGCATAGAAAAAGAAATGCCATGCGGCGGAAGGGAACTTTGTTACAGAAGTGACCCGCCGCAGGCGGAGAAGCTCGCTTGCGAGCTTCTTTTTTATTTGTGAAGCTGTTACATATCAGGTACCGGGGTGGGGCGGGCAGAATCAAAAACATCTTCTGCGTGGAACAGATCCTCCAGCTTTCTGTGGGAAGGATCCTCGGCAGTAATGTCTTTCCACATGCGGTAGCCGTCCAGATTGCGCCGTCCCTGGCGCAGGAAGGTGTCTCCAAGCTGTACCCAGTACTGGTTGGAGTCCACGTTGCAGAAATACCGGAATCCGGCCTGGTACAGATAGGTAAACCGTTCATTTTCTGAAGTATAGGGGTGCCAGTCTCCCACATCAGCGCCAAAGGGATAAAGAATAATATCCGTAGGACCGATGAGAGAGTCTACTTCTGTCTCCCATTTATCGGTGTCTGTTTTGAAGCGATCCCATTCGACAGTACCCAGATCCAGATGTCCCCAGCTGTGGGAGGCCAGCTCCCAGCCGTGATCCTTTAAGCACTGGGCAACCTTCGCAGCTTCCTGGCGATCCTGCTCATAGGTGGGAGAATCTGCATAGGAGGCAGCAGTCCGGTATCCCAGGATTCCCTCATAACCGGTAAAGGCCAGAACAGCCCGTGCGCCCCGGTAGGAAAAATCAGGATGCTCCTGAATAAAATCCTCCAGAATAGGAACCAGATCATAGGATCCGGTAACAGCAGTGCCGTCTTCAAGAATCATTTCGCAGGTAGGCTTTCCGTCTTCTCCGATTACAATCCGGGAGGCGAATCCGTCACCGTCCATATAAGGGTAGTAGCAGAGATCATCCTGAGACATGACAAAGGGAATTTTTCCTTCCGGCAGCATAATGTCTCCGGCCTTCATAACGGTTTTTCCTGTCTCATCGGTGGTTTCGCAGGCAAGATCATGAAGACGGACCAGAACGTATCCTTTATCATACATGGTCTGGAGTATCTTTTTAAATTCGTCTACCGTAGTCATAACCTGATTGTAGCCGTTCTGATCTGACTGGCCGTCAAAGGCTTTGGCAGGATCCACAATCAGGGAATGGAAAAAGACATGGGTCACCTGGCTGATGGGAGTCCGGACCAGAGACTGACGAATGGTTTCGTACTGGGCAATGGCAGACTGGACTTCCGGAAGGGAGGCTGTCTGTGCATCCTCCTGAAGCAGGGAAATGGCCTTGTCATAATCGTATCCCGCAGCCAGGGCAGAGGCCCGGGACAGAAGGCTCTCAGCCGGTGTTTCCGGAGAAGCGGTTTCGGAAGCGGCCTGGCTTTGGGAGGAATTGTCTGTGAGATTGATTTCTTCTGTTGAGGCCTGATTGGAGGCGGTAGCTGCTCCCGATGCGGCATTCTGGCTGTTCCCGGCAGCATGTTTGATTTTTGTTCCGATAAACATGGCGCCTGCAGCCAGAATGGCAACGATAGCCAGACATTCCGCTGCAACGGTTATGCGCCGTATGGTGCGTCTTCGTTTTCGCCAGCGGGCGCGTTCTTCTGAATTGTATGGTATCATAGTAAATCCCTCATTTCTATCTTATCTGCATCTGCAGTCAGGATGCGGTTTCTTTTACTTATAATAGCACAGAAAAGGTCAAATAGCCAGATGTTGACAGAGAGGAACATAGATTCTTTCTGCCTGCCATAGACTGATCTTATAGATGGAAGGATTCAGGAGAGATGGATATGAAAGGAATCGTACTGGCATTATGTCTGGCGCTGGCGGGAACACAGGGGGCAGGAGCAGCCTGCTGGAATAAAGAGCCGCGGCTGGAAATTCCGGTTGCGGCAGAGGCAGTTTCCGGTCCGGAGATTTCTGCTCCCAGCGCAGTTTTAATGGAGGCCTCTACCGGACAGATTATTTATGAGAAGCAGGCGGATGAACAGAGAAGTCCGGCCAGCATTACAAAAATCATGACGCTGATTCTGATTTTTGACGCTATTGATGAGGGAAAAATAAAAATGACAGATGAGGTGGTTACCAGCGCTTATGCAAAATCCATGGGCGGTTCCCAGGTCTTTCTGGAGGAGGGAGAGATTCAGACAGTGGAAACGCTGATCAAATGTATTGTGATTGCGTCGGGAAATGATGCGTCGGTTGCCATGGCGGAATACATAGCAGGCTCGGAGGAGGCATTTGTCCAGATGATGAATGAGCGGGCAGCAGGACTGGGCATGACCGGCACTCATTTTGTGGACTGCTGCGGCCTGACAGAGGATCCCGCGCATCTGACTACAGCCAGAGACATTGCGCTTATGTCCAGGGAGCTGATTACCAGATATCCGCAGATTCATAATTATTCAACCATCTGGATGGATACCATTACACATGTAACGAAACAGGGAACAAAGGAGTTCGGGCTTTCCAATACAAACCGGCTTTTGAAAATGCCTGCCGGTTACCGGGTGACGGGGTTGAAAACAGGCTCGACCTCTCTGGCAAAATACTGCCTGTCTGCCACTGCGGAAAAGGACGGCATCCGTTTGATTGCCGCTGTCATGGCGGCCCCTGATTATAAGGCAAGGTTTGCAGATGCCCAGACTCTGTTGAATTACGGGTATGCCAGCTGCAGACTGTACGAGGATCAGGAAATGCCGGAGCTTCCTCTTATGGCAGTGGCAGATGGAATCGAGGATTTTGTTCCCCTGTCTTACCAGGGAGAATTTTCCTATCTCAGCTTAAATGGAGAGGATTTTTCACAGGTGGAGAAAAAGCTGATGCTTCCGGATTCCATGGAAGCGCCGGTGGAGGAGGGCGAAAAAGCGGGAGTTCTCCGGTATGAATTAAAGGGAAAGGTTCTGGGAGAGGTGGAAATTGTGACAGAGGGAGCTGTGAAAAAGGCCGGATACCGGGATTATCTGAAGAAGCTGAGGAGAGCGTGGATGATGGAGTCTCCGGGGCAGGCATTGAAAGACGAGAAGTGATGGCTGTGCTGTTTCCGTACTTGACATCGAAATACATTTTGATAGAATGAACCTAGAATAAAACAGGAGATTACAGAAATGAACGAACAGAATAAACAAAAGAAACAGTTCTGGACAGAGGCGGGCTTCTGGAAGGAAGCAGGGATTCTGACCGTGGCTGTGGGAATTATTGCAGCGGCAGTGTTTTTCTTTTTGATGCCCAGCCACGCATCGGTCAGCAGTATTTCCGGTCTGGCGATTGTGCTTTCCAACTTTGTGCCTCTTCCGGTTTCCGCCATTACCATGATTTTTAATGTGGGACTGCTGATTGTGGGATTTCTGACCTGCGGGCGGGAATTCGGGGCAAAGACCGTATATACCAGCATTATGCTGCCGCTGTTTCTTGGAATTTTTGAGAAAATTTTTCCGGATTTTCAGTCACTGACAGGAAGCGCAGAGCTGGATGTGCTTTGCTATGTGCTGACAGTAAGCATTGGACTGAGCATTCTTTTTAACAGAAATGCCTCCTCCGGCGGTCTGGATATTGTGGCAAAGATTATGAATAAATATCTGCATATTGAGCTGGGGCGGGCCATGTCGCTTTCCGGAATGTGCGTAGCCCTGTCCTCTGCCCTGGTTTATGATAAAAAAACAGTGGTTCTCAGTATTCTGGGAACGTATTTTAACGGAATTGTGCTGGATCATTTTATCTTCGGACAGAATCTGAAGCGGCGGGTATGTATTATCACGAAAAAAGAGAAGGAGCTGAGAGAATTTATTCTTCATGAGCTCCACAGCGGCGCGACTATTTATGAGGCCATCGGCGCCTACAATATGGAAAAACGCAATGAAATTATTACGATTGTGGATAAAAGCGAGTACCAGCGGCTGATGAATTTTATGATGCACACCGATCCGGATGCGTTTATGACAGTTTATACGGTGGCGGATATGAGGTACCGGCCCAAGCTTTAAAAAAGCGGGATTCCGGTATTTGACAGAGGAAAACAAGGAAAAGCGGGCAGCCTGGTTTAAAGAAGAGGAAAGCCGTCCATACTGTCAGTAAATGGAATGGAAAGAAGGACGACAGTATGAAACGGAAGAATTTTATAGCCCGGTATCTGGAGGAGATAACTCCTGTTTCCTTTGAACTGGAGACAGCAGAGGAATTTCAGGTAATCGGGGATGGGCCTGTCCGGTTTCGGGTAAAGCTCAGACGGGAGATTCCCAGAAGGGAGCTGCTTCAAAGCACTTCCCTGGCTTTGGGTGAGGCCTATGCCAGAGGGGATTTGGAGGTGGAAGGGGATCTGTATCAGGTGCTGGATCTGTTCCTCGGATCTATGGAACGGTTTCGGACAAGCAGACTGGCTCTTGCCGGCCTGCTTCACACCTCTTTAAATGAAAAGAAGCAAAAAGAGCAGGTGGCTTTCCACTATGATTTGGGAAATGATTTTTATGGTCTCTGGCTGGATGAGACTATGAGCTATTCCTGCGGATATTTTGCAGAGGAGGAAACCTCGCTTTTTGAGGCCCAGGCGGGAAAAGTGGATCACATTTTGAAGAAGCTGCAGCTGAAGCCGGGGATGACTCTGTTGGATATTGGCTGCGGGTGGGGCTTTCTCATGAAACGGGCTGTGGTGCACTACGGGGTGAAGGCAGTAGGGATTACACTAAGCCGGGAGCAGTTTGAACAGGTGTCCAGGGAGATTGAGGAAAACCATCTGCAGGATCGGATGACAGTAAAGCTGATGGATTACCGGGAATTAAAGGACAGTGGAATGACCTTTGACCGGGCGGTCAGTGTGGGAATGCTGGAGCATGTGGGCAGGGGCAATTACGGGCTTTTTCTGGAGGCAGTGCAGCAGGTGCTGAAGCCGGGAGGTCTGTTTCTTCTTCATTTTATCAGCGCGCAGAAGGAGCATCCGGGGGATCCCTGGATCCGCCGGTATATTTTCCCAGGAGGAGTCATTCCCAGTCTGAGGGAAATCGTAAATCTGCTCCCGGAACAGAATTTTTATCTGCTGGATGGAGAAAGCCTTCGCCGCCATTACACGAAAACCCTTCTTTGCTGGCGGGAGAATTTTCTCAAACACAGGGAGCAGCTGGAATATGAGCGGGGAAAAGAGTTTGTCCGGATGTGGGAGCTGTATCTGGCATCCTGTGCGGCTGCTTTTCATAACGGGATTGTGGACCTTCATCAGCTTCTTCTTTCCAGGGGCGTTAATAATGAGCTTCCCATGATACGGACGGTGTAGGCGGGGGATTTTATCCCGGCGCGCCGGCATTTACCGTCTGCTTCCCAAACGTCCCAGGTGGAATACCAAAAGCAGTCCCCCATAAGAAAAAGAGAAAAAGAATATTTGCAGGGCAGTTTCCAGAAAAAGAGGAAGCTGCCCTGTTTCCGGGTGAAGGGCAGAAACAAAATAGTGAATGCCTACAGAGAGAAGGAGAAAGAAGGCGGGCTTTCCAATCATTTCCCAGGCATTCCAGAAAAACGGAATCTGACGAAACAGGGCATACAGATGGAGCAGGGACAAAAACAGTTCGCTGGCAAGCATGCCCCACAGATAGGCCATAATGCCGAACCGGGGGATTCCAAACAGTACAAAGCCAATGCGAAGAACCAGGGCGGCGGTATTTTGCAGGAAGGTGGTACGGGTTCGGCCAAGGCCGTTCAGGATGCTGCCTGTGGTGGTGGACAGATACAGAAACGGGCAGAGCCAGGCAAGAATCCGGATAAAACGTCCTGCCGTGGGATCGTGAAATACGCTGGTTCCCAGGGCAGAGCCGAATAAAATAAAAATGCCGGTACAGAGAATTCCCATATACAGACTGTACCGGAGAGACATGGCAATACAGGAGGCGATTCGCTCCTGTTTCCCTTCTGACTGGGCCTGGGCGACATTGGGAAGGAGAAGCACAGCCATGGAATTGGTGATGGCGGAGGGAAAGAGAATAAAGGGCAGAGCCATTCCGGTGAGAACGCCGTAAACGGAAAAGGCTTCAGCGGAGGAAAGGCCAAAACGCTGAAGTCTGTTGGGAATCCAGACTGCTTCGGCGCTGGCAAGAATATTTAAAACAAGACGGTTTCCCATCAAAGGAAGTGCGAGAGTAAGGAGGGGAAGCGTGATGGAAGCAGCCGGAGTCCGGGAAGAGGCGGAAGCTCGCTGAGGCGGAATAAAAAGCAGGCACAGGAAGGTAAAAAGAGCAGATGCCATTTCCCCGATCAGATGACCGGTCACAGCGAGTTCAACGGTGATTTCTTTTCCGGCAGCGATCATGGATCCGGCAAGGAAAAAAACAAGGGTCATGCGGATTACCTGCTCTGCAATCTGGGAAAAGGCAGGAACCCTGGATTTCTGGAAACCGTAATAATATCCGTTGATACAGGCGTGGAAGGCGGCAAAGGGAACGGAGAGTCCCATGATCGGAAGATACGGGGCGCACTCCGGTGCCATCAGGACACAGTCGGCAAGAAAAACGGAGTACCGGCAGATGAGGGCGGCCAGAACCAGGGACATGCCCATGGACAGAAGGATTCCCCTGTGAAAAATACGTTTTCCGTCTGCCGTGCGCGAGGCAATGAGCTGGGAGAGGGCCGTCTGCATGGATCCGGCGCAGAGGGAAAAGCAGATGCCGAAAACAGGATGAATCATATGGTAAATGCCCAGTCCTTCTGCGCCGATGGTGCGGGACAGGAAAATACGGTAAAAAAAGCCCAGTACCCGGCAGATAAAGCCGGATGCCGTCAGCAGCAGAGTACTGAGCAGAAAAGCCTTTTTTCGAGGGGAGAGAGAAGAAAGGGTATACATGAAGATCTGGCCTCCGGGCGCAGCTGTTGTTACAGTTTACGGGGGAGCACAGAAAACTATGTGTGCAGCAAAAAAGAAATCATAAAAAAAGTATAAAGAAAAAATAAATAAAATAGGAATCCTTCTTTATGTGGTCTTAATGGAGTTATGGAAATGTTTGCGTTATGATAATATCCGGTACAGATTTTGGTACAAGAAAAATACAAAGGGGGAAGTACCATGAGAGAGTTTTTTCACTCAGTAGACAAGCTGAAACCAGCTTATGACAAGGCATATCAGTTTGTCATGTTTGTGTGTAAGATGCTTCTTGTAGCAGACATTCTGATTACCTGTATGTCTGTAGTCGGCCGTTATGTTTCCTTCATTCCGGATCCGGCATGGTCAGAAGAAGTTGTTCTTACCTGCATGTCCTATATGGCTGTTCTTTCTGCAGCTCTGGCTATCCGGCGCAATGCCCATATCCGTATGACGGCTCTGGATCGTTATCTGCCTGATATGATGGTTAAGGGGCTGGACATTCTGTCGGATCTCTGTGTTATGATTCTGGCAATTATTATGATTGTAGTCGGCTGGAAGTATGCAGTTCAGATTGGCGGAAAGGGTACTTATGTAAGTATGCCGTCCGTATCCAGATTCTGGATGTATTTTCCGGTTCCGTTAGCCGGTATTGCCATGGTGATTTTTGAACTGGAGGCACTGTACAACCATATTAAGGATGTCGTGCTTGGAACGGAGGTGCGGAAATGAGTGGAGATAGTTTTGCAATCATGGTGCTTCTGGCAAGCTTTTTTATTATGATATTTCTGCGGTTCCCTATCGCATATGCAGTAGCGCTGTCTTCTGTGCTTTGTCTGTTAAGTCAGGGGCTGCCTCTGTCTGCAGTCTGCCAGCAGATGGTAAAAGGAATCAGCTCCTTCAGCCTGATGGCAGTTCCGTTTTTCATTGTTATGGGTTCTCTTATGGGAACCGGCGGTATTTCTGAAAAGCTGATTGCTCTGGCCAATGCCTGTGTAGGCTGGATGCGGGGCGGCATGGCAATGGTAAATATTGTGGCTTCGTATTTCTTTGGCGGTATTTCCGGTTCTGCAGCAGCAGATACGGCTTCTCTGGGAACCATTCTGATTCCCATGATGGTGGACCAGGGCTATGATGCGGATTTCTCTACGGCAGTAACCATTACCTCTTCCTGTGAGGGACTGCTGGTTCCGCCCAGCCACAACATGGTAATTTATGCTACAACAGCAGGCGGAATTTCCGTTGGAAGCCTGTTCCTGGCCGGATATATTCCGGGAGCTCTTCTGGCTGCATCCCTGATGGTAGGCTCTTACATTATTTCTGTAAAACGTAACTACCCCAAGGGAGAAAAATTCAGTATCACCAATCTGTTAAAACAGTTAAGCGTTTCCTTCTGGGCGCTGGCAGCTGTTCTGATTGTAGTAGTAGGCGTTGTATGCGGTATGTTTACAGCTACAGAGTCTGCGGCAATTGCTGTTATTTACAGCTTAATCGTAAGCGTTTATATTTATAAGGGCCTTGACTGGAAGGGCGTATGGAGAGTTATGGGAGACAGCGTGGACACCCTGTCCATCGTGCTGATTCTGATTTCCACCTCCAGTATTTTCGGATACTGCCTGACCAGACTCCATGTACCGGATCTGGCTGCCAATGCCATTACCGGACTGACCAGCAACCCGATTCTTCTGGCTCTGCTGCTGAACCTGATTCTTCTGGTTCTTGGCTGTATCATGGATATGGCGCCCATTATTCTGATTGCAACACCGATTCTTCTTCCGATTGCAACTTCCATCGGAATTGACCCGGTTCAGTTTGGTATTATTGTTGTTCTGAACTGTGGAATCGGACTTTTGACCCCGCCGGTAGGTGCAGTGCTGTTCATCGGCTCGGCAGTAGCAAAGCTGCCGATGGAAAAGGTAGTAAAGGCAACGCTTCCTTTCTATCTTTGCATGATTGTAACCCTGCTTCTTATCACCTTTATTCCGGCAATCAGCTTGTGGTTACCTCAGGTGCTGGCATAATCCCCTGGTAACATAAAGAAGAACGAAATCCTCTCTCCAGAAATGGAGGGGGGATTTTGTTTTTTTATTTCATAGAAATATAGAAAATTTTTCAATTCCTATTGAAATACTAGGAAATAAGAGTTATAATACAGTTAACAGAGAGCCGCAGAGCTTTCTGCGCAGAAGCTTTTTATAGCTTATGAGGAAAGGCGGATTTGATTTCTATGAAAAATTTAATATATCTTGATAATGCAGCGACAACAAAAACACGGCCGGAGGTAGTGGAGGCCATGCTTCCGTATTTTACGGAGCTTTACGGAAATCCTTCCTCTGTGTATGAATTTTCTGCTCCGGTTAAGGAGGCGGTCACCAGGGCCAGAGAGATTATCGGAGCTTCGATTGGAGCGAGAAAAGAGGATATTTATTTTACTGCAGGCGGTTCTGAGGCAGATAACTGGGCCATTAAGGCTGCGGCAGATGCCTGCGGACAAAAGGGAAAGCACATTATTACCAGTAAAATTGAGCACCATGCAGTGCTGCATACCTGTCAGTATCTGGAACAGAAGGGCTTTGAGGTAACGTACCTGGATGTGGACGAAAACGGTGTGGTTAAGCTGGAGGAACTGAAAAAGGCTATTCGTCCGGATACCATCCTGATTTCCATTATGTTTGCTAATAATGAGATTGGAACCATTCAGCCGGTTAAGGAAATCGGAGCCATTGCCAGAGAACACGGGATTTTATTCCACACAGATGCGGTGCAGGCCTATGGACATCTTCCCATTGATGTGGAGGAGCTGGGGATTGATATGATGAGCGCCAGCGCTCACAAAATCAACGGACCGAAGGGAATCGGCTTCCTTTATATCAGAAAAGGCGTTAAAATCCGTTCCTTTATCCATGGGGGAGCCCAGGAGAGAAAGCGCCGGGCAGGAACAGAAAATGTTCCCGGCATTGCAGGATTTGGAAAGGCTGTCCAGATTGCCATGGATACCATGGAGGAGAGGGCGCAGAAGGAGGGAAAGCTGCGGGATTACCTGATTGAGAGGGTTATGGCAGAGGTTCCCTACACCAGAGTAAACGGACACAGAACCAACCGTCTGCCCAACAATGTGAATTTTGCTTTCCAGTTTATTGAGGGCGAATCTCTTTTAATTCTGCTGGACGGAAAGGGAATCTGCGGTTCCAGCGGTTCTGCCTGCACTTCCGGATCTCTGGATCCGTCTCATGTGCTGCTGGCTATCGGGCTTCCTCACGAGATTGCCCACGGCTCTCTTCGTCTGACACTCAGCGAGGAGAATACAGAGGAGGAGATGGATTTTGTGGCAGAGAGTATCAAGGAGATTGTTGCGCGGCTGAGAAATATGTCTCCGCTGTATGAGGATTTTAAAAAGAAGCAGGAAAAGGGAAATTCTCATTCCGTATAAAAAGAGAAAACAGCCGGAAAAATTTTCCGGAGGAAATGCCCGGAAAACTGACGGCAGAGAGAAAGCGGCCGGGAAAAGCTATTGCGGAACACCAGCCGGAGAAAAGACGGGCAGAGAACCGGGAAAAAATAGAGATAAAGATATAGAAAATATTTATGAGAACAGAGCCGTGGAGAAAACGGCAGATTACAATGGACAAGAAGGAGAATCTGACAATGTATACAGAAAAAGTAATGGATCATTTTGAGCACCCGAGAAATGTAGGAGAACTGGAGAATCCCAGCGGAGTAGGAACTGTGGGAAATGCCAAATGCGGAGATATTATGCGAATCTATCTGGATGTGGATGAAAACCAGATAATCCGGGATGTTAAGTTTAAAACCTTTGGCTGCGGCGCTGCAGTGGCAACCAGCAGTATGGCTACGGAAATGGTGAAGGGCAAATCCATTCAGGATGCCATGAAGGTAACCAACAAAGCTGTGATGGAAGCACTTGACGGACTGCCCCCTGTTAAGGTACACTGTTCTTTGCTGGCAGAGGAGGCAATCCATGCGGCATTGTGGGATTATGCCCAGAAAAACGGAATTCAGATCGAAGGTCTGGAGCAGCCCAAGAGCGATATCAGTGAGCACGAAGAGGAAGAAGAATATTGATGAAATCAGAACAGATTCCGGGCGGCGAGGCTGTGCGGAAGGAGAACAATCAGAAGAAAAAAGTAGTTATTGGAATGTCAGGCGGCGTCGATTCATCGGTGGCCGCCTGGCTTTTGGTGCAGCAGGGGTATGAGGTTATCGGAGTGACCATGCAGATCTGGCAGGAGGAAGACGAGGAAACTGTGCAGGAAGAAGGCGGATGCTGCGGCCTGAGCGCTGTGGATGATGCCAGAAGAGTGGCCTGGCAGCTGAAGATCCCGTATTATGTTATGAATTTCCGGTCAGAGTTCAAAAACAAGGTAATGGATTATTTTGTGGAGGAATATCTTCAGGGAAGAACTCCCAATCCCTGTATTGCCTGCAACCGGTATGTGAAATGGGAATCTCTTTTGAAGCGGAGTATGGACATCGGAGCTGATTACATTGCTACAGGCCATTATGCGCGGGTGGAAAAGCTGGAAAACGGCCGTTACGCCTTAAAGAGATCAGCGACTGATGCAAAGGATCAGACCTATGCCCTGTATAATCTGACTCAGGAACAGCTTTCCCGTACCTTGATGCCTGTGGGAGAGTATTCCAAAGAGGAGATCCGCCGGATGGCAGAGGAGCTGGGACTGCAGGTGGCCCACAAGGCCGACAGCCAGGAAATCTGCTTTATTCCGGATCACGACTATGCGCGGTTTATTGAAGAGGAGGTTGCCAGGGAGAATCTGCAGATACAGTCAGAAGCCTGCAGCGGATGTGCGGCCTGTGACACAAAAAAGACGTGCAGACAGATTCCGGGGCCGGGCAATTTTGTAGATCTGGAAGGAAATATTCTGGGACAGCATCAGGGAATCACGCATTATACCATTGGACAGAGAAAGGGACTTGGGCTTGCCATGGGACACCCTGTTTTTGTGGTGGAGATCCGTCCGGAGACCAATGAAGTAGTAATCGGAAGTAATGAGGATGTATTTACGGACAGACTGGTTTGTGATAAACTGAACTGGATGGCAATCGACGGCCTTCACGGAAAAGAACGGGAGGTAGTGGCGAAAATTCGTTACAGCCACAAGGGTGCGCCCTGCCGGATCCGGGAAATCGGAGAGGATCTGGTAGAGTGTCGTTTTCTCACTCCGGTTCGGGCAGTGACTCCGGGACAGGCGGTTGTATTTTATGACGGCGATTATGTAGCAGGCGGAGGTACAATTCGGTGAGAAAAAAATGGATGATTCTGGCTGTGACAGCGGCTGTTTCCCTGGCAGCGGCAGGATGTCAGAAATATGAAAAAGTAGAGCTGGCCGGAGCGATCCGGGAAGAGACAGCCGGGGCTGGTCAGGAAAACGAGGCCTGGGGCGCAGAAGGAGAGCCGGAAGAGGCTCAGGAGAAAATGCCGGCTTCCCAGGTGAGCGCCAATCCGGCAGACAGGACAATGGAAACGGCTCCTTCGATGGAGGAGAGATCGGAAGTGGTCTATGTTAATGCCAGCAGTTTAAATATCAGGACAGCGCCGGACTCGGACGGTCAGATTATCGGCCGGGCAGGACGGGGCTCAGAGCTTAAGAGAACAGGCTACAGCCAGTCCTGGAGCAGAGTAGAGTATCAGGGACAGGTTTGCTATGCGGCTTCCCAGTACCTGACAACCAGTCAGCCGCCTGCCCGGACAGCTGAGAATGGCGCAGCAGGCGGGGCTTCGGGAAACGCGGATACTGGTGCGGTGACTGGAAATGCAGAAGAGATTCTTCTGAATCCGGAATGGAAATATGCAGGGTATTCTAAAATCAATTCAGGAGCTGCAAGACTTTATGTTTCTGAGGCGGCGTCGCGTAAGGGAAAGGTGGTCTGCGTAAATGCAGGTCATGGAACCAGCGGCGGCTCCAGTGTGAAGACTCAGTGTCATCCCGACGGAACACCAAAGGTAACCGGAGGAACCACAGGAGCCGGTGCAACAAGCGCAGTGGCGGTGTCCGGCGGAATGCAGTTTGCAGACGGTACGGCAGAGGCAAAAGTGACCCTTGCCATGGCAAAGGTCCTTAAAGATAAGCTGCTTGCCCGGGGATATGATGTGCTGATGATTCGGGAAGGGGATGATGTCCAGCTGGATAATATTGCGCGGACGGTTATCGCCAATAACCGGGCGGACTGTCATATTGCTCTTCACTGGGATTCTACTTCCAATGATAAGGGGGCGTTTTACATGAGCGTACCGGAGACAGCATCCTACCGCAGTATGGAACCGGTGGCTTCCCACTGGCAGGAGCATCACAAGCTGGGCGACAGTCTTGTGGCAGGTCTGAAGGGCGCTGGAGTGAAGATTTTTTCCAGCGGAAAAATGGCAATGGATTTGACGCAGACTTCTTATTCTACAGTGCCGTCGGTTGATATTGAGCTGGGAGACAAGGCGTCGAATCATTCCGCAGCGGCGTTGGAACAGTTGGGAAATGGTCTGGCAGACGGCGTGGATCTGTTTTTTGGAAATTAGTGAGAAGATTCAGCTGTGAAAAATCGGGTTTACAATCAGGGCGATCCCGTGTATAATGGTATCGTCCGTTTGATGGAGACGTAGCGAAGCGGCCGTAACGCGGCGCACTCGAAATGCGTTTATCGGTTCATCCCGGTACGAGGGTTCGAATCCCTCCGTCTCCGCTGGAAAAGGGTGTCGTAAAACAGGAAAATCATACCAGATATAGCGTTTTGTCTGTTGTGCAGTCTGCTGTATCTGGTGGAGAAACCTGTTTTGCGGCACCCTCTTTGTTATTTGTGCTGCATTTCATGCTGCATGGTTTGAAAGGATCCGCCTGCCATAGTATCTGCTCTTATCCGTCCATTGGATAAAAACTGTAAGCAGCGGCTGAAACAAGGTATGATATGCGGAAGACTTCAGAGAGTTTGGAAACTGTTAAAAAGTAGAAAACGGAAAAGAAAATCAGTTGATCGCATTTTTTCCCTGTGCTATACTGTGTCCATCGAAAAAATCATTTTTCCGGTTACGAATGCAATTGAGGAGGAAATAATTATGAGTATCAGAATTGGAATTTTAGGTTACGGAAATCTGGGAAAGGGTGTGGAGAGTGCGATTGCGCAGAATCCGGATATGGAGCTGACTGCAGTATTTACCCGCCGGAATCCGGAAGGGGTTGCAGTGAGAACAAAAGGCGTTCCGGTGCTTTCTGCTGATGATCTGGATCACATGCAGGGCGATATTGATGTTTTGATTC
>UQFC01000025.1 GCA_900540335.1 uncultured Clostridium sp. | reverse complement strand
CTCCATAATTTCCGTTCCTGCCTTCAGCTCTTCCACAGCAACTGCCACATTATCCTGATCCTTGATTTTCACGTATAAACGTGCCATAAGGCTTCCTCCTTTTCTCCCTTTGCGGGCTTCATACACTTAAACCGATTCGTAAAGCTCCCGCATCTTCTTTCCGCAGAACTCCGCATTTTCCGGTGTCGTATTTTCCAGGGTTCCATAAATAAACGGCTTTTCCTTTTTAATATACTGCATAATCGGTGTGAAATCCATCTCTCCCGTGCCTGCTCCCACAGCTTTTAAGCCATATCCTTCCTGAACACGGACAAAATCTTTAAAATGAACCATTGCAATATCCGGGCCCAGAAGTTCCAGAGCCTCTGCGAATACCTCATCCCTGTGATTCACATTTTCCAGATCCAGAAGATTAACCGGATCAAACAGAATCTGAAGATTGTGAGAACCAATCTCATCCAGTACAATCCGGGCCCGCTTTGCATTGTAAACAATATGGCGTGCCACCGGTTCAATGGCAAGAATCACTCCGAACTGCTCTGCGCATCGAACCACCGGCTTCAGATTGCGAATAAAGAGGGCAAGCGCCTCCTCAGAACGACATTCCGGACAATACCGGTACTCTGCATTAGGAGCCCCTGTCTCAGTTCCCACCATGCCGCAGCCCAGCAGGGAAGCAAACCGGATATGGGAATAGTATTTTTCCAGAGAAGCGCGAATCACTGCTTCATCCGGGTGGGCCAGATTCAGATAATTGCCAAGAACAGCAATATCCATCTCATTTTTCTCAAACAGCCGGCGCAGGTAATGAGCATATCCCGGCGTCAGCGCTTCCGGACCGCAGGGATAATCCTTCATCGCCTTGCTCAGTGCCAGATGGGCACAGGTATATCCCTTTTTTCTGATAACAGGAAGCAGCTCCTCCATGGGAAGCTTCTCTGCATCGTGAAGACGAAGACCTAACTGCAGCATACCGATTCTCCTTTCTTCTTCCATCTCAGCTGTTCACTGACAGCCATCATACAGGCGCCTGTTCCGTGCTGATTATCTGTCATCTGCGCTTCACTGACGTAATACCGGGCAGTACCGTCCCGATCCTGACGGTTATGAGGATCCGGTCCTTTTCCCAGTCCTGCACTGGCGCAGATTCCATGTAAATGAAATCCATCCTCTTCCTTTTTCAGATAGGTATCACGGATTCCGTCCAGAATCCGGCTTCCATCTTCTCCCAAAGCTCTGTCCAGAACTCCAAGGCGCGCTCCTTTCATCAGAGCATACGCAATCATTGCACTTCCGGAGGTTTCCAGGTAATTTCCAGGATATTCTTTCTGCTCTACCACCTGATAAATCATTCCTGTTTCCGGATCCTGATAAGGCCGCAGTCCGCGAACCGCATTTTTCAGCAGTTCTCCCAGCTCCGTTGCACGGGGTGTATGATCCACAGCCAGCTCATACACATCAATCAATGCCATTAAAAACCATCCCTCTGCACGGCTCCACACACACTCGCTTCTTCCCGTTTCCGGGTCGGCCCAGTCTGCCTGACGGCTTACATCGCAGCCGTGAACATAAAGCCCCAGATTCTCATCCCACAGAAGACGGTGTGCACTCTGAAACTGATCCAGAATATCATCCCACCGTTCTTCTCCGTTTTCTGTCAGGGTTTTTGCATAAAACGGCATTGCCATGTAAAGACCATCCAGCCATACCTGGTTAGGGTAAATATCCTTATGCCAGAAATTACCTGATTCTGTTCTGGGATACTGTTTTAAAAAATCATATGCCTTTTCCACTGCCGCAGCATACCTGGCATCTCCCGTCAAATCTCTGAGAATTCGAAGAGACTTTCCAAAGCTTACTTTATCAATGTTATTCTCTCCCTCTTTCCAGTTGGCAACTGTTCCGTCTTCAGCCATCAGCCAGTAAGCATTTTCCGTAATATACCGGTTCCACTCCACATTCCCTGTAGCAGCAGCCAGATCCGCCGCGCCGATGATACAGAGATCATCCTTATAATTCCACACCTTTTCCTTTAAAAATTTCGGAAATGCATTTTCCAGATATTGAGCAAAATACTCTAACCACATAGATACAACTCTCCCTTTCCCTTACATTCCTGCAAAATCTGCTACTCTGTTTATAATCCGGATTGTTTCCTTCATTGTTACAGGATCCATGGGCCGAAACCGCCCCTGTCCGTCTAATGTCATAAATCCAAAATACAGAGCCCTCGCCACATTGGTTCCGTAATTATTGCTTACCTCGCCGGAATCGGCACATACAGGCATTGTGCTGGATGCATTTCTGTAATTCACACCGCATGCCTGCATCGCTACTGTAGCCATTTCCTGTCTGCTGACAGTTCTTTCCGGATGAAGACCTCCATCCTCGGTTCGGGCCAGAAGTCCTTTCTGAACTGCCAGCTCCACCCATGATTCTTCAGCCGTATTCTTCTCCAGCCTCTCATCTTCTCCTCCCAACGGAAGAAGAATCTTCGCCAGGGATCCGCGGCTGAGCGCCTGATCCTCTCTTGTATTATCATCCGTCTGCAGAAATCCGCGGCATATCATGCGTGCCCTCTCTGTATCTTCTTCAGAGCCTGTGTTATGCTCCAGAACCCGGTATTCCATGCTGCGCTCACAGTTTCCATAAGCATCCCTGGCAGACACGCGGACTGCTGTACAATCAGAAGGAACCGTAAAGACAGCTTCTCCTCCGGCCTGTTTCCACTGTCCACAGGACGTTTGAATCTCCCAGCAATAGCTGCACTCTGTTCTCTCTCCGCAGAACTCCGCCAAAGCCTGAAGTTCTTCCCCCTTCCGTGGAACGCCTGCAATCCGCAGCTTTCCAAGCCTGGGAAAAGATTTTCCGTTAATTACCACGTTTTCAATCACCGGTTCCTTCCAGTTCATGCTCCGCATGCACTGTACGGCTCCGTCAATCCGTATGTTTCTCAGAATCAGACCGGTAATCGGCACCTCTTCAAAGGCCTCCAGAAAAATTCCGTAATCCCCCCCGTGGGCCGTTACATTTTCAATCATGATATTCCGGAAAACAGGCAGATCATTTCCATTTCTTCCATCCTCATAAAGCATGGTTCCGTGAACGGCAGCTCCGTGAACATGATCCATAACACTGTCTGCCAGAATCACATCCTCCACTTTTCCTCCGCGCCGCGCATTGGTCTTCAACCGAAGGGCATATGTCAGATTGGGACTGCTGAAGCGGTTGAACTCTGCCAGAACACAGCGGATCCCTCCGCTCATTTCACTTCCCAGAGCCACCCCTCCGTGACCGTCTGCAAACTCATTGTGATCAATCAAAATGTATTCACAGGGCCGGTTTGCCTCCCGTCCATCCCGATCCCGTCCTGATTTCAGACTGATACAGTCATCGCCTGTGTCAAAACGGCAATTGTGAATGTGGACTCCCCGGCAGCTTTCCGGATCACATCCGTCATTGTTGGAACCGTGGCTGGAAAGGGTCACTCCATCTACCGTAAGACTCTCACACATTACCGGATTCAGCTGCCACATAGGACTGTGTTTCAGCGTAAATCCTTCAAACAGCACACGTTTGCACCGAATCGGCTGTACGAAATTCGGACGAAGATAATGGCCCGGCCCGAATACCCGCTTTTCAACCGCAACGCCGTCCTGGTTCATTTTTCTCAGCAGTTTTCTGTCCTCAAGCTGAAGATCCGGCAAATCCTCAGACCAGGCATTTTCAACCTGATGATGCCAGTTCCACCAGTGTGCTGCATCTGCGCCTCCGTCAAATACACCCGGGCCTGTTACTGCAATGTCATGGGCATCGCAGGCATAAATCAGCGGAGAATAATTATAGCAGGGCGTTGCCTCCCAATGAGAAAACACCAGCGGATAATGCTTTTCCGGCTCTTCACTTACAAACTGAATCCAGGTATCCGGACTCTCCAGATGAAGCTCCACCTGGCTTTTCAAGGTAATCGCTCCTGTCAGATATTTTCCTGCAGGAACGCAGATTTTTCCGCCTCCCGCCTCACTGACCCGGTCAATAGCAAGCTGAAATGCCTCTGTCTGAATCCGGCTGCTGTCCGGCTCTGCTCCAAACTCCAGGACAGAATACCTCTGCTCCGGTATCAGCGGTTTTTCAATTTCCCTTAAAATTGTTTCACGCAACTTAAATCTGTCCATGAAATTCTTCCTACTTTCCTATATATTCCAGATATTTATCCAACCGTTCTCCATGCCATTGATGCCCGCCCTCACAAATATCGTGAAAAGGCAGCTTTTCTGCATGGCAGAGACGATAGGCATTTTCAATGACTGCAACCTGCTCCACCGCATTGACAATTCCTCTCGGCCCGTTCAGTCTGTCCTGCCTGCAGGACTGAATCACCAGAGGCCGCGGCGCAATCAGCGAAGCAATATCCCCCATATCCAGGTACTCCCACAGACGGGGAATATAATTGCAGGAGCAGTTGCGGTTCAGCTTCAGAAGCGCATCGCGGAATCCATACATATAACCGCTGATAACTGCATACTGAACGCGTTCGTCCAAAGCAGCCAGATACAAGGTCTGCATTCCTCCGCCGGAAAATCCGAGACATCCCAGATGTTCCATATCCCACTCACCGCGTAATTCCAGATAATCAATCAGACGCATCAGATCCCAGACCAGCATTCCTGCGACCGGGATCCCCAAAGGCTCTCCCATATGAGCCAGCCAATAACAGTCTCCCTTTAATCCTAAAACCGGATCCTGCGTGTCCTCTTTTGCCTCCCGCCGTTCTCCGAAGCCCCGGCAATCCGGACAAACTGCAGCAAATCCCCTCTGTGCCAGCTGCAGACCATAGTCATACTGATACTGGGTTATTTTTTCCTGAACTGCTCCGTATTCCGCCAGACCTGCCACAGTATATTTTCCTGCTCCATTATGGCCGGGAGGGCATAAAAAGAGCCGGGTGTTCGGACCGGCATCTGCCGGAACCAACAGATACATGGTCATCCAAACATCCGGCTCTGTCTGAATCCTGATATGCTCTCTGCGAATCCCTTCCGGAAGCATTTTCGTCTCCATAATCACAGGATTTAAATCACAGACTTCCATTTTTTCCAGTCCTAAAAGTTCTGAAAGAAGTATGCGTTCCTTTTTTCTCCACTCCTCAAATTCTTCCGCTGAATGCCCGCGGAAATAATCACGGCGGGCAAAGCGGTCAAATTTACGAAGCATAGACGGAAGTGTTCCATAACAGGTCTGTATTTTCGGAAGCCGTTCTTCCGGATCAGTCATCATTGACATCCTGATTCACAGATACAGCTGCTGCTTTTTTCTTCTTCATATGCTCGGAGAACAGCGGCCATACAACACAGAATACTGCGATTGCCAGCAAAGCAGCAGACAGCGGTCTGGTAAAGAATTCCTTGTAGCTTCCATGTGCGTAGCTGATGCCCTGACGGAAGTAGCGCTCCAGCTTGCTGGAAAGGATAAATGCCAGTACCAGCGGAGAGGTCGGCAGTCCGGCAACGCTCATAAAGATTGCCAGTAAGCACAGTGCCAGCATCACATAGATGTTGAACATGGTATTGGAAATTCCATAACCGCCGATATAACAAATTACCAGGATTACCGTATACAGGTAATGATACGGAACCTTCAGAATATATGGGAACCAGCGTTTTGTCAGAATCTGAATTGCATAGGTAACAATCGCCGATACCAGAACACAGGCAAAAATCAGCATAGCCAGATCCGGCTGCTCTGTCATAAACAGGGGGCCTGCCTGCAGTCCGTGAATCGTCAGTCCTGCAATCAGCATCGCTGTAATACCATCTCCGGGGATACCAAGTGCCATCATCGGGATCAGAGCGCCTCCAAGAGAAGCGTTGTTTGCTGTCTCAGAAGCCCATACACCAGCCGGATTTCCTTTTCCGAAGCTTTCCGGATCCTTGCTGATGCTTTTTGCATAGCCGTAGGCAACCATATTGGAAATACCTGAGCCCATACCGGGAAGGAAACCGATCCAGAGTCCGCTTGCAAATGCAAAAACAATGGTTTTGATATTTTCAATAATATCCTTGAAACCAATTCCAAGTCCCTTGTTTGTTACCGTATCCACATCCGGCATTTTTGCCTCGCCCTTTGCAGAGTCCCGGATAATCTGGCACATTGCAAACATACCAAGCATCTGGGCTACCGTACTGATACCTGCAGTCAGATACACGTTTCCAAAAGTAAAACGGGTTGCTCCGTTAATCGGATCCATTCCGATGCATCCCATCAGAAGACCAATACCTGCTGCCATAACGCCTTTAAAAATATTCCCCTTAGACAGAGAAGCCACCAGAGTAATGGCGCAGAAGCAGAGGGAGAAATACTCCCAGGGTCCCAGATGCAGAGCAAATTCAGCAATAACCGGAGACAGCAAAGTAGCCAGAATAACAGAACCTACTGTTCCGATAAAGGATGCTGTCATACCAATGCCCAGAGCTTTTCCTGCCTGTCCCTTCTGAGTCATAGGGAAGCCGTCAAAGCAGGTAGCAATTGCAGAAGAAGAACCGGGAATACCAATCAGCACTGCAGAAATAAAGGTTCCGGATACGCCTCCGATCCAGATTGCCAGCAGCAGCACAAATGAGGTTTCCGTAGAAAGTCCAAAGGTAACAGGAAGCAGCAGGGCAATACCCAGTGTTGCAGAAAGTCCGGGAATCGCTCCAAACACAATACCCAGAGATACCATTGCCACAATCAGAAGAAGATGGACAGGCTCCAGGCATATCATCAATGCACTTATGTATTCACTCATTTTGTCGTTCCCCCTTATTCAAACAGAATTCCGGCCGGAAGCTTAATCTGGAAGCCATATACAAACATGGCGTACAGTACTCCCGTTACCAGAAGGGCAATGATAATGGACGGAATCAGTTTTACTTTGCTGTTGCCCTTTAAATCATAAATAAAAGCCACGGTTGCAAACGGTGTTGTAATCAGAAAGCCCAGCCAGGTCATGGCAATCGCATAAATCACAAGCATCAGGTAGCTTTTGCTGATCTTCAGAATACCGCCCTTGGGGAAATACGGTTTTTCTTCAATTTCCCTTTCTTTGATTCCTTTTATAATCAAAGCCACAGAGCTTACGGCAATCAGAAAAATCGCCACATAGGGAAACAGTCTGGGCCCCGGCTCCAGAAGCTTTGCCGGCTGCTTAATAGACTGGCTTGCAAATAAGAAAAATGCACATCCAAGCAGGCCGACAATTCCTGTTTTTGTATCTCTACGCATTTTCATCGTCAGAATTTTCCTCCTTTTTAAGATGTCCCGGAAAACTTATGTTTTCCAGGACATACTGTTAAACCTTTTTCTTTTGACTGCCTACTCCTGTACGTACAGGTCCAGATCCTTTGCAATCTGTACGAAGGAAGCATACTCTTCGTCACGAATCTTTTTGGACTCCTCCAGGTCATGCCATCCGGGAATATTACCGATAGAAGCAATTCCTGCGCTTACGGTTTCGTCCTCACATACTGCCTGCATTGCTGCATTCATTTCTTTCACCATTGTCTCGTCCATTCCGGCCGGTCCGTACAGATAGTGGTTTACATACAGAACGCAATCCTCAAAGCCCTGCTCCTGCAGAGTCTTGTAGTTATCCGGCAGCTCTTCCGGATACATGGAAATGGTATTGCCGTCAGAAGATACGGTACCGATTACTTTCAGCTTTCCAGCCTTCTCGTACTCCAGAGCGTTTCCCACGCCTACAACACCGATATCAATAAATCCACCAGCCAGGTTGGTCAGACGGTCAGACTCAGATGCGCACTCAACAGAATTTAACTCAATACCTGTAGCAGATGTAATCATACCAAACAGGAAGGTGTTCGCTCCGGCTGCCGGCATACCTGCATTCAGTTCTCCCGGATGAGCCTTTGCATACTCTACAAATCCGGCAAAATCATCATACGGGGCATCAGCCGGTACTGCCAGTGTAGAGAAGCCATTGTCCTGCAGACATGCAATCAGGGTCAGATCCTTGGTGGGATTAACTTCTGCGTTTCCGGTAATATACTGAATGTTCAGTGCAGAAGTTGCCACTGTCAAAGTTGTTCCATCCGGCTTTGCGTTTGCCACGGTCTGATGACCTACGGTGTTGCTGTCATAGTTGGTTACTGTAGTCTTTAATCCGTATAAACGGTTCAGTCCTTCACTGTAATAACGAATTCCCAGATCTGATCCGCCGCCTGCTTTTCCCGGAACTACCAGAGTAATGGTTTCATCCTTTGGAAAGCCGATTCCATCTGCAGAAGCAGCTGCCTCCTGGCTTTCTCCTGCTGCAGCGGCTGCTGTAGTCTCTGCTGCTGCTGTTGTTTCCTCTTTCTTAGAGCTGCATGCGGTTGCACCCAATACTGCTGCTGCCAGAATTCCCGATAACAAGATACGGCTCATTGCTTTCTTCATAACGTTTCTCTCCTTTTCCTTTCAACCTCCAGGGAAGACGCTTCCCTGTCCCTTTAAGAATTTAACTGTGACATTTTTTATTAAATAAGCACTTTTTTGCACTTAAGATGTGCATTCTGTCTTATTTTTTTATTTTCTGTCATCTGATAGTTGTATTATATAAGATTAACGTTTTTTTTACAAACCCCAAATAATTATATTCTTCATATCATTTTAGTTATACTTATAGAATTTACTGTTGACAGATTTATCAAAAGATTTATGATAGAAATAACAAAGATCAGGAAACCTATAGAATCTGCGAAGGAGGGAAACTTTTATGACAACCAGACAGCTTTATTACCTTGTAACCATCGCCGATCTGGGAAGCCTTTCCGGAGCCTCACGGGTACTGGGTGTTTCTCAGCCGGCGCTCAGCAAATTTCTTTCTGAATACGAATCATCCCTTGGATTTTTGCTTTTTCTTCGCTATCACCGCCAGCTTACCCCTACTGCAGTTGGCCGATATGTCATTGAATCTGCCCAGAAAATTCTGGATGAGCAGACCAGAATGCTCCAAAGTATGCGTGCTGTCACTGGCTCTGATCACACTCTGATCCGTCTGGCTACTGCACCAAACCGCGGCGCTATCATCTACAGCCAGGTTTACAATCCCTTTTCCCGCCGTTATCCGGACATTACCCTGTCCCTGACAGAGCTTTATGCCAGCGAACAGCCAGGAGCCATTCAGCACGGCCAGATTGATCTTGCCATCGGATCCGGAAAGACCTCGGACAAAACAACCGATCTGCCCTTTGCCCACGAGGAACTCCTGATCTCACTTCCTGTCTCTCATCCTCTGTCCTCCCAGGAAAGCATCCGCCTGTCTGATCTGCGCGATACTCCCTTTGTTCTGCAGGGGCACCGTCACAGTATCCGGATTCTTGCAGAGGAGCTGTTTGAACAGGCCGGCTTTAGTCCTGTTGTAACCTTTGAATCAAACGATGTTATGCTGGTTGATTCCATGCTCCATCAGGCAGTCGGAGTCGGTCTTGTTTCCCAGGCCCATGTATTTCCATGTGAAGAACTGGTTTATCGCCCGCTCAATCCTCCGGTTTACCAGACACTCCATATCCGCTATCCGGCTGATCACACGCTTACAGAGCCGGAACGGTATCTTGCAGGTCTTCTGATGAAAGAACGTCTTTCTGATAAGCGTTATCAGCCCATTCCCTGCCCGGAAGCCGAAGAAATGATTCGTCTCACAGAGCGCTCCCTTCCCCAGGAAAACTCCGCTCCTTCTGCCGCTCCCGGTGAAAACAGCCGCGATGCCTCCTCTGCTGCTGAATCAGCTCTGCACCGTTCCAGGCAGACCTACCACAGTGCTCCGCAGATTAATCTGAATGCACAGCTTCTCCGCTATATCATTGCCATTGTAGATGAAAAAAGTCTCAGTAAGGCAGCAGAACGGTTTTATCTGACCCAGCCTGCCCTTTCCCGCTGTCTCCGCAATGCAGAGGATATGCTGTGTACCCGTCTGTTTACGCGGGTTCACAACCGCCTTCAGCCTACCAATGCAGGAAAAATTTTTGTCAACTTTGCCCGTAACATTCTTCAGATTGATTCTGAAATGGAAGAGCATATCCGTGCCTACCGCCAGGGACACGGCGGACATCTCCACCTGCAGTGCGATCCTTCCGTTGCTCCCGTTCTCAGGAATCACATCTGCGATTCATTTTCCCTTCTCTGCCCCAATGTCAGCCTTTCTATCAGTGAAGGCAGCAGAGAGGAAATAGAAGAATCCCTTTTGAATGCCTCAGCCGATCTGGGGATCTATTTTTCCAGTCAGGAGGATCATCCCATTCTGGACAGCCGGATTCTTGCTGAAACAGAACTGGTCTACTGCTGCGGCAATACCAGAGAGAATCCTGTACGCATTATGACTGCCCTGCCGGATACGGCCTTTTATCAGGAACAGACACGGCTCTTTGCCGAACAAAATGAGACCCCGGGCTCCATTGTATGTGAATCTGAGCTTTCTATTTTAAGGTTCCTTGCCGCTGTCGGAGCTGCAGACACCGTTCTTCCTGCCGGCCTGATTCCAGAAGAAGCCAAGGAGCGATGCACGGCTTTTGAAACGCCTCAGTACTACTACCTTCTGATGGTTTCCCATCCGGGACGCACACTTCCTCCTTCTGTCAAGGATCTGTCCCATCTTCTTTATGATACCTTTGAAAACTGGTTTTTTCACTGCACTGTCAGATAAGAAAGAAACTCTCCCCAAGACTTCTTCTCCTGCAGCAGAAAAAATGAGGATGCCGCAATTTGCGGCACCCTCACTGCTTTTCTATTTCACAAACATGGACATCAGAATTTCTTTCTGATTATTTTCCGGGTGCTCCAGAACCTCCTGGAGCATCCGGTTCAAAATCTCTCCCATATCCTTTCCCGGCCGGACACCGGCGCTCATCAAATCCCGGCCATTGACAGCCAGATGCTTCAGATCCAGACAATCCCCGGCAAGACGAATCTCTTTTGTCAGACGGGAAATCTCCTCTCCGTACTGATTCAGCTCCATCAGTGCATCCCAGACCTCCGGCTCCATTTTACTCATAGCGCGGCGGACAGACGGCGCCTCAGGAAGAAGCTTCTCTCCGCACCAGGAGGTCAGCGTTTTCACCCGTCCAATCGTTTCATTATCCAGCTTCAGATCCCTGAGAATCTTTCCCCCGGTTTTCACTGCCTTTTCTCTCTCCTCAAAAAAGCTTTTCCCTGTTTCCTCTTTCTCACAGGAGAAACCGCTCTGCCGAAAACCTTCCTCCCCCGGGCAGGCACACCGGAGAAATGCAGCCCAGCGCACATACTTTTCCCCGGGAAGTCCGGGAGAAATCTCCGCCTTCTCCCAGGGAAGACGGGAAAATTCTTCTGACACATACCGGCTGATTCCTGTCTCATACACCTGGCGAATCTGCTCCGGATGATCCGAACATAAAAGCTTGGTCAGCTCCATCTGAACCCGTTCCCGGCTGACCTTTGCCAGATTCGGCGCAATCCTGGTAATTGCCTCTCTCGTTTTTTCCTCTATGGAAAAATCAAGCTGGGCGGAAAACCGGATAGCGCGGAGAATCCGCAGCGCATCCTCTTCAAACCGCTCCATAGGCTCTCCTACACAGCGAATCACCCGCTTTTCCAGATCCTCCACACCGCCGAATGCATCTACAATCCCTGTTTCATGACTGTACGCCATGGCGTTGATGGTAAAATCACGGCGCTTCAGATCCTCCAGAAGATCCGAGGTGAATTCCACCTGTCTGGGATGACGCCCGTCCTCATACTCACCGTCAATCCGGTAGGTTGTCACTTCATATCCAGTTTTCTCCAGCATCACCGTCACAGTTCCATGCTGAATTCCCGTGTCAATCGTCCGGCGGAACAGAGCCTTCACCTGTTCCGGTCTGGCAGAGGTGGTAATATCCCAGTCCCCCGGTGTTCTTCCCAGAAGGGTATCCCGGACACATCCGCCTACGGCAAAGGCCTCATACCCGTTCTGATTCAGTTTTCCAATAATATACTCCACATGGGAGGGAATCTGTATCCGCATAATCCTCCATTGCAACAATTCAGGACGGCTTATATTTCCGCCGTCCTGAACTGTAATTCTCCATTAATATGCGCGTCCCCAGTAAACCATCTTTGTTGCCGGCTTACCGCAGCAGACACATTTGTCAGACAGCTGCTCCTGCTTAAACGGAATGCAGCGGGAGGTTGCTGCCGTAGCTTCTTTAATCTTATCCTCACACTCCTGGCATCCGCACCACATAGCCTTTACAAAGCCCGGCTTTTCATTGATGGTCTGTACAAACTCATCAAAACCGGTTGCCACATAGGTATGAGCATCCCGGTGAGCTCTTGCTCTCTCCAGCATATCATGCTGAATGGTATCCAACAGCTCGCCCACCTTCTCAGCCAGCTCATCCAGGGAAACGGTAAGCTTCTCATGAGTATCGCGGCGAACCAGAACAGCCACATTATTTTCAATATCTCTCGGTCCAATCTCCACACGAACCGGAATTCCGCGCATCTCAGACTCAGAGAACTTCCAGCCCGGGCTCTTATCAGAATCATCTACCTTTACACGGAAGCCGGAAAGAACGTCGCGAAGCTCGAAGGCCTTATCCAGAACGCCTTCCTTCTGCTGCTGAACCGGAACGATCATAACCTGAACCGGTGCAATTCTCGGCGGCAGAACAAGACCGTTATTATCGCCGTGTACCATGATCAGGGCGCCGATCATACGGGTAGTCATACCCCAGGAAGTCTGGTGTACATACTGCAGAGTATTGTCCTTTGCCGCATACTGAATGCCGAATGCCTTTGCAAAGCCGTCGCCGAAGTTATGGCTGGTGCCGGACTGCAGAGCTTTTCCGTCATGCATCAGAGACTCAATCGTGTAGGTTGCCTCTGCGCCTGCAAATTTCTCCTTGTCTGTCTTCTGACCCTTGATTACCGGAATAGCCAGAACCTCCTCGCAGAAATCTGCATAGAGATTCAGCATCTGAATGGTACGCTCCTCTGCTTCCTCAGCAGTTGCATGAGCAGTGTGACCCTCCTGCCATAAAAATTCTCTGGAACGCAGGAAGGGACGGGTTGTCTTCTCCCAGCGGACAACAGAACACCACTGGTTATAAACCTTCGGCAGATCCCGGTAAGAATGAATATCCTTTGCATAAAAATCACAGAACAGAGTTTCAGAGGTCGGACGTACACACATACGCTCCTGCAGCTGATCCAGTCCGCCATGTGTTACCCAGGCTACCTCCGGAGCAAAGCCTTCTACATGATCTTTTTCCTTCTGAAGCAGGCTTTCCGGAATAAACAGAGGCATATATACGTTCTGCACTCCAGTCTCCTTAAAGCGGCGATCCAGTTCCTTCTGAATATTTTCCCAGATTGCATAGCCGGCCGGCTTAATTACCATACAGCCCTTTACACTTGCATAGTCACACAGCTCTGCTTTCTTCACCACATCGGTATACCACTGGGCGAAATCTACGTCCATGGATGTGATGGCTTCTACCAGTTTCTTTTCCTTTGCCATAATTTCCTCCTAAATAAAATATAAAAGAAGTTCGCGAGCTTTTCCGCCTGCGGCGGGTCGATTCTGCGACAAAATCCTCTCCGCCGCATGGCGATCCTCGCGGAGCGTTTTTATTTCATAGGAAATTACGTCCTATGAAATAAAAAATCATCCGATCCTCTGCCGCCCGTTCAGACGACAAGGGACCGAATGATCAGATATATTCGGCGGTACCACCCTGCTTAGTATTACGAAATCCCGGAAAAGCCGGCTTCGGATACTCTCTCTTTTTCCATTAACGCCGGAATCCGCGCCGCAGTTCACTGCGGAACTCCAGGGCCGGTTCAGCTTCCAGTGACACAAGAGCCTTCCACCCTGCGGCTCTCTCTCTGAATGTGTATGCAGGCCTACTAATCCCCTTCACAGTCGATTCTCTTTCCTTTGTATGGGCAGTCACTCTGCCCGTGTATGCTTGATTCTACGTCATTTTTAAACGCTTGTCAAGCAGATCTCTTCCTATTTCCGGCTTTCTTCATAGCACTTGCGCACAGCCTGAGCCAGCTGATCTGCGCAGGAGGTATCACGGAAACCACAGGTATTTCCTTTTAAATATCCCTCAATCTGTTCTACCGTCATTCCATCAACCAGCTTGCTGACAGCCTTCAGGTTTCCGTTGCAGCCTCCGGTAAAGACCACGTTTTTTACTACATCTCCATTTAAATCAAAGGCAATCCTGCTGGAGCAGACATTGCGGGTTCTCACTTCGTATCTCATAATTTTATCTCCTCTGTATCCTTAGTCATTGTCCGGCAGCAGCTTGATGCGGACCATAATATTTTTCACCACTGCCCCTTCCGGCAGATCCATATCCTCTACATGCGTCTGTCCCGGAAAATCGCCGCCATCCTCCAGCTCTACCAGAAGCCAGTTATAGGCTGCGTCTCTCGCATCTTCAATCGCATCCTCCAGATCCGGTCCGTCTGCCTCACAGCACTCCAAATCCGGAAATACCGCATGATATCCTTTTCCATCCTTGTGGGGTGTAAACACCGCCGGGTAAGTAAATGTCATTTTCTATTTCCTCCTGTTCTATCGGATTCTATCTGATTTTCAGTATTGTTCCGCTTCCTGCAGTTTTTCTGTGTTTTCTCCGTCCCTCATTATACGACAAATTTCCTCATCTGTAAACGTCCCCAAAACTATGCTATAATAAAAAGAACAAACTACCAAACAAGAAAAGGAGTGTGAATTTCTCATGAACCTTTTGGCTGATCTGTTTTTTACATTTGCAAACATCGGCCTGTTTACCTTTGGCGGCGGATATGCCATGCTTTCCATGATTGAACACCACTGTGTAGAACAGAAACAATGGATCACCCATGATGAAATGATGAATATTACCGTCATTGCAGAGTCCACCCCCGGCCCCATTGCCATTAACTGCGCCACCTTTACCGGATACCGGCAGGCCGGCTTTTTCGGCGCTCTTGCCGCTACCCTGGGCATTGTTTTTCCATCCTTTGCCGTAATTTATGTCATCTCCCGGTTTCTGGATCACTTTCTGGAGATCACCCTTATTGCCCATGCTTTTCAGGGCATTAAAATCGGTGCAGGACTTTTGATTCTCGACGCGGCTGTTGTTATGATTCAAAAAATGCCCAAAAAGCTGCTTCCCCGAATCATCATGATCTTCTCAGCGGCAGCTATGCTGATGATTTCTGCTTTTTCCTGGAATTTTTCCTCCATCAGCCTGATGCTGACCGCGGCAGCCGTCAGTCTTTGTATCTTTCTGCTGAAGGAAATGTCCCAAAAGAAAGGTGGTGCTTCCTCTTGATTTACTGGAGTTTATTTTTAGGATTTCTGCAGATCGGATGTTTTTCCTTCGGCGGCGCCTACGGCGCCATTCCCCTGATCCGTGACCTGGTATTATCCCGGGGATGGCTCGAGGAAGATGCTCTGGCCTACATGATTGCAGTCAGTGAGAGCACGCCAGGTCCCATTATGGTCAATCTGGCCACCTATATCGGAAGCAGTCAGGCTGGCTTTCCCGGTGCTGTCATTGCCACCCTGGCAGTTGTGCTTCCTTCCTTTTTGATTATTCTGCTGATCACTGCCGTTTTAAAAACAGCTCTGAAAAACAAATACCTTCAGGCTGTTCTCCAGGGCCTTAAACCATGCGTTATCGGCATCGTTCTGGCTGCCGGAATCCAGATGACAGCCCGCTGCTGCATCAGACTGGAAGAGGTTCCCCACAGAGCCATTTTCCTTCGCCCGGATGGCATTTTCATTGCTGTCCTTTTGTGGACCGCCATGCTTCTCAGCAAAAAATTGCGAAAAAAAAAGCTGTCCCCTACTCTGCTGATTCTGCTTTCTGCCCTGGCAGGAATCGCAGTCTGCCGCTGGTTTCCCTATGATACAGGATATTGCGCCTCACCATTTTGACAACGCCTACCGGCCTGCACCCCCGTCTCCCGACAGCTTCGCACTCTGTTTTCAGGAACGAAAGTCCCTGCTGCTTCGCAGGGAGGACGGCTCCTTTGATTTCCCGCGTTTTCGGGATCTGGAAAAAGGAAACGAAGATATTTACCAGAACAGCATCTATCTCTTCGCTGTTGACGGGCAGCCCTTTTATCTGCTTCAGAATCTCAGCATTCCGGCTCCCTCCGGCTTCTCCCTGGAAAATATCCAGTTTTTCCGCAGCGCCTCTCCCCGCCACCTGGCTTTTGCCGGAATTACAGGGTATCAGCTCTCTCAGTGGTATGAAAGCCGCCGCTGGTGCGGCCGGTGCGGTTCTCCTCTCCAGCATGATGAGAAAGAGCGGATGATGCGCTGTCCCAGATGCGGACAAATGGAATACCCGAAAATCTGCCCTGCCGTCATCATCGCCGTAACAGACAAAAACCGCCTGCTGCTGTCCAAATACGCAGGGCGCACCTATAAGCGGTACGCTCTCCTGGCCGGATTTACAGAAATCGGAGAAACTCTGGAAGAAACAGTAAAACGTGAGGTTATGGAAGAAGTTGGATTAAAGGTCACCAACATCCGCTATTACAAAAGTCAGCCCTGGTCCTTTTCTGACACTCTGCTGGCAGGGTTCTTCTGTGATCTGGAGGAGCCGGGGCAGATTCGTCTGGATGAAAACGAACTTGCTCTGGCCGAATGGTTCGAGCGGGAGGACATTCCCTTAGAAGATGACGAACACGCCAGCCTGACTCACGAAATGATCCGGTATTTCCACGATCAGGAATCCCGGTAGACCGCTTCTGTCAGATCTTCAATCAAAAGCAGCCCCAGAGGTCCCAGAAAAAATCCGGCAATTCCAAACAGCTCAAGCCCCACATACATGGCCATAAGATTTTCCAGAGGAGACAGGCCCACCTGGCTCCCCATCATTCTGGCCTCCAGAATCTCCCTTAGAAAATAGCAGACTCCATACAGAACCAGAAGCGCCAGACCGCCCTTCCAGTTCCCCATGAAAAAATCTGCCGCAGCCCAGGGAATCAGCACTGTCCCTGTGCCAAGAACAGGAAGCGCATCCAGAAGACCGATTCCCGTTCCCAAGAGAAAATAATAGGGATTTTTCATAATCCATAAACCGGCCGTACACACAGAGGACGTCAGCACCAGTATCACCCCCTGGGTTTTCAGCCACGCGCTGACTGTCATGGACAGCCTTCCTGCAATCATTTCATATTCTTCGCAAAACACAGATTTCTTCATTCTGGCCTTCCACACATCCATTTCCTGCAGGCAAAGCCCTGTCGATACCAGAAGCAAAAGGACAAACACACTGCACCCCATTCCCAGCTTTAACAGCACAAGAGAATTGCTCATCAGATAGGGAACTGCCCCGTCCGTTGCTGCTGACAGCAGCCCTTTCAGCATTTTTCTCATGAGAAAAACAAGAACATTGCTTTTCAGACACAGCATTTCTTCCATATTGTGGCATACTGCCGTCAGCCATACGTCCAGCTTTTCTATCCATTCCGGAACTGCAGACAGCAGCATAGCCGCCTCCCTGCACAGCTTCTGTCCTCCGCTGCAGACAGCAAATCCCAAAACAGCCAGCAGAACCGCCAGCTCCAGAACCCCTGCCGCTCCCAGAGGAATCCTGTATTTCCTTCCACGGAAGCGAATACAGAACCGTTTCTGCAACCACTGGGCGGACGGCCTCAGCGCCGCTGCAATTCCCCAGGACAGCAAAAAGGGAATCACAAGAGGCAGCAGGAAGCGAAAGCTTCCATAGACTGCTCCTGTCATTCCCATAATTATGAAAATTTTCTTCAGTTTCTTATTCGGCTTACCCATGGACTCACCTGTTTCTGATTTGTACTTCCTTTGTACTAATCCTAGTATGACCCGATTCCATGGTTTTATGAGCGGCTCAGGACCTTTTTATCATTCCATTTATAACTATTCAGGACGGCGAGAGATCTGGCAGAAAAATTCGTGTCAAGCTTGCTTGTAAGCGGATTTTCATGCCAGATCTCATATCGGAGGAATCTCCGATGCTTCTTGTTCGGCTTTGCCGGACAAGAAGATGCCGTCCTGAACAGTTACTTCCATTTTTTGACTATGACACCAATTTTACACCAATCTATCTACGCCTGTTTTTCAAACACTGCCATTGTCTTAACTTTGGTCTCATTCCTTTTTCAAAAGCTCTGGTGGCAAAAGTATATCTGAGAGTACACGGAGAAATTTAGATACTTACGTAATTTGAGAATTTTAGATACTTTCGATGCCATTGGAACTGTTCTGATACTGGAATCTATTTTTCGTGTTTGAAATTCATGAGTGCATTTCATACCCTTTCCCCATATTATGAACACTTTATTTTCCAAGTGCTTTATCTCCATCACTGTCATCATCTTCATGTTCCTCACCGCAATCAATGATTTCTTCACAATCCAAATAGCCATTTTTAAAGAAATATCTTTTACCGTCTTTTTCTATTTTTCCGTCCATTATAGCTTTGCCATTATTTGTAAAAAATCGATATTTATCATCAATCTTTACAAATGTATTTCTGACCATCATACCATTTGCATCTACATAATATATAACTTTACCGAGATCCTCAAAGATAAATACATCCTTCTCAATATAACCATCACTTCCGAGATGATACCAATTATCTCCACTCTTTTTCCATTCATCTCGCACTATTTCTCCATATCTATCCAGAAAATACCAACCTTTTTCAAAATCTTGCTTCCATCCAGTCCTCTCAGTTCCACGCGCATTAATTTCTTTAGCCGTTTTCTCAACCGCCTCTTTAGACTGGTTTGCTTGATCTACATTATAAAAACTTAACCAAAGCGATATTACACTAACTACCAAAGCAATAAAACCAAGAATAATACTAACCCAGTTATTTATATTTTCTAAAGTAACATTACCTTTTTTTACTAAGCTAACAACAAATATCCCAACAATACTTGTTGCCAATACATATATGATAAACTCTCCCCAAAAATCCCGAAATCTACTGATTAAATCATCAAGTGCTCCCCCACTCTTCATTTTCTGCTTACATTTTACAAGTTTGAATATAATAATCCCCTGCGCAATAATAACAAAAAATAAAAAAAGAAATGCAAAAATAAGATGATCCTGTATCTTAAACCAATATGCCATATCAAAATTCTCTCCTTGCTTTTCTTTCCATCATATCACTATCCCAGCCAAATAAAAAGCAAACTATGCAAAAAAAGAGGTAGCAAACGCCACCTCTTCCAATTTCTTTACACTAATTTCCTTAAATAGTGATAATTCCACATAACCGAAAAAACTTGATTTTATAAAAATTCTCCCTCTAAATAGCCACAGATAACACAGGATAAACACAAAGCTTCAAACTTCCTTTGTATTAATCCTAGTAAAGACAAATTCCCTGTTTTTATAAGCAACTTATAATCTCTTTATAATTTCATTTTTTACATTAACACTAAGGTGAGCTATTTTTCTTTTTAGCCCATCATCAGATATCCAAAGTATGCTGCGTAACACACCAGCATGATAATTCCATGACTTCTTACCAGCTTTTTCTTTCCTGCCACACAGACAAGAAGCAGCACACCTGCGCCAATGGCAACTGCCGTATCAATCACAAAATTCGGCGCAAACTCAACCGGAAGAATCAAAGCTGCCGTTCCCACAACAAAGAGAATATTGAAAATATTGCTTCCTACGATATTTCCGATTGCAATATCTGCCTTTCCCTTGATTGCTGCAGAAACAGAGGTAAACAGCTCCGGAAGAGAAGTTCCAAGAGCCACAATCGTCAGGCCGATAAAACGCTCGCTTAAGCCTGCTGCCTTTGCAATGGCTGTTGCTGCATCTACAGTCACATCACTTCCCAGAACAATCAGCACCAGTCCCACAATCGACAGAAGCACCTGCTTCCAGAAGGGCTTCGACTCCTCTGTTTCAACAACCTCCTGTTTATCCCGCATTGCCATTACAAAAAGATAACCCAGGTACATTAAAAACAGAACCCAAAGAATCATGCCTTCCATAAAGCTTACCTGGTTTCCCGTATAACCCAGAGCCAGAAGCACTGCTGTTATAAACAGCATCCAGGGAATCTCATAGCGGATTGTGGTTCTCGCCACAGCTACAGAAACAATCACAGAAGTAATTCCAAGGATAATCAAAATATTCAAAATATTACTTCCTACGATGTTTCCGATTGTAATCTCTGCGCTGCCCTTCAAGGCTGCAGTAATGCTAACTGCTGCCTCCGGCGCGCTGGTTCCCATTGCCACAATCGTCAGACCAATCACCAGCTGAGGTACGCCAAGCTTATCTGCGATACCGGAAGAACCGTCTACAAACCAGTCGGCGCCTTTTACCAGCATAAAAAATCCCAGTGCAAGCAACAATAACTGAATTACCATTTCCATCTCATTTCCTCCTCGTTTTCCATCGAATTTTCTGGTTTCTGCAGAGTTCCCACTTTTTACTGCACAGGAAGATGATTGTTCCTATGAAATAAAAAAAGCGAGTCCTCTGCCGGAATCAAACTGGCAGCACTGCTGTGCAGTGCCCCGCGTTTTCTTCCAACAAAAGTCTCGCTGCTTCGTTACGAACCGGAGCTTCCCTTCAATTCTCAGGATAACTCGTACTGACGGCTTCGCAAACACCTGAAATCAGGTGCCAACTACTCCCTTTTCTATGTCTAACACTATACCAGAATTTTCTTCTTCTGGCTACACCCGTCTCTGCTTTTTAACGCTTTCTTAACGTATCATTACAGACCTTCCACTTCAACCAGATTGGTGTGCTGCGGGTTGCCCTTTGCATACGGTGTCGGATGCAGAGAAGTCAGCACATTGATGGAGCCGCCCAGATCCGTTCCCGTTTCATCAGGACGATACCAGGCCCCCTGAGACAGGGCTGTAACTCCCGGCATAATCCGATCTGTAACTTTCACAGGAATCCGGATCTGTCCCCGGTCATTTCTCACCAGAACCATCTGACCGTCCTTCAGTCCCCGTACCGCAGCATCCTCTGCATGCATCCAGAGCTGCTGGGGATCCAGACGGTGCATGGCTCTGTTATTGTCATGAATACTGTGACAGCGGCGTTTTGTATGCCATCCAATCAGCTGAAGAGGATATTTTTCCTTCAGAGGATCCGAAGGTCCCTCCGGCGGCTCCACATACCGGGGAATTGCCGGAACAAACTCCCTGTATCTTGTTTCATAAATCTTTCTGGAGAAAATCTCAATCTTCCCGCTCTCCGTCGGAAAAGGATAATGCTCCGGATCCTGCCGTTCTTTTTCAAAGGCAATCACAGGCTCTGTTTTTTTGTAGCGGTAAATGCCTTCCCTCTTCAGGATTTCAAACTCCGGAAGCTCTGTCTCCTTTTCCCTCAGCCGGTTATAGCAGTATTCCAGCCACTGTCCGGCTGTCCGCCCCTGAGTAAACTCCTCCCAGAGCCCCAGCCGCTTTGCCACCTCAGAGAGCCATTCATACTCCTCTTTTCCCTCATACAGCGGTTCTATGACCTTATTATTAAAGCCGACAAAATTCCCCGTCTGCCACGGCATAGTAATGTTTTCACATTCAAACATGGAAACTCCCGGAAGGAGTATATCTGCAAATTTTGCGCTGGCAGTCATGAACAAATCACTGCAGACAATAAACTCACACTTACAGGTATCCTTTAAAATCGCTGCTGTTCTGTTAATATCACTGTGCTGGTTAATCAGCGTATTTCCGGCCAGGTTCAGAATCATTTTAATATCGCTGGAAAGATGTATCTCTTCCGGTTCGGCTTCTCTCCGGAAAGTCTTCTCCCCGTCAAACTCCATACCCGGTTCTCTTCCTGCCCCGTTTCCACAGGAAACACCGTCCAGCCCGTTCATCTCATGTCCCCGCTCAACTGCCTCTGTCCACAGAAATACAGGAATTTTCATGGGATAAGGATTTTCCGGCATGGGAAATACCGGATCCGCATGACAGGTACAGTCTGCCACTCCGCTGGCCCAGCCGCCGCTGATTCCTACGTTTCCTGTCATGCAGGCCAGAAGAATCGCTCCCCGGGCGCTCTGCTCTCCGCAGGCATGACGCTGGGCTCCATACCCCTGTATCAGCGCCCCCGGCCTTGCCGTGGCATACCGGACTGCCAGACTGCGGATAGTTTCAGCCGGAACCCCGGTGATTTTCTCAGCCCATTTTGGCGTTTTTTCAACTCCGTCCTTCTCCCCTGTCAGCCAGGATAAATAACACTCTGACGGATCCACGCCATCCGGCATATGTTCTTTATCAAAACCCAGACAGCATCGATCCAGAAACTCCTGATCCTGAAGTCCTTCCTTCACAATCACATAGGCCATAGCGTCCATCAATGCGCTGTCTGTGGCAGGACGAAGAGGAATCCACTCTGCATCCAGCTGCAGCACGGTATCATTTTTCCGCGGATCAATAACAACAATCGGAATCCCCTTTTCCTTTGCCTTCTTTAAATAAAACATGGAATCGCTGTCAAATTTCGTTTCCGCAGGATTATGTCCCCAGAGAAGAATCAAATTGGAGTTCAGCCAGTCCTCTCTGCTGTTGCCTGTTTCACAGGTACCATACATCAGCGGCGTTGCCTGACGGATACAGGCTGTACTGTAAGAATTGTAATAATCCAGAAATCCGCCGTCCAGGCTTAACAGACGTTTCGCCAGCTGATTTCCCCGGAACAGAGCGCTCACTCCTGTCGCATAATTAACATATCTGGAACCGGGGCCGTAGGTATCGCGGATACGAATCCATTCTCCGGCAATCGTATCAATTGCCTCCTGCCAGGAAATCCGTTCAAACTTTCCTTCTCCCCGTTTGCCAGTCCGCTTCATGGGATACTTCAGCCGATCCTCGCCTAAAAATGTTTTATGATAGTTCATTCCCCTGACACAGGCCGTCATGGGAAATTCACAGCCGGCGGCTTCCGCCTCTTCCAGATTTTCCGTTGTCAGCCGCTTAATTTGTCCGTCCTCCACATGGGCATGAATCAGACAGCGTCCTCCGCAGTTATTGCGTCCCGTTGTGTGAATAATCATTCTGCCTTTCCTTTCTTTTCTCCCAGCTCCTCTTCCTTCATCTTCAGAAACTCAGGAAAACAGGAAAATATCTCATGCTCCGGCAAATGGGAAAAGGTCATGGTCTTTCCTGTTTCCGGATGGGTAAACGTCAGCTTCCAGGCAGCCAGGGCAATCTGCTTCCTGCCCATCCGCCCGCTGTTTGTCTGTTCTCCGGCCGCCGGGCCGCTGCCCCGCTCTGTGCAGGCCATTTTTTTATTCATGTCCGCTGTCAAATCCGTTCCTCCAGACTGCGGATGATAGCGGTTATCTCCCCATAAAGGCAAACCATGTCCGGCCATCTGCACCCGAATCTGATGATGACGGCCTGTAAGCAGCTGAATTTCCGCCAATGTCAGAGTTCCATAGGGATCAATCTCCCTTGTTTCCACTGCCCGGAAGATTAATTCCGCAGGTTTTCCACCTTTTATCCCCTTATCCACAATTTTTGACGTGTTGGATTTTTCATCTTTCAACAAATAATCCACATATTTATCCACATTATCCACAGGTTTTCCACAGACCACTGTAAGATATTTTTTTGACATTTTCCCGGAAGCAACCTGTGCACTTAACGCAGCTGCGGCCTTTTTCGTCTTGGCATAAACCATAACTCCGCTCACAGGCTTATCCAATCTGTGGATAACTCCCACATAGGGTTCGCCTGATTTTGGGGAAAACTTGTGTATATGACGCCGGATCTCGCTTACCATATCCGCACCAAATCCACGGCTGGACTGAGATTCCAGCCCAACCGGCTTCCAAACCACAATCAAACCCTTATCTTCATATAATACTTTCAGCATAGTATTTTCCTTTCCATTCGCGGCGGCATCCTTTGCAATAAATTTTTTCTTCAGACTTGCATTTTTCTCCCGCAAGGTGTATAGTATATAAAATGATATAACATAGTTTTTAAAACTACATATAATAGTATTGATTATAACATAAAAGGAGTGATTTCTATGACACTGAAAATCAAAGATCCGGGAAGCGCCCTGACTCATTTTATTGCCATGATTCTGGCTCTGGGGGCATCATCCCCCCTGATTATCAAGGCAGCCCGGACTCCCGGATATACCCATGTGCTCCCGCTGGCTATTTTTATTACCAGCATGATCCTGCTGTATGCAGCCAGCACCATTTATCATACTCTGGACATTTCACCAAAGGTAAACCAGATTCTCAGAAAGGTTGACCACATGATGATTTTCATTCTGATTGCCGGAACCTATACCCCTGTGTGCGTCCTCGTTCTGGGTGACAAAACCGGCTGGTCCCTTCTGGCTCTCGTATGGGGAATCGCCATTGCAGGCATGATCATCAATGCCCTCTGGATCACCTGCCCCAAATGGGTTTCTTCCCTTATCTATATTGCCATGGGATGGGTTTGTGTTCTGGCCTTTGGAAAAATCACTGCCGCGCTTCCCAAAAGCGCCTTTATCTGGCTTCTGACCGGGGGTATCATCTACACTGCAGGAGGGATTATTTACGCCCTGAAGCTGCCGATTTTTAATGCCAGATTCAAATATTTCGGCTCCCATGAAATTTTTCATCTTTTCGTCATGGGAGGCAGCCTCTGTCATTATATTATGATGTACGCCTTTGTCGCCTGATCGCCTTCTCGCCCCGGCAGTTCTTCTCAGAAAGACTGCCGGGATTCTATCAGTTTCAGCTTCTCTGCCCTGCTCAGCTGCTTCACCGCCCATTCCCTCTGCATGGCCTGCTGCTTTGTATCAAAAACCTCCCAGTAAACCAGAGCTACCGGACGGCGGCTTTTTGTATATTTCGCTCCTTTTCCCGCATTGTGGGCCTCCACCCGCGCTTCCAGATGATTCGTCCATCCGCAGTAAAGACTCCCGTCCGCGCAGCGAAGCAAATACATATAATTCTTTTCTTCCTGATTCTCACTGACCATCTTCCTGATTTCCATTCTCCTGTCAAGTTCTCTTTCCGCCTTAGCTGCAGCTCATTCCTGTCCCTTCACCCCTCCTAAAACCGGAAATAAATAAAGGGATTGTAGCCGCTGGCCATCATCTCACAGACGGAAAGGAAAAATAAAACAGCCAGGGCCCCGTCAGCCAAAACCCCCAGCCCCTTCTTCTCCATTTTTTCACGCAGCGCTCCGAAAAAGGGCGTACAGAACAAAAGAGAAATCACAAACTGCAGAATAAATTTCTTTCCGGTAACCAGCTCTGCCAGTTCCCGATCCAGACTTCCCATCAGACAGCCGGAAAACATATCACGCAGATACCACAGTGCCTTTTCCATCGTATCCGCCCGGAAAAACACCCAGCCGATTTCCACAGTCAGCAGCGTATAGATATGGCGGAATATCGAAGGAATCCGTTCCAGAACCTTTCTCAGCCACAGCTTTTCCAGAATCAGGAAAAAGGCAAAATAAAGTCCCCAGAAGAGAAAATTCCAGCTTGCCCCATGCCAGATGCCCGTCAGAGCAAATACAATCAGAAAATTCCGGCAGTTTTTCGCCAGACTGCACCGGCTTCCTCCCAAAGGAATATACACATAATCACGAAACCATGTTGAAAGAGAAATATGCCATCTCCGCCAGAATTCACTGATGCTTTCAGAAAGATACGGATGATTGAAATTCTCCAGGAAACGAAAGCCGAAAATCCTTCCCAGACCAATCGCCATATCAGAATACGCCCAGAAATCCAGATAAATCTGAAGTCCGTAGCAGATAATGCCAATCCATCCATAGATCATTCCCATTCCAGGTTTCAGTCCGAAAGCCAGATCTGCCGCTTTTCCTACTGCATTAGCCAGCAGGATTTTTTTCACAAAGCCTGCCATAAACCGGAAGGTTCCCTCATAAACATCCTCTGCCCTTACCTGTCTGCTGCCGATTTCCCTTGCCACATCAATATAGCGGACAATCGGACCTGCAATCAGCTGGGGAAAGAGCATAATATACAGGGCCAAATCCAGGATATTCCTCTGCACCTCCACCTTATCCTGATAAACATCAATCAGGTATGACATAATCTGAAAGGTAAAGAAAGAAATTCCAATAGGAAGAACAATATTGGGGACCGGAGACTCCACGGTTCTTCCAAGGAGAGTACCGGCCAGCCATGCTGCCGTATCCCCCAAAAGATTCAGATACTTAAATACAATCAGAACTCCCAGGTTCCAGCCAATCCCCAGCCAGAATATCATCCGGCGTCTGACACTGGCTTTTTTCCTGTCATCTGCTTCTCTTTCCTTCTCCATCAAAAGGCCTGCTCCCCAGTTTACCACAACAGAAACTGCCAGAAGACCCAGATAATTCAGCCCGCCGTACCCGTAAAAACACACAGAGCAAAACAAAAGCACTGCATTTTTCACCCGGATGCTGCGTGTCAGAGATGCAGCCCCGTAAAGCGCCAGGGTACAGGGCAGAAACATAAATAAAAATACCGGTGATGAAAATACCATGTTATTTTCCTACTCTTCCCGTAAAATTTCCGGATGCTCCAGAACATAGTCAATAAAACCAAAGCTCATATCAGAAACTGCCGTTTCATTCACCTCCAGCACTACCAGATCAATATCCCGCAGATATTCTCTCATATCCGCCTCCTCATAGCTGGAAAATTCCTTCACCTGTCCGAATTCTTCTGTAAAAATCTGCCGGTTCTCCATCGAAACATTTTTTCCGAAATAATGATTCTGAATCAGACAGGAAAGGCTCTGTCCCATGAAGCTTCCTCCCCTGCACAGAAAACCGGGCGCGTCTGTCTCCTCATCAGTAATCTCAATCACCGGTTCATAATACTGATCATACGGCTTCCCAATCGTATTGAACACCTCAAAGGAATCTGCATCCGGATATACCGGATTTTCGCAGGGAACAGCTGTAATGGTCATTTCCGGAAGATTATAACCGCTTTCCTCCTCCAGAAACTCCCCGAAAGCCGCCCCTGTCATATTGCCCACATATACAGACCAGTGAAGTCCTGTCCGGTAGAACAGAGGAACCCGGCTGTCAAATTCTGACTTATGCTCATCCAGATACCGGATACTGTCAAAATACCGGATTCCGCTTCCGGACAGCGCCTCCGTCAAAAGCTCATAATTTCCTTCCTTTCTCGGCGGCGCCATCGCCTTGTCCACCCAGGGAAGCTGATCCTCCGTATAGCGAATCTTACAGGGTGTAATAAACACATACATCTGCTTTCCTGCATCCTCCAGAAGAACCTGGAGACGCTCCAGCTCCTCCACCAGCTCATTTGCCCCTTCCCTTGAAACAGGCGCGAAATACTGCAGATAATAGCTGACATTTTCCCAGCTGAAAAGATTCTTATCCCTGCTCATGCTGTAATTAATGTTTGATACCGTATCCAGCAAAGAAAAAGTAATCTCATTGCGAAGCCGGACCATAAAAGGCTTTCCCGGCAGATGCTGCTGAACATAAGCCTCAAATTCCGTCTGTGCCTGACCGTCTAACAGCTTCTGAGCTGTAATTTCCGGAAAACCGGTCTGATTTTCCACTCCGCTGAACCGGAATTTGTCATCTGTTCCTTTTAAAATCAACGGAGACAGCATCACAGCTGCGGCGGCTGCCGGAAGCAAAAATAATCGAATTGATTTCACGTTCTTTTCTTCTTTCTTCAAAAATAAACCGGCGAAGACTGAGCCTCCGCCTGCCAGGACCGCACCATGCGGCAAAACTCTTCCAATACGAAATAATCCTACCACACCATCAAAAAAAAGAAAAGAGCAATCCGCTCAGCATCTATGTAGCAGCGCCGTGTCTGCGCACGATCACCTGCGCTGCTCAGGCATTGCCTGAATCTATAGAAAGCATCAGCTGAATGCGGATTGCCATACTGTATCATATGATTATTTTCCCCGGTGGTTCCTGTTTCGGGCAGTCAAATGACGAAACTTCTTTCCCCCTTCTCCGGCTCTTCTACCGGACGATCTCCTTCACCAGAATCAGGCTGTCTCCCGGATGAAGCTCCTCTGAGGTCAGTCCGTTGGTTTCCATTATATGATCTGCTGTTGTGCGAAACCTCTTTGCAATATCCCACAGACTGTCTTTTTCCTGCACCACATACCCGACAATGCCCGGCGCCTCCTTTAATCTCCTTCTGTCAAGAGGTGCTGTCTGTGCCTGAAGAATTACCGGCTGGCATACCGGCTGCAGAACCAGCAGCTCCAGCAAAAGAACCGCCTTAATTTCCACTGTATCTCCTCCGGCCATCACAGCCGTCAGCTGCTCCACTCCCTGCTCCAGATACCAGACACTGTCCTTTGTAATTCCCGGAGCCTCTGCATCATAATGAAACGGCAGAAGCTCTGTTACAGACTGAACAGGACAGCTGTCATCATCTGTAAGATACAAAAGCTTCACCTCCAGAACTCCGTCCAGGGAGAGCATATCCTCCCCGGCTTCCGCCTGATCCAGCTTCACCAGACCGCTGCTGTGGCAGATCTGCAGCACCCGCTGCTCTCCCGGCAGCTGTATCTTCTCCGATATTTTGCATTTTCCTGCATTCCGGGTTAAAATCTGATCAAAACAGGCCTCCCCTGTTTCCACTGTCAGTTCCCGGTTTACCCCATACATATCACTGAGAATTTCCAGCGGCTTCTCCTCATACAGGCGGATATCCAGCTCGATCACCGCATCCAGATCCAGCTCCCTCATTTCGCCGTCATAATCCGGTTTTTCCTCCATGCTTTTATGAATCAGGCGCAAATCAATAGCCGGAATCATTTCCTCAACCGCTCCTGCCATCTCCACCTCGCCGGAAAAAGGAATACTCTCCTCCAGCCACTGAACCGTCTCGCTTTCTCCCTCTCCCTCATAAATCAAAAAGACCAGCAGTGTTCCTTCCAGCCGTATTTTTCCGTCCAGGGGTCGGGCCAGCGCGCCGCTGAGCCGCATTTCCATCCATAAAATCCGCCCAATGGCAGGCTTGCTTCCAGAAAGAGTCATCTCCTCCTTCACCCGGTAGGTATCCTTTCTCCGAAGGGCAATCGCCGCTGCATTCACAGCCCTTGTCTTCGTTTCAATCTGCGGAACCGTCAGTTCGCCGGAACCGTCATCCTCCTTTTGCAGAGTTCCAAGCTCTACCGCTGCCTCTGTATCAAACAGCGCCTCCACCCGTACCTCCAGCGTCACTACAGCCTGAATACTCAGCTTTCTGGAATTGATAATTCCTGCGTTTAAATCCTCCATTTTCCAGGAAACACTCACATAATCCCGTTCCTCCAGCCCCGGCACATTCACCGTTTCCTCAAAAGGAATCAGACCGCCAAGAGTCTGAAGGCCCCCCTCTTCCTTCCGGTACAGCACATGAAAATCCAGTTTTCCCCGAACCGTTACCTTCTCGCTCTGAACTCTGGCCGGTTCCAGCTGCACCTCGCCCGAGTCCAGAATCACCTGAGCAATGTCGCTCATAGTATCAGGCACAATAAAATCATCATCAAGAGTTACCTGGGTATCCACCTGGGTTTTCCACCGATTCATATGTATGTTTTTTTTTACCAGCTCCAGCATAAAAAAAGCACCCACCTTACCTTCCGGATTTGACCCTGCGGCAATCCGCCGCCGGAATCATCTTCTACAGAAAGTTTATGTGAATGCTTTTCAAATTATGAACTACCGGTCATACTCTTCCAGAAAGTGATGCCGTTTTCCATCTTTTACATAACCAATGCAGGCATCCAGATTCACATTCTCCACGCTCTTGAAAATATTCGTTTCAATGTGAGGATTAACCTGCCGGAAATGCCGGATCAGCTCCTTCATCTCCTGCCGCTTGGAAGAATGAACCTCCTCCTCCAACGCCCTCTCCCGGGCAATCCGCTCTGTAAACCGGCAGGCGCACTGGAGAAAACGCAGATGGTTATACTCTTTCCAGGCCAGAATATCCTGCTCCTTCACCAGATACAGAGGGCGGATCAGCTCCATTCCTTCAAAATTCGTGCTGTGAAGCTTCGGCATCATCGTATTCACCTGCGCTCCGTACAGCATACTCATAAGTATCGTTTCAATTACATCGTCAAAATGATGGCCCAGAGCAATTTTATTGCAGCCCAGCTCCCTGGCATTGGCATAAAGATTGCCCCTGCGCATCCGCGCGCACAGATAACAGGGAGAACCGCCTGCATCTACTACTGTCTCAAAAATATCCGATTCAAAAATCGTAACCGGAATTCCCAGAAGCTTTGCATTCTCCTCAATCAGCTGGCGGTTTGCCGGGTGGTATCCCGGATCCATCACAAGAAACTTCAGTCCGAATTCCATTTTCCCGTGGCGGAGAATCTCCTGCATACACTTTGCCAGAAGCATCGAATCCTTTCCGCCGGAAATGCAGACTGCAATATTGTCCCCTTCCTGAATCATATCATATTCATTAAGCGCTTTTACAAAGGGACGCCAGATTTCCTTACGGAAACGTTTAATAATGCTGCGCTCAATTTCCACTGTACGGGGATCAGACACCTTTCTTTTCCTCCAGTTCCGCAGTCAGTCTTCTGATCTCATTCTCCAGTTCCTTCACCCGCTCCTCCATTTTGCAGAAATGCTCCAGAGTCATGGGCTTCTCCTTATGAGCCACCGGAACACCGGCTACCTTTACCGGACGGGCCGGGACTCCCACAGCCGTGGTATCATTTTCCAGAGGCTTTAAAAGCACCGCATTTGCCGCAATGGTGCAGTTATCGCCCACCTCAAATGCGCCCAGAATCTTAGCGCCGGATCCAACCGTTACATTCTTTCCCAGAGTAGGATGACGCTTGCCTTTGTTCAAACCTACACCCCCCAGGGTCACTCCCTGATAAATCGTACAGTTATCACCTACCACTGTCGTTTCTCCAATCACCACTCCGCAGCCGTGGTCAATCAGAATTCCATGTCCCATCTCCGCACCCGGATGAATCTCAATCAGCGTAAAAAAACGGGCAATCTGAGAAATCAGACGAGCTATAAAAAACATCCGATGCTTATAAAACCAGTGAGCAAACCGATGCCAGATCAAAGCATGAACTCCCTGGTACAGCAAAAGAACCTCCAGGGCACTGCGGGCGGCCGGGTCCCGCTCCTGGACAGCCTTAACATCCAGCCAGATATCCTTCAAAATCATAGTTAACACCTTATCCTTCTTTTCAGGCAGACCCAGCCGGCTTCCTTCCTCGCTCCACCAGAGAAACCCTTTGCAGAAATTCTCTGTCTGAATGGGAAGCGCTGAAAAAAGCCGGCTTTCCGGTCACATCATCATTATTTATGAACAGTTCTAATTTACCATATGTCCGCAGATCTGCCAAGTGAAATTTATTTCAGGAATCTACAGATATCTTCTGAAAACACAGATTCCCTCAACCTGTCAAAAAGAAGGCACTTCGCCATGATTTACTGAAAAATCACCGGATTCTCCAGGTATTCTGTTTGAATTACCAGAAACGGATAGGATTTTTCTGCGCCAACCTCTTCTCCCTTCTGAGGTCCCAGCAATTCCGTATCCACCACAATTGAATTTTCCGTCAGGTACAGTTCCCGTACAGCAATGCTGTACCCTCCTGTAGCCTGTTCTCCATATCCTACTGCTATGTAAAGCCCCTGATCATTGCTGTAGGTCAGTTTAAACGGCGCTTCCTTCTTCTCTGCAACAAGCTTTGCAAGCTCTTCCGGAAGTTCCGCCTCGCTTACCACAGTAAATTCCAGATCCCTTACCTTATCCTGATCCGCTTTTTCCACACTGCAGCCCGTCAGAAACCTTGCCATAAATGCCCACAGAAACAAAGCTGCAGTCAGAAAAACCTTTCCCTTCCGCCTTTTGTCCATAAATCAGCCTCCCTATTGCTATGATTACTTATAATCTATTCACAGGTCAAACGGGTTTATGCATTTTTTTACAAAATCCAATGGCGGAAGGATTCTTTTAATTCATCGGATCCTCCTCCCGGCTGCAGATGGCCAGCCGGTGCTGATACTTTTCCTTTGTGGCCATACCGCCGCGAATATGGCGTTCCGACTTGTTAATATTTAAAATCACCCTTGCTCTGGCGGCCAGAGCCGGATTGATGTGTTCCAGGCGCTCGGTTACGTCTGCTGGTGTCCCATTAGGAATAAAAAATTTTGAGGTTCCGGAGTATCAGCACTTTGGGCTGCTACTCCATCGCCTCGATTGCAGCGAACACATCCTCAAACTTCCAGGTTATCTTGATGTGTTCCGCGTCAAATACCAGAACTTTCTCTACAAATGTCTGTTCCAGCTCTTTGGTCAGCGTCTCCGCATATCTGTACTTCTGAACCAGGCGGGAAAATTCACTGAGTTTTGTCTCTCCGCTTTCTCTTGCTTCCCGCTCCAGCCGAATCTGCTCCAACCGCCCCCTGCATTCCTCCAGCAGAAGATTCACCCGGTTTCTCTCTGCAATGTATTCTTCACGGCTTAACCTGCCGTCCCGGTACTTTTCATAGAGAATTGTCTTTACTTTTTCCTGTGTGTCAATTTGCTTTTCCAGCCCGGAGGTATCCAGCTTAGCCTGCTCTCGCTGTTCAGCATAAGCTTTCAGTTTTTCCCATCTGACAAACTGTTCAAAATGCCATTTCAGACTATCCAGCACAGTATTTCTCAGCTGGGCATCCGGATAAGCCGCCTTATAACAGGATGCCGCCGGATTGGTCTCCCCATATCGGCAAATCAGTTTCTTCCTGTCTCTACTGTATGACAGCTTCCTTCCACAGTAAGCGCAGGTAAAAGCATTATACTTCTGTATGACTTCTGGCTGGCTTTTCTGGTATATCAGGAAAGTGTCCTGAACCCTTACGAACTCCTCATAGGATACAATGGCTTCATGTGTATTCTCTACCCGAACCCATTCATCTTTTTCAACTGGAGTATCTGCTCCATAAATCCCGTTCAGCGTTCTGCGGAGAGATACCATATTTCCAGCATACCGCTCATCTCTTAAAATTGCCAGCACTTTAGCCGGATCCCATGCGGTTTTCTGGTTCACCCGCCTCCAGTCCATTCCCCGTTTATGATTCAGAGCGTATTGAGCCGGAGAGGGAATTGCTCTTTCGTTCAGGATGGCCGCAATTTTGTTTCCGGAAAGCCCGGAGAGCCGCAGCCGAAAAATCTCCTGAACCACAACAGCCGCTTCCTCGTCAACCACCAGCTTATGCTTATCCTCCGCTGATTTCAGGTAGCCGTAAGGTGCGTTTGCACTGGCGAACTGGCCTGCCTTTGCCATCTTGTTTCGGACATTCCGTATCTTTTTGGAAGTATCCCTGCTGTAAAAGTCATAGATAAAGTTTTTAAACGCCACC
>UQFC01000024.1 GCA_900540335.1 uncultured Clostridium sp. | reverse complement strand
TCTTCTTGTCCGGCAAAGCCGAACAAGAAGCATCGGAGATTCCTCCGATGTGAGATCTGGCAGGAAAATCCCTTTACAAGCGAGCTTTACAGGAATTTTCCTGCCAGATCTCCCGCCGTCTTAAATAGTTACGAAAAATTATACGCAGGCTGATGCATTTTCTGGCCGGAAGGAAGGTATTTATGGAACACAAGAATCCTCTGTGGACGAATGTTACAAGCACAAAGAAGTTTATTACTATTGGTGAAATTATGCTGCGTCTGACACCGCCCAACTATGAGAAGATCCGTTTGGCCACAAATTTTGAGGCGAGCTACGGCGGAAGTGAGGCAAATATTGCCATGGCTCTGGCCAATCTGGGAGTGGACAGCACCTTTTTCAGTGTAGTTCCCAACAACAGCCTGGGAAAAAGTGCAGTTCGCTGGCTTCGCTCCAGTGATGTACACTGTACTCCCATGATTCTGACAGGACCGAAGGAGACTCCGACTCAGCGTCTGGGAACCTATTATCTGGAAACAGGATATGGAATCCGCCCCAGCAAGGTGATTTATGACAGAAAGCACAGTGCAATGGCCGAGTATGATTTCAGCAATCTGGATGTGGAGAAGCTGCTGGACGGTTATGACTGGCTGCATTTAAGCGGAATTACACCGGCTTTGTCAGAGAACTGCAGCGAACTGATTCTGAGATGTCTGAGAGTTGCAAAGGAAAAGGGACTGACAGTCAGCTTTGACGGAAACTTCAGAAGTCTTCTGTGGACCTGGGAGGAGGCCAGAGATTTCTGTACGAAGTGTCTGCCTTATATTGACGTGCTTCTGGGAATCGAGCCGTATCATCTGTGGAAGGATGAGGAGGATCACAGCAAGGGAGACTGGAAGGACGGCGTGCCCTTACAGCCCAGCTATGAGCAGCAGGATGAGATTTTCCAGCGTTTTATTGAGCGTTACCCCAATCTTCAGTGCATTGCCCGCCATGTCCGCTATGCCCACAGCGGAAGTGAAAACAGCCTGAAGGCATTTATGTGGTATGAGGGTCATACCTTTGAGAGTAAGCTGTTTACCTTTAATATTCTGGACCGGGTCGGCGGCGGAGATGCCTTTGCCAGCGGTCTGATCTACGCAATGGTTCATGGATACAAGGCAATGGATATGATTAATTTTGCTGTAGCCAGCAGTGCGATTAAGCATACGATTCACGGAGATGCCAATATTACGGATGACGTAAATTCCATTAAGAATCTGATGAACATGAACTACGACATTAAGCGGTAATTTTACAGAAATAAAATCCGGCAGAGCTTTTCATTTTCGAAAAGTTCTGCCGGATTTTTAAATAAAGAAAAACGATCCCTTCGTTTTACCGTCTGCAGTGTCTGCCATTACCGCTGCCGGAACGCTGGCCTCTGTGGTGTCCGCTGCCGGAGGCCTGCTCCCGGTTGGGGCAGGACGGCCGTTCTTCGCTGTCGCTGCCGGAATAAGCCGGGCAGTCCTGGCGGTGATCACAGATGCCGTCTTCATCCTCATCAAGATAGGAACAGTTTTCTCCACACAGATGAGCTTCTTGGCAGACAGGGTATTGTCTGCAGGCCTGGCGGCCATGAGCCAGGGCAGGGACTGCAAAAGTCAGTGCCAGTGCACAGGCAAGTACACTGATGGATAATGCTTTTTTCATAGTATCTCTCCCTTCTGGTGATAAAAGAAGCGTACAATAGACGGAGCAGAATTGCAAGCGGAATCAGAGAGAAAATCGTGAAAAATCTGTGAAAAAAAGAGATCGAACAGGCAGCTGAAAATATGGTATAATGAGCCTTGCAGAAAATACAGAAAAGGACATAGAAAAAATGACAGATCATTATTCAGATACGGAACTGATTCAGAAAGTGAAAGAAAAAATTGCCTCGGCTGACAAGGTTTTGATCGGCCTGGGGGAAGAGTGGAAGAGGGGAAAAAGCGATGACAGGGAGCTTCTGTCAGCCTATGACAGCCTTTATGAATTAATCAAGGATAAGGATTACTTTATTGTGACCATGGCAGTGGACGGAATGATTTTTGAAACGGCTCTGGGAAGCCGGATGGACGGGGCTGTGTCTTCCGATCCGGAACCGGAAGAGAACTTTTCCTGTCCTTCGGCAGATGATGAGACCATGGCTTTGATGGATCGCCTTTTTCCGCCAAAGGAGCAGAAGCGCCCGGAGCAGGATACCCGGTTTCAGCGGATTGTGGCGCCCTGCGGCAATGAAAACTGGCGTCAGTGTTCGAACGGATGTACAAAGGATATCTGGGAACCGGGAGAAATACCGGATGACATCTGCCCTCACTGCGGAGCGCCTCTGACGGGAAATACGATTCAGGCAGACCCTTATATCGAAGAAGGATATCTGCCCCAGTGGGGAAAATATACCCAGTGGCTGACAAAAACCCTGAACAGAGAGCTTGTGATTCTGGAGCTGGGATGCGGATTTGAAAACCCGGGAGTGATTCGTTTTCCTTTTGAAAAAGCATGCTTTTTTAACCGGAAATCATTTTTCTGCCGGGTACACAGAACTTTTCCCCAGGCAGCGGCAGAGCTGGGAGAGCGGGCTGTGGGGGTGAAGGCCTTTTCTCCGGAATGGATCCGGAATTTTGTTGTGAAATAAAGGAGAGTATGATAAACTGTTGACATCAAACGGGCCAAAGAGACAAGGGGAGACAATATGACAGCGATTATTGATTACGATGCAGGAAATTTAAAAAGTGTGGAAAAGGCGCTGCAGGCTCTGGGGGAGGAGACTGTGATCACCAGGGACAGAGACAGGATTCTGGCGGCAGACCGGGTGATTCTTCCGGGTGTAGGAGCTTTTGGCGATGCAATGGAAAAGCTTCAGCAGTACGGACTTGACGGGATTATCCGTCAGGTGGTTCAGAAGGGGACGCCCCTTCTGGGAATCTGCCTGGGACTTCAGCTGTTGTTTGAAGAAAGCGAGGAGAGCCGGGGTGTCCCGGGCCTGGGAATTTTAAAAGGGAAGATCCGCAGAATTCCGGATACGCCGGGACTTAAGATTCCGCATATGGGATGGAATTCTCTGACGATTCGTCCCGGAACCAGACTGTTTTCCGGTCTGGGAGAGGAGCCCTATGTGTATTTTGTACATTCCTATTATCTGGAGGCTGCGGATCCGGAGATTGTAGCGGCCCGCACAGATTACGGTGTTGAGATTCATGCGGCAGTAGAAAAGGACAATGTATTTGCCTGCCAGTTCCATCCGGAAAAGAGCAGTGATACAGGACTTCAGATTCTGAAAAATTTTATCAGCCTTTGACGGATAAGGAAGAGAGGAAGGGCATATGTTTACGAAAAGGATTATTCCCTGCCTGGATGTTCATGGCGGGAGAGTGGTTAAGGGAGTCAATTTTGTGAATTTGCGGGATGCAGGAGATCCGGTGGAGATTGCGGCGGCCTATGACAGAGCCGGTGCAGATGAGCTGGTGTTTCTGGATATCACGGCCTCTTCGGATGCCAGGGAAACGGTAGTGGATATGGTGCGCCGGGTGGCCCAGACCGTATTTATCCCGTTTACCGTAGGCGGAGGAATCCGCACAGTGGAGGATTTCAGGCGGCTGCTGAGAGAGGGAGCTGACAAGATTTCCATTAATTCCTCTGCTATTAATACTCCGGAGCTGATATCAGATGCGGCAGATAAGTTCGGCCGCCAGTGTGTGGTGGTGGCGATTGATGCCAGAAGACGGGAGGATGGATCCGGATGGAATGTGTATAAAAACGGAGGAAGAATCGATACGGGACTGGATGCGGTGGAATGGGCCATGAAAGCCGACCGTATGGGCGCGGGAGAGATTCTTTTAACCAGCATGGACTGTGACGGAACAAAGGCGGGATATGACAATGAGCTGACGGCTTTGATTGCCGGCAATGTTTCCGTTCCTGTGATTGCCTCCGGAGGAGCAGGAACAAAGGAGCATTTTTACGATGCCCTTACAGCAGGCGGCGCAGATGCGGCTCTGGCGGCTTCTTTGTTTCACTACAAGGAGCTGGAGATTCGGGATTTGAAGTCGTACCTTCGGGAACGGGGAATCCCGGTGCGCCTGTAGGGGAATTTATTTACAATCGATAAGCAGTAAAGGAGAATGAAAAATGGGAGCCATTGCAAATGACTGGCTGGAGCCCTTGAGCGTGGAATTCAGGAAGCCATATTACAAAAAACTGTATGATACTGTGAAGAGGGAATATGAGACAAGGCAGATTTTTCCTGATGCCAATGATATTTTTAATGCCTTTGAGTTCACCCCTCTTTCTCAGGTAAAGGTGGTGATTCTGGGACAGGATCCCTACCATAATGTGGGGCAGGCTCACGGGCTCTGCTTTTCTGTAAAGCCTGATGTGGAGATTCCGCCGTCACTGGTGAATATTTATCAGGAGCTTCACGACGATCTGGGATGCTATATACCGGACAATGGATATCTGGTAAAATGGGCAAAGCAGGGAGTAATGCTTTTGAATACGGTTCTTACCGTGCGGGCTCATGCAGCCAATTCCCACAGGGGAATCGGCTGGGAGGAATTTACCGATGCGGCAATCCGGATTTTAAATGACCAGGATCGCCCGATGGTATTTATCCTGTGGGGACGGCCGGCCCAGACAAAGAAGGTGATGCTGACGAATCCCGGACATCTGATTCTGGAGGCGCCCCATCCCAGTCCCCTGTCTGCCTACCGGGGATTTTTCGGAAGCAGGCCATTTTCCCAGACCAATGCATATCTGGAGAAAAACGGACTGACGCCGATTGACTGGCAGATTGAAAACAGAAAAGGAGAATAACTCATGGATTTTATTGAGATTTTAAAGGTTCTTGTGCTGGGAATCGTGGAGGGCTTTACGGAATGGCTTCCCATCAGCAGCACCGGACACATGATTCTTGTGGATGAGATTATCCAGCTTCATGTCACGGAAGAATTTATGAAAATGTTTCGCGTTGTGATTCAGCTGGGAGCCATTCTGGCAGTTGTGGTTTTGTATTTCCACAGGCTGAATCCCTTTGACAGAGGGAAAACCCAGGGACAGAAAATGGCCACAGTTCATCTCTGGATTAAGATTGCAGTAGCCTGTCTTCCGGCAGCAGTGTTCGGACTTTTGCTGGATGACTGGCTGGATGCCCATTTGTACAATGCCTATGTGGTAGCAGCCATGCTGGTGCTGTACGGAGTTTTGTTTATTGTATTGGAAAACAGAAACCAGTACATAGAATTTCCCATTCAGAGAACCGCCCAGCTCAGTTACCAGACTGCTCTTTATATCGGACTGTTTCAGGTGCTTTCACTGATTCCGGGAACCTCACGTTCCGGAGCAACGATTCTCGGCGCCATGATTCTGGGCTGTTCCCGTGGTGTGGCAGCAGAGTTTTCCTTTTTCCTGGGAATTCCTGTGATGTTTGGCGCAAGCCTTCTGAAAATGCTGAAATTCGGTTTTGATTTCACAGGAGTCGAGATATTCTATCTGATTTTCGGTATGGTGGTAGCATTTCTTGTATCTGTTTATTCCATTAAGTTTTTGATGGGATATATCAGGAGAAACAACTTCAAGCTTTTCGGATATTACCGCATTGTTCTTGGTGTGATTGTTCTGGCATATTTTACGGCCGTGGGATTGATGAAATAATAACTGGAAAACGCGACACCCGGAAACCGGGTAACTGACAGAGAGGACAGCTGATGAAAATAAAAAAGCCACAGCCGCGGGAAAGACAGTTTCTGCTTCTGGCCCTTGTTCCGGCATATTTTATTCTGGTGGGATTCTGTATGCAGCCTCCAGGTGAAATTCTGCAGGGAATTATTACGATTATCCGGGAGCCGGATTTTCTGATTACAGATTATTTTATTATTGGAGGCGTGGGAGCGGCCTTTGTCAATGCCGGCATCCTGACGTTAGTAAGTATTGGAATTGTATATGGGCTGGGGATGGAATTTGACGGACATACCATCACCTCTGCCTGTCTGATGTTCGGATTTTCTCTGTTCGGAAAAAATCTTCTGAATATCTGGGCGATTATGCTGGGTGTATTTCTTTATGCCCGGTATCACAGAACCTCAGTGTCCCGTTATATTTATATCGGATATTACGGGACCAGTCTTTCTCCGATTATTACGCAGGTCATGCAGATGTGGGAGCTGCCGGTTCCGGTGAGAATGGTGCTCTGTATTCTTACCGGTACGGTAATCGGCTTTGTGCTTCCTCCCCTGTGTACCCATGTTCACTATTCCCACAAGGGATATTCGCTTTACAATGTGGGCTTTGCGGGAGGCATTATTGCCACGGTTATTGTGTCCATGTTTAAATCCTTCGGCATTACCATTGAGTCCAGACTGCTCTGGTCGGAAGGGAATAACGGACTGTTTCTGACCCTGCTTTCCGTCCTTTTTGGAGGAATGATCCTTTACGGCGTTCTTGCAGAAAGGGGGGAGGCTGTGCGGGGATACCGGAATATTTTAAAATGCTACGGCCTGGGAGGTACAGACTATTACAAGACAGAGGGCGGAAGCGCCACTCTGATCAATATGGGTGTCAATGGTCTGGCATCTATGTTTATTCTGGTTGCTTTAGGCGGTGAGCTGAACGGTCCGACCATCGGAAGCATTTTTACAGTAGTAGGCTTCAGCGCCACGGGAAAGCATCTGAGAAATATTCTTCCGGTTATGGTGGGGGTGTGCCTTGCCAGCGTGGCAAAAAACTGGTCGATTACCGATCCGTCTGCACAGCTGGCCCTTCTTCTTTCTACAACACTGGCGCCTATTGCCGGAGAATTCGGCATTCTTGCAGGAGTTCTCGCAGGTTTCCTCCACTCTTCCGTAGCGCTGAATGTGGGAATCGTTTACGGGGGAATGAATCTGTATAACAACGGATTTGCAGGGGGAATTGTGGCAATTTTCCTGGTTCCTGTTATTCAGTCCGTAATGGACCGGAGAGCACGGGCGAGAGGCGGGCTGTCCCTGTAGGAGAACTGTCCCTGTTTTTTGAAAATTATTGTTTGCTTTTTGAAGAAGAGAATCCGGATTCCGGCTGATCGTTTATCGTTTCTGTTTGATAAGATCTCCCGGGAGCGGATTCTTTTTCTGATTTCACGAAATTTCTCCAATAATAGTTTTTAAAGGCAGAAAAGGTTGTCTTTTTAGAGCAAATAATGATAAAATATAGTGGAAAAAGAAACAAAGAATGACAACAGGGCGGGATGCGTATGAAAAACAAAGAAAAAAGAAAATATATTTTTATTTTTCTGGTTATCGTAGGAATCACAGTGTTTATCGGTTATACTTTGTCAAAATTTGATCGTGATATCCAGGAGCGTGTATATTATAAACAGGTAGAGAACATGCGCGAGATTTCCATGCAGGGAAGCGCGGTTGTGGAGAAGCAGCTGGGAGGACTTGTGAATACGCTGTACGGTTTTGCAGAATATTTGCGGGAGGAAGATATTTGTGATGACACGAATATATACCGGCTGAAGAATTTCTTGAACAAAAGGAAGATTGGATTTCAGAGAATGGGGATTGCAGATGCTGATGGAAACGCACATCTTACAAACGGAGAACATCTGAACATCAGTGATCGGGCATATTTTCAGACCTGTATGAAGGAAAAACGTGCAGCAACGGAGATTCGGCAATCATCTCTCAACAATCAGCAGATCTGTATTGTGGCAGTTCCGATTCTGACGGAAAGTGAAGAATTTATCGGAGTGATCTACGGTGTTACGGAGCTTTCCATGTTCCGCATCTATGAAGATACGATTATGGAAGGTAAAAATCAGTATATCCAGATTATCGATATGGAAGGAAATTACATCCGAAAACAGGTTTCCAGTCTGATTGGTAAAAAAGATAATATTTTTGAGGGAATCAGCGGTATTGAGGGAGAACAGGCTGCGGAGATTATCCGAAAGAAGATTCAGGCGGGGGAGCAGGTCTATACGGAGGTCAGCGACGGGACTTCCCATGAGATTCTGTATTTTACTCCTTTGAAATTAACGGACTGGTGTATCGTTACGGTTCTGGATTACTCGGCAGTGTCGGATTTTGCTGAGTATATTCTGGGAAATGATGTATATGAGGTGATGGTGAAGGTGGTTCTCGTCATTGCGCTTCTGTTTCTTTTGATTATATATTATTCCTGGCAGGATCGGAAGAGAATCCAGAAATTCAATGAGAAACTGATGTTTGATGAGAAAGTGGTGCAGATAGCGGCAGAAAAATCAGGATTTGCCATTATCAGCTATGAGATCAAATCAAAACAGATGCGGTTTATTGTAAATACCATGCTGAACCGGGAGTTTCCGAGAGAGATCAACAATGCACCGCGGGAGCTTATGAAATATCTTCCGGATGATGAAGAGGTGCGGGAGCAGATCAGGGGAATCTTTGCAAGTCTGGAACAGAACGGTGCGAAGAAGGAATTCCTGATTACATTGATGCAGGATGATAAAAAGGTGTATCTGTGGCTTCAGATTATTACACTGGAAGGAAAAAACGGAGAGATCCGGAAATGTGTCGGCGTATTGGAGGATGTTACGGAAGAAGAGGAGCTCCGGGAAAAGGCGGATAAAGATCCCCTGACAGGGCTGTATAACAGAAGCAGTGCGATTGAGAAGATTGAGGACTGCCTGAAGAATGAGGAAATCTATCCGGGAAGCGTTCATGCCTATATGATCATGGATATTGATAATTTCAAGACGCTGAATGATACACTGGGACATCAGGTGGGAGATAAGGCGCTTCAGGATGTAGCAGGTATTTTAACGTATCATTTCAGACAATATGATATCGTGTGCCGTCTGGGGGGAGATGAATTTCTTGTGTTCCTGAAAAATATTCCGGAGGAAGTGCTCGATCGGAATATGGACAGCCTTTTGAGAAAATTAGTGCTGACGTATGAAGCAGGCGGAAAATCTGTGCAGATTACGGTTTCCGCAGGGATTGTGGTTGTGCCGGATTCATCCATGGATTTTTGTGAAATGTACCGGAGAGCAGATGAAGCACTTTATCGTGTAAAGCATGAGAAGAAAAACAGCTTTAAGATATACGGACGATAAGGCGGGGATATATCGGGACGGGGAGGAACGGGTAAATGAATTTAGACGAAGAACTGAAGATCTATATGCAGACAGTACAGTGTCTGGATGAAAGTATGGATGATTATTTATATGTGTATGATCTGGCCAATGATCAGCTTTATTTTGCAGACAAGATTCGTGAAAAATATGATCTGCCTTTGGGAAAGGAGGGAATTTCCCTTCCTGAGTGGGCAAAGATCGTATATCCGAAGGATCTGGAGCAATTGGAGCAAAATATCAGGGATATTAAAAATCAGGTCATCGACAATCATGATATGGAATACAGGATTGTGGATAAGAAGGGGAATAAAGTATGGATTTCCTGCCGGGGAACGGTTGTAAAGGATAAGGAAAGCCAGCCTGCATTTTTAATGGGGAGCATTTCGGAATTGGCAATGGCCCGTAAGGTGGATAATCTTACGGGCTTGTGGAATTATGAAAAATTTATGGAGAACATGGGGAAAAGTTTAAGGGAAACTCAGGGATATCTCATGTTGTTCGGAATTGATAATTTTAAAAATATCAACGTAAAGAACGGAAGAACCTTTGGAAATCAGCTTTTAAAAACGATTGTGAATATTCTGGAGGAGAATTCCGATCGGTTTATCAAGCTGTACCGTCTGGACGGGGATCGGTTTGCGGTAGATTTTCCGTGGAAAACAAGAGCAGATGTAACAGCATTTTATCGGATATTAAAAAAGGAGCTGGAGAAATACTGCACGATTTCAGCAGGTGTTGTGGATTACTATTCCGATGACGGAGAGGACAGCAGCATCATTTATCAATATGCGGAAAATGCACTGGACCGGGCGAAAAAAGAGGGAAAGGATAAAATCATTTTTTTCTCCTTTGAAGATTATCAGAAAAGTCTGGAACAGATTCAGTTTCAGGATGAACTGAAGACGGCAGTAAAGGAGGATTTTCTCGGGTTTTATCTTTGCTACCAGCCGCAGATCAAAGGGGAGGATTTCTCCACCTATGGAGCAGAAGCATTGCTTCGATACGAATCGCCGTGGCGGGGAAGTGTAAGCCCCATGGAATTTATTCCTTTTCTGGAGCAGAACGGCCTGATCTGCAAGGTCGGGGAATGGGGGCTTCGGACAGCAGTTGAACAATGTGTACGCTGGAGAAAGTATATTCCGGATTTTCATATCAGTGTGAATATTTCTTATGTACAGCTGCGTCAGGAAAATATTACAGAGCTGGTGCTGGATATTTTAAGTGAGGCCGGACTTCCGGGAAACGCACTGACACTGGAAGTGACAGAGAGCATGCAGCTTCAGGATTACAGCTATTTCAATAAGATTTTCTATGAGTGGAAGCGGCATGGAATCAAAATTTCCATTGACGATTTTGGAACAGGATATTCAAGTCTCAGCTATCTGAAAAGCATTGATGTGGATGAGACGAAGATTGACCGCTGTTTTATAAACAGGATTTACAACAATATCTATAATTACCGTTTGCTCAGCAATATTATAGAGCTGGCGCACGGCGCAAGAATTCAGGTCTGCTGCGAGGGCGTGGAGACGGAAGAAGAGCTGGCAGCATTACAGAAGCTCAAGCCCGATGTACTGCAGGGATTCCTGTTTGCGAAGCCCTATACAGCAGAGGAATTTGAAGAATACTATATTTATGAGGATTCTGAAAAGTATCAGGAGAGACTCCGGAAGGAAAACGCGTTTCTCCACGGGATTAAAGAGCTGGAAAATAAACCGCTTATTGAAGAATACCGCAGGGACGAGATGCTTAATATTGTAGAGGGGATGGATGATATCGTCTATGTAAGCGATCTTGCTACATATGAGCTGTATTATATGAATTCGGCGGCGCGGAAGCTGACGGGAATTTATGATTATAAAGGACGCAAGTGTTACCAGGTTCTTCACGGGAAAGACCATCCCTGCGAAAGCTGTAATAACAAATACCTGAAAAATGAGAGCTTCTATACATGGGAAATAGAGAATGAATTTTTAGATACGCACTTTGTTGTAAAAGATAAACTGATCTCATGGCGGGGAAATGTGGCGCGCCTGGAAATCGCAGTAGATGTGGGCAAGAAAGACGTGTCGTATCAATGGGAAAACGAACCGGTATATGTGCAGCGCGGAGAAAGGAAAAATATTCTTTCCTGGAGTTTTAGTCATAAGCTCCTGAATCAGGTGGCTCTTGGCATATGGGTAATCCGTATTGATGAAATGAACGGAAAGTTTGAGATGTACACGGACGATATTATGAATCGCATTTTAGGGTTAAAGGATGTGGTATCTCCGGAGGAATGTTACAGATACTGGTATGACAGAATTGTGGAGGAAGACAAGGAGTATATCAATCTGACTGTGGAAAATATAATTCAGAGCGGAAAAATTTATCAGGTAGAATATATGTGGGTGCACCCGGAGCGAGGAACTGTTCCGGTCCGGTGTGTCGGTATCCGGGCGGAAGACCGGGAAGGAGCCGTATGCATTCAGGGATATCACAGAATTATCAGCGACATGGAACGTCTGGAAAATTCGGGGGGGGGTTAGAAGAAAAACAAGAAAACAAGACTGAATAGGGGCAAAAGGGGGCTGAAAACCGGGATACCGGTTTTCAGCCCCCTTTGTCTTAATGTTTTCTTCGATCAATCTATTTTACTTCAAGCATACTGGGGTATTGAAGGGTTTCTGCATTTATGCCGCGCTGTTGTAAAATAGATTTGATATGTTTTGTATGAACAGCATCACTATGGAATAAAATAATATCCTTTGCTCCTGTTTCCTCTGCAAGGTTACAGATATCGTTATCATCCAGATGAACCTTAAATATGATTTTTTCTCCAGAAGCAAGAATTTTGTGCTCGCTGCGATAGGAATCATCCAAAATACCTGCGCCTGGAGTTCCTGCTGCGGCATGACCGGTAATAATAATAAGATTTTTTTCATCTCCCTTCAGTGCATCGAGATAGGATACACTGATATCAGTTGTGATCATTCCATCTGGAGTGAGAATAACAGAAGGTTCTTTGTCACATATTGCAACTTGTCTTTGCTCGTCTGTTTCAATTATTCGAATGTTGGGAGACATTCCGGTATCAATTGGTTCTTGAATCCATTGCTCTTTTTCTGATAAGGATTTCAGACTGTCGATAATATCCTGTTCTACATAAATTCTGGTATTTGGAAGTTTTTTCTTCAGGAATAAAAATAAATCAATACCGCGGCCTTTTTGAGGAACAGGAAGAAGAACTTTGCCTCCGGCTGTCAGCGCTTTCTGAACAGAGGACAGAAGAGCCTGATATTGCTGCTCCTGTATCATGATTTTTCCAGCATAGGCACTATTCATAATTGCCGCATTAAAGGAAGAATGCGGAACATCCATACCGAGCGAGACAGGCTGAAGGCACATATCCCCTGTATAAAGAATCGATTTTCCATTTATCTGAAAAGAATACCATACACCTCCCAGTACATGTCCAGAACGGCCGGTTTCAAAGGAAATACCTTCAATTTTTTGTTTTCCAAGTTCTATGGGACAAAGTTTTACATTCCTGGAAGCTTCTTCGCTAAAGGGAAGTATACCGCCGTTTTTCTTTACAAAATTTTGCCATTTCCGGATAAATCCAGGTGTTTCTGCAACGGTTTCTGCTGTTGCATAAACATTCCCATTGTAACCTAATTCATACAGCAGAGGCAGGGCAGCCACATGATCTTCATGACAATGAGATAGAAATACAAGTTTGATGCGTGATACAATTTCTTTTGTAAGAGGAGGATAAAAGCCAACCTGTCCGTTATGGATTTCTCGCTTAACACCGCAGTCCAGAAGAATATAGCTGTCGTTTACTGCAATTAAATAACAATTCCGACCATTTTCCCCGCTTCCGCTGAGTGCTGTCAGATATACGTTTTCCATTTTTGTTTCACCATCCGTTTATAATAGAATTCAGGCTCCAAATTTTTTACTGAACCACAGATAATCCATAATGGTTTCCATAAATTCGGCTCCTGTATAATGATTTAAAATTCCGTTGCTGCAAGAGCGTTCTCCGTAGAAATTTGTTTGATCAACACGTACATCCTTTCCGGAAAGAAAAGCCGGGACGGGATCAGCAGAATGATCTCTTCGGCAGCAGGGGGTGGAGTGATCCGCAATCATTGCATAGTAGTAGTCGTCATTTTTTTCATGACTAAGCCAGTAGTCAAAAATCTGATCAATATTTTCAATTATTTCTGCTTTTTTCAGAGGGAGATTATCATGGCCACATAAGTCGGTTCCTTTTATGTGGACGATTACCAAATCATGTGTCCCAAGAAGATCCAGTGCCAGTCTTGCCTTTCCCATATAGTCTGTAGTAAATCCGCCTGTAAAAGAAGGTTGAGTAAAACTGTCAAAACCGCACATACGTCCAATGCCTGTAATGGTTGCATCTCCTGCAATTACGGCAACTCTGGCTTGTGGGAATTTTTCTGTAAATGGCGGAACTACCATAGCTTTTCCGCTTCCTCTGGTAAGAATGAAATTTACAGGCAGCAGCCCTTTGGCAATGCGTGCATTGTTAACAGGACTGTTATTCCAGATTTTATGTACCTTTTGAAGAAAATGCCAAAGAATATTCGCAGTTCGAGCGTCTTCTTCTTGAGCAAAACTTAAAGATTCCAGGCGGATGATAGGTTTCCCCTCACATGCAGTCCCGGGATCGACATCAGGAATTTGGCTTCCAAGACCTTTTCCCCGAAGTACTACTGCAAGTCGATGTTCGGTCAGAGATTTAACAAGAAGTTGATATCCATCGATTTCTAAACCATGGATCTCAGATAAAAGAGTATCTATTTCAGTTTTATTGGAAATTCTTCCAGCTCTTCGATCGATAACATGAAAACTCTCATCTACAGTTGCAAAATTACCACGAAAGGCAATATCCCCAGGTTCCAGCTCAAGACCGGCGCTGAAAGCTTCAATGGAACCTCTTCCTGTATAATATTCTGCAGGATCGTAGCCAAACAGACATAAATGTCCCCAATCCGTTCCGCATCGGGCACCGGGTTTATATGGGTGAATGAGACCTGTCATACCACTAGAAGCCAGCTGATCCATGGTTGGTGTTTTGGCATATTCTAAAGGTGTTTTTCCTCCGAGTTGAGGAATCGGACGGTCTCCAAGACCGTCCGCAATTAACATCAGACATTTTTTACTCATTTTGCAGTATCCTCTTTTGCCTTTTTATAGCGTTCAATTAATACAAACAAGCCGATACCAAGACATAATACCCAAACAACACCTTTTCCAACAGCGGTACTGACAAAGGGTCTGTTATAGGTAAAAGCCAGCTCTATAGATGATGATGGTGCGGCTGCTTTGGTAAGCCCTACAGTACGCATACCTTCTGTCAGGGAAAGTTCATAATCAGCATAAGCAGAAGGTTTTGTAACACTAATGATTTCATTTCCTTCTGGAACGGCAATTTGAACGTGATAGCTTTCTATTTTGGATTTCAGCTGATTTGTGAATTTATAATTGACAGAATAGGCTTCAGCACCGTTGGTTTCCGCTTTTTTTGTAAAATCATAAAAACCAGGACAATGGAATACGGCATGAACTTCTGCCGGTGCTGTGTTATCTGCCACTTTAATTCGATAATAGCTAACGTTTCCTTTAGTATATTCTTCCAATTCAGAACCGTTTAGATTTTCTCCGGATACAGTCTCGGGAATCATTTCTTTTATACTTTTGTTCAGATAGAGATATCCGTCTTCACCAGCCTCTCCTGAAGCATTGACTTCCAGTTTCCCATCTGAGCCATCGGGAATAAAGGATTCAGAATAATCAGTAAAGGTTATGTATTCAGCTGCCAGGGAGGGGAATGATAAGGCGGAAAAACTTATCAGAATTCCCATACACAAAGCGATAGATTTAAATTTTTTCATTATTCATTCCTCCTATACAAGACCTATAATCCGAAACCAGGTAAAATATGCCAGACCCAGAATCAGCCATTTTGCCAGAAGTACCAGCATACCGTAGACAAATTGATCTTTAACGCTATATGCGCCAGTACTGTAGAAAATCAGATTCGGTTTACAGTGAGGCGGAAGAGTGATACTGTCACAGATGGTAAAACAGGCCGGAAGTGTAAGCACCAGAGGATTCATTCCCAGGCTATTGGACAGGATAATCAGTGCAGGAATTAAAATTACTACACGCACATTTTTGCTGGTAAATACCAGATGCGAAAAACTGGAAATGAACATTACCACCATGTATAAAACAAACGGACTTAATGCTTCAAGATTCATAGCATCAAAAATACTGTTTAACAGAAATGATGCTGCTCCGGAGGCATCCAGTGCAAGTCCGGCAGCGTAAGCGCCGCAGGAAAATACCATCAGATTCCATGGAATATTTGCTTCTTTCCAGTCTAGAATTCCGATATAGGGCATAAAGAATAAGGTTGCTGCCAGAATGGCAACCATGACCAGACTGATTTGAAAGCCAAACAGCTGAAGCTGTTTTCCATCGGTTGCCCACAAAAAAACAGTTAATGCAAAAATAAAGAGTGCCTTTATTTCTGTCTTTGAAATCGGTCCAAGATCTTTCAGCTGTTCTTTTAAGGTTTTTTCATTTCCCAAATCTGCTGCTGCTGGAGTTTTGACTTCGCATGGGAACATGAAGTTTCCAATTACAAAGGATGCAATTAAAGTCAGGATAGCGATAGGCATACCGGCTACGAACCATTGTCCCCACGTTACATCAATATCAGCCATACTGAGCAGATAACCGACGGCTAGAATTTGAGGAGCAGTTGCAGTAAGAATACCGGATGTGGAAATGTTATTAAAATGTACTTCCTGAAGCATTAATTGTTTTGCAAAATTGCTTTTTCCCATTTCAGCATGGTATACTTTTAAAACCATAAGGCAGATGGGAAGCATCATTGCTGCGCGTGCTGTTGTAGAAGGAACAACAAATGCCAGAAGCAGATTAACAACACCCAGAGAAATTAAGGCGCGTTTTGCAGTTGTGCCAAATTTTGAAACAATGAATAATGCCATTCTTTTGGCAAACCCGGATTTTTCCATACCAGAGGTTATAATGAATGCGGCTAACATTAGCCAGATAACATCCTGTCCAAATACAGACAGAGCATTCTTTTGTGAGTATCCGCCAGTAAATACAAGCATACAAATGACTACTAATGCGGATGCTGTAGTTGGTATGGCTTGTGTTACCCAAAGTACAAATACCATGCCAAAGCATGCCAGGGAGGCTTTTCCCTGCATTGTCATCTGCACTGGTGTATTCATGGTATACAGAAGTGCAAATACCAGAAGAGATACAAAAATACCTGTAATCTTCATCCAGCTTTCGAAGGTGATTTTTTCCCCTTTAGATGAAACACCCATAATTCTCTTGACCTCCTGTCAAAAATATTTTATGATTCAGTTATACGCTTTTTTGTTATATAACTGATGCTTAACTATATTATATTTGTTTAAATGGACTATGTCCAATTCCTGTTTTCGACTAAACATATGCCATTTTGTTATATGATGGAGGGAAAGAGTATGGATATTTATAAAATTTTCACATTCTGCGCTATTGTGGATTATGGGACTGTTTCTAAGGCAGCAGAAGCACTTTACTGTTCGCAGCCGGCACTTTCCAAGCAAATGGCTTCCTTGGAAAAAGAAATAGGGTATCCGTTGTTTGATCGCTGTGGCAAAAAAATGACAGTTAATTCCAATGGTCAGTTGGTATACCAATTTGGAAAATATCTGGAAAAGGATTTTAATCAGCTGAAATCGGATTTGTATAACCTGAATAACCCCTGCAGCAGAGAAATAAGCTTTGGGGCTACCAATTCTATTGGTATTTATTTGCTGCCTCCTGTTTTGGGAGATTTCAAACGGCATTACCCCAATATTCCGGTAAACTTTAAAGTGAATTTTCTTCCGAGTATTATTGATATGCTGAATCAGGATGCTATCAGCTTTGCTATGATTCCAGAGGATTCTGACATTATCAATAACACCCGTTATATTTGTCAGCCCTTTTTGGATGATGAAATGGTAGTTGTATTTCCTCCAAACCATCCTCTTTCAGAAAGAAAAGTGGTGGCTCCGGAAGAATTGGTGCAATATCCATTTTTAATTTCACAGGTTCAGTCAGCGACACGGGCATTTATTCTTTCGAGACTTACGGAACAGAAAATATATTTGAAAAATCTTGTAAATATGTATAATGCAGAAACCATTAAGCAGAGTATAATTAATGGGCTTGGTATTTCTATTTTATCGAAAGTATCAGTTGCCCATGAAGTGAAAAATGGATTTTTAAAGACTGCCGAAATAAAAGGGCTGAAATTGGTGAGACAGCTATATTTTGTCCATAAGAAAAATCATATTTTAACGCAGGAAGAATTGCTTTTTATTCATTTTCTTTCTCCAGAAAAGCAATAGCAGGGGTGATAAAACGATCTCCATGAGGCGGAAGAGAAGTTTGCCGCAGAAGTGGTCCGCTTTGAGCGGAGAAGCTCGCAGGCGGCTTCTCCGTCTCATATCGTTCATTGTAAATTTTTCAGATAGGTTTCCACATTTCGATACTCAATTCCGTTTTCCAACACAGTATCTTCCCCCCGATACAGTACGCAGCGCTTGCTGATGCTGCCGAATCGCCGGCTTGTCTGAGTGAGTTTTTCTTCGTCAGTCAAGTATCTGGTCTGCTCCGGAACAATTTGAACGCTGTGTTTGATTTCATAGCATTCACAGGCGTTTTCTTTAGAATCATAAATCACCATATCATATTCGCCGATGGAGAATGTCAGTTTAAAAACCCGTTTTGATTTTTGCAGAGATTTGAATGTTTCTAAAAGAACAATTTCCTCCATCATGCGTCCGCGTACTTCCTCTAAAATACGTTCAGACACCATTGATTTTTCCTTTTCACTCAATGATGCAAATAATTCGTCTTTTGCTAAGGAATGTACAAGTGCCTGTGCCTGACAGTAGCGCATGCCGGGCTGTGTGAAGATGATATTTTCTAATGGCTCTGCGCTCGGAATAATAGTTTCATTTGGTACATCAATAATTAATTCAAGTGCTTTCAGATATTCTTTAATTTCCTCTGCGTGAGTATTTGTAATACCTACAGACTGGTCTTCCTGATTGCGAATTTCCAGCAGATTCATAAGGCGTTTTGTCACAGCCTCTTTATCAATTCTATCTAAAATATCACTGCGCCGTTCCGGGTTGCGTTCTCTGCGAAGCACATCAGCAGCAGAACCCAAATCATGAGATTTGAATTTGTTAATCAAGATTCGAATTAAGAATCTATGATTCATGTCTTCAATAATCCGATTAATGGCGCCTGTTAATTCACCGGCTTCATACAAGGATTGTAAATGTCTGAAATATCCTCCGTCCTGACAGCAGCTCAAAGAATGCTGAATGTTTCTGCAGATAGCTGTGTCAATATATCTGCGGGTCGATTCATCATCACGGAAAGAAGCATCTTCTGCATTTACATCTTCGTCATCGAAATTCAATTCACCGGCACGCAGTGTACCGCCATAGCGAATATATTCATCAATACTGTTAATTCCAAGTAAACGGCTGTGCTCTCTAAACGGGATAAATGTCGTGTGAATGGTAACTGCGCGATCATATAATTCCTGATGGAGTGCAAACCAGAATCCAAGAGAGTCTGTTCCGGATAAAACGATTTTCATTCCCTGCGCAGCATAGATGTCTGAAAACAATGCAGCAGAGTCAATGAAATCCTCCATTAAAGTAACTTCATCGATGAATATATTTTCAAAGCCAAGATTCAGTAATTTTTCCAGGTCACGATTTAAAGCAGCCATAGTGTCAGTGCCCTTGGCTTTGATATAGGCAGTCTTTGAAGCTTGTGCTGAAGTCATTTTTAAAACAGCCTGCCGTATCATCGTTGTTTTACCGGTTCGTCGCAAACCGAAAATAAGACATACTCGATCCGTTGCCTGACTGTTCAAATATTTTTGAAGTTGTTCAAAACAATCTCGTTCTTTCCAGTTCAGTACGCTTTTTGTCATTGCTAAAAGATGCCTGCCAATGACTACGGAGGTTTCAAATTTTGCAGGTACAGGTGTTTCTGGAAGCTCAATTTTTTTTAATTCACGCAATTCATTCTGCAGTTGTTTTCTGCGTTCTACTCCGGCAAGGATCTGCTCTCTTTCATTTTTTTTGATATATTTGCTTTTGCTTTTTCCATTCTCTGTCCATTGTAAATACGGCTGTTCTTTTCCGTTTATTTTTTTTATATTGACGGAACCTTGTGGTAAAGCCAGAATTTCATTTTCTAATTCCATAATCCGGTTGAGAATGTCCATATGCTCACCTCATCTTTCATAACCCATTATAACCCATTTTTGATAAAGTATCAATGGGTTATAATGGTACAGAGATGTTGATGCTTTGAAGATAGTTTTCTGTTTTCGGGCAAAAAAGCAGGGTACTGATTCACCGGTAAATAATCACCTGTGAATCAGTACCCCTTGTTTCAATGTTTTCTTCGATCAATTACTTTTTCAGCCGGAAGCATTTCTCCCAGAAATTTCCACAGCTCGTCTGTTTCCACATTGCTCTGGTCTTCAGGAAGAAGGAAAGCCTGACGGGCAGATATGTAAAAATAGATACAGCCTTTTACCCGGTATACCTGGTAAATATGTTCCCAACGGAGGCGGAGAGTGCCGCCCTCACCGGAAGGAGTGACGATGGTGATACCGTCCGGAGCAGTAGTCATGGATATGGTATAGACATGTCTGGGAGTCTCCAGTTTAAGCTTTTTCGCCTGATTCTGCAGATCCATGTAAAAATGTCCAAAATATACAGCCGGAAGAATCAGGCCAATGCCCAGCAGCACATTTCCCAGAAGAGCAGCCTGCTCTGCCTTTCCTATCTGAGTGTAGCAAATGCAGGCAAAGACACCCATAATACCTGCAAAAACAGCAGGGGAACGGAAATGCTTGCGGAATATCATAGAATCAAATATGGCAAAACGGCAGAAAATAGATTTGTCAATTCTGGAAGAAGTAACAATGGTATCAGGTCTCATAAAAATGTCCTCTTTTCTTGAAAAATCTGCAGCTGTCCGGGAAAACGGCTGTTTTCCCGATGGCTGCGGAAACTATAAAATATATCATATCGCAAAAACTGCAAAATCACAAGACCTTCGGCAGAGAGATACTGTAACGGTCAGAAAGAACAAAAGAGGCTTCATTTTCGTTTCCATTTGTGCAGATAAGAATATATTACGGCAAAACAGGGAAAGAGATTGGGTTTTCTTTAAAAAAATAGTGCAAATTTCCGATAAAATACTAATATATTAGTTGACCAAAGAGAAAATTGGTGATATAATCAAATCAGCAACAGGCTTTTGGTGTATGGCCGGAGCGAAAACAGGAAAACTATATTTTAATTTTATTTTAAGGAGGAAATGCAATATGAAAATGACATTCCGCTGGTATGGTTCTGACAGTGATTCCATTACCTTAAAGCAGATTCGCCAGATCCCGGGTATGAGCGGCCTGATGGGCGTTCTGGATTACAAGGCAGCCGGAGAGGTTTGGACCGAGGAAGAGATCAAGGCTTATGTGGACGAGGTTCACGCAGCAGGTCTGGAGTGCGAGGTTATCGAGAGTGTCAACGTGCACGAGGACATTAAGATGGGTCTTCCTACCCGTGACGAGTATATTGCAAACTACATTACCACAATCCGTAATCTGGCAAAATACGGCATCAAGGTTATTGTATACAACTTTATGCCGGTATTTGACTGGCTGCGTACTGACCTTGCCAGAGAGATTCCGGAGGATGGTTCCAACAGCCTGTATTTTGACGAGAAAGAGTTAGGCGATATGACTCCGGTAGACCTGGTAAAGAATACGATCGAAAACTGCAATGGATTTACCCTTCCGGGATGGGAGCCGGAGCGTCTGGCTGAGCTGGAGACTACTCTGAAGAGATATGAGAGCATTACTCCGGACAAGCTGCGTGAGAACTACAAGTATTTCCTGGATGCAGTAATTCCGGTATGTGAAGAGGTTGGCGTAAAGATGGCTGTTCATCCGGATGATCCGGCATGGCCGATTTTCGGACTTCCGCGTATTTCCCACAGCCAGGAAGATTTTGATAAGATTGTTGCCCTTCATGATTCACCGGCAAATGCACTGTGCCTGTGCACCGGTTCTCTGGGCTCAAATCCGGACAATGATATTCCGGCTATTATCCGTCACTTCGGTGAGATGGACAGAATTGCCTGCCTTCATATCCGTAACGTAAAATATCTGGGACACCACAAGTTCCGTGAGGCAGCTCATCTGTCTTCTGCCGGTGATCTGGATCTGTTTGAGATTGTAAAGGCTGTTTACGATACCTGTCCTCATGATGTATACGTTCGTCCGGACCACGGAAGAATGATCTGGGATGAGGTTGGCCGTCCGGGATATGGTCTGTATGACCGTGCACTGGGAGCTGTTTACTTAAACGGTCTCTGGGAAGCTATTGACAAAATGACCAATAAATAAGTCATTTCAAGGCTGGAGAAAACGGAAGGGAAGGCATTTTACGGCTTTTCGCAGGACAGGATAAGGGGGAGTGGATACCATGGAGCTGACAGAACGATATCCCCACGAAAGCGGACGTGATTATGCAAAACGGGTGATTCGGGACAAGATTATTTCTCTGGAGCTGGAACCGGGAACTGCTATCAGTGACCGGGAGCTGGCCGCCTGGATGAATCTGTCCCGGACACCGGTCCGGGAAGCCCTGCTGGATTTGGCAAAGGTAAAAATTGTTGAGATATACCCCCAGAGGGGCAGTGTGGTGGCGCCTATTGACTACAATCTGGTAGAGGAGGCGCAGTTTGTCCGCAGTGTGCTGGAGGTAGCAGTGGTACAGCTTGCCTGTGAGCGGGCGACTCAGGAGCAGTTAGAGCAGCTGAAGGAGAACGTTGCGCTTCAGGAGTTTTATTATCAGCACGGCTCTTCGGAGCGGCTTCTGGAAATGGATGATGAGTTCCATCGCCTGTTATTTCAGATTGCAGGACGGATGCAGGCTTATGAGATGATGCGGAGTATTACGGTTCATTTTGACCGGGTCCGCAGTCTGGCTGTTACGGCAGTGAAGGAGCATCTGTGGATGGGCGATCACAGAGAAATCTATGAGGCAGTGGCGGCTCATGACCAGGAAGCGGCCCGGCAGCTGATGGAAAAGCATTTAAATCGCTATAAAGTTGATGAAACTGCTCTTCGGGAGCAGTATCCGCAGTACTTTCAGTGAGAGAGGCTCGTGCGGACCCTGAAAAAGTGACCAATAAACGAAACCAAAAAGGAAAGTGTGACGATATGAAACTGACATTAGCAGGATTAAAGGATACAGCAGCCTGGCAGGCCGCAGGTATTAAGTTGCCGTCTTATGATGTAGAGAAGCTGGCAGAGAATACGAGAAAAGCCCCGGTGTGGGTACATTTTGGCGCAGGAAATATTTTCCGTATTTTTATTGGCGGACTGGCAGATAAGCTGATTGAAGAAGGCGCTCTGGACAAGGGAATTACCTGTGTGGAGACCTTTGATTTTGACGTAGTAGACAAGATTTACAAGCCCTATGACAATCTGGTTCTGGCTGTTACCTTAAAGGCTGACGGTTCAACTGACAAGGCAGTTCTGGGATCCCTGACAGAGGCTATCAAGGCTCAGTCCGGCGTTGCTGAAGAGTGGAACCGCCTGAAAGAGATTTTTGTAAACCCGGATCTGCAGATGATTTCCTTTACCATTACCGAGAAGGGATATGCTCTGAAAAATGCAGAAGGCAATTTCTTCCCGTTTATTCAGGCTGATATTGATAATGGCCCGGATAAGGCAGGCTCTGCAATGGCAGTTGTCTGCGCTCTGCTGTGGGAAAGATTCCAGGCAGGAAAGTATCCGCTGTCTGTTGTTTCTATGGATAACTGCTCACACAATGGTGAGAAGCTGCAGAATTCCATCGTAACCATGGCAAAAGAGTGGGAGAAGAAGGGCTTTGTATCTGCTGAATTTGTGGACTATCTCTGCGATGAAAAGCAGGTTGCATTCCCCTGGAGCATGATTGACAAGATCACCCCAAGACCGGCTGATTCTGTATGTGAAGAGCTGGAAAAGGCAGGCGTTGAGGGTATGGCTCCGGTTATCACCTCCAAGAAAACCTATATTGCTCCGTTTGTAAACGCAGAAGGACCTCAGTACCTGGTTATCGAGGACAAATTCCCCAATGGCCGTCCGGCTCTGGAGAAGGCAGGCGTTTATATGACAGATCGTGACACCGTAAACAAGGTAGAGCGCATGAAGGTTACTACCTGTCTGAATCCGCTGCATACCGCTCTGGCAGTTTATGGCTGTGTTCTGGGTTATGATCTGATTGCAAATGAGATGAAGGACGAAGAGCTGAACAAGCTGGTTCATCAGATTGGTCCGGTTGAGGGTATGCCGGTTGTTACCAACCCGGGAATCCTGTCTCCGGAGGCATTTGTAGATGAAGTAATCAATGTCCGGATTCCGAATCCCTTTATGCCGGATACGCCTCAGCGTATTGCAACCGATACCTCTCAGAAGGTAGGCATTCGTTACGGCGAAACCATCAAATCCTATGTGGCAAAATACGGCGATGCAAAGAAGCTGACTGCAATTCCTCTGGCAATTGCCGGCTGGTGCCGTTACCTGCTGGGTGTTCAGGATGATGGCGAGAAGTTTGAGCTTTCTGCAGATCCGATGGTTCCGGAGCTGGTTCAGGCTCTGGAGGGCATTGAGGTAGGCCATCCGGAAACCTATAAGGGACAGCTGAAGGGTATTCTGTCTAATGCAAATATTTTTGGAATTGATCTGTATGAAGCAGGAATCGGTGAGAAGATCGAGGAAATGTTCCTGGAAGAGATTGCAGGAACCGGCGCTGTAAGAGCAACTCTGAAGAAATATCTTGCATAAATAAGTAAAGATATGCTGCAGCCTGTTAAGGTCAGCGGAAAAATTTAATAAGGGGTATCACAAAACACGGTAATTCAGCCAGATATCGCATTTTGCCTGTGGTGTATAATATGCCATATCCGGACTGAAAAATCTGTTTTGTGATACCCCTGTTTTTTGTGATTTCATAAGAAAGTGCGCCTTATGAAAGAATAATGCTCTGCGGGGAACGCCACGGGCAAAAGAGAAATTTGCCGCAAAAGCGTTCTGGCGCAGGCGAAAGAAAAAATTGCCGCAGAAACGTCCTGTCACAGGCGAAAAAGCTTATACGCTCTCTGCAATTTCGTAAATCAGACGTTCGGAATCTTCCCATCCAAGACAGGGATCGGTAATGGATTTTCCATAGCAGTGTTCTCCGATCTTCTGATTGCCTTCTTCAATATAGCTTTCAATCATAACGCCCTTGATGAAGGAATTCAAATCAGCAGAGTGGCGGCGGCTGTGAAGAACCTCTTTTACAATGCGGATCTGCTCCTTGTACTGCTTATTGGAGTTGGAATGGTTGGCATCTACGATGCAGGCCGGATTTACCAGGTTCCGCTCCATGTAAAGCTGGTGAAGCAGCATCAGATCCTCGTAGTGGTAGTTGGGCAGACACTGGCCGTGCTTGCTGACAGCGCCGCGCAGGATGGTATGTGTCCAGGGATTGCCCTCTGTTTTTACTTCCCAGTCCCGCATAATGAACTCGTGGCCGTGCTGTGCGGCATGAACGGAATTGAGCATAACGGATAAATCGCCGCTGGTAGGATTTTTCATACCTACCGGGACATGACAGCCGCTGGAAACAAGGCGGTGCTGCTGGTTTTCCACGGAGCGGGCGCCTACAGCGATATAGGACATAATGTCATCCAGATAGCTGACATTGTCCGGATACAGCATTTCGTCAGCGGTGGAAAGACCGGTTTCCATTAACACACGCATGTGAAGGTGACGGATTGCATGAAGACCGTCAGCCATGCTGGGACGTTTTTCTGGGTCGGGCTGGTGCAGCATACCCTTATATCCGTCGCCGGTGGTTCTGGGTTTGTTGGTGTAGATTCGGGGAATCAGGATCAGTTTACCCCTGGTATCCTCCTGAAGTTTTACCAGACGGCTGGTATAATCCAGAACGGAATCTTCGTTGTCAGCAGAGCAGGGACCGATAATGACAAGAAATTTGTCGCTCTGTCCGCTGATTGCTTTTTTTACTTCTTCATCCCGCTGTGCCTTGGCAGCGGCGCATTCTACAGGCAGTGGAAACTGCTCTTTGATCTCTGCCGGAGTCGGCAGTTTATTAATAAATTCATACCCCATTGCAGTATCTCCTTTGTATAATCTACATTCCCCTGCTGATTTGCAAGATTTACACTTTCTTGCAACTGTTCAGTACAGAGTATTTTCTTGTCCGGCAAAGCCGGGCAGGAAGCATCGGAGCTTTCTTCGATGTGAGAACTGGCGGGAAAATCCGTTTACAAGCAAGCTTTTCCCGCCAGTTTCCTCGCCGTCCTGAACAATTACGTTTTATTATAATATGAGAAGGCAGAAAATGCAACGATGGCATAAAAATTTTCTTTCATGGAATTGCTGTAATTAAGAATAATCTGATATAATGGAACAATGCAGAACCTGCAGCCTGTAACAGAATCGGAAAAAAGAGGAATCAGAGCAGCAGAAGGGAGAAGATTATGCGGATTGGAATTGCAGGAAACGGGATGATTGTAAGGCGGATGCTTCAGGACATAAAGGAAATCCCGGAGATCGAAACGACAGCGATTTGTGTCAGGGAGAAAAGCCTGGAGAAGGGACGTATCCTGGCCGAAGAATTTGGAATACCGGCTGTGGATACGGATTACAGAACCTTTCTGGAACGGGAGGATATGGACACCGTTTATATTGGAATTGTCAATCAAATGCATTATGAATATGCAAAAAAGGCATTGGAGGCAGGAAAGCATGTGATTTGCGAGAAGCCTTTTACCGTGACAGCCGGGGAAGCAAAGGAACTGGCGGATCTGGCCGATGAAAAAGAACTTTTTTTGTGGGAGGCTTTTAAGATTCCCTATTCTCCTGTTTTTCAGGAGGTAAAGAGACATCTGGGAGAGATTGGAGCTGTGAAAATGGTACAGTGCAATTACTCCAGAATGTCCAGCAGGTACAGACAGTATGAGCAGGGGATTGTTCTTCCGGCTTTTGATCCGGCCTGCAGCGGAGGATGTCTGTATGATATTAATCTTTATAATCTCCATTTTGTGACCGGTTTGTTTGGGAAACCGGACCGGGTGGATTATTATGCAAATGCCGGGTTTAACGGAGTGGATACTTCAGGAACGGCGGTTTTAAAGTATGGAGATTTTCTGGGAATCTGCAGCGGGGCAAAGGATTCCTCCAGCCCCTGCGGGGCCATTATCCAGGGAACAGAGGGCTGGATTCAAATCGAAGGGCCTGTAAGCTCGGCTGTGCGGGCGGAGATTACAGTGAATGGAGAGCGCCGGGTTCTGGCGGAGGATCCGGCACCGGGAACATTGACAGGAGAAATGGCGGAATTTGCAGGTCAGCTTCACAGAAAGGACCGGAGTTCCTGCCGGGAAATGATGAAGCACACGGTTATGATGATGGAGGTTCTGGAGAATGCGGCAGGGCAGAGAGGGAGTCTTGCAGCAGCGGATTTTCTTACGGAACAGGAAAAAGAATGAACTTGTCACTGGAAGAAACCAGTGGTAAAATGAATCTGTCACCAGTTCCGGGAGGAGTGCGGTTTCGGCCGTATCGGAGGTGTCCGGTCTCACTTTGAATATCCCGGGAACACACTCCGGCTGGTGACTTTTTCTGACTTTTTCAGGGAAAACAGGAAGCAGATACATGGTATGGACATGCCCTTGATTGAGGAGGAAATAATGGAAAGGGACATTGATTATGTGATTGCAGTGGCGGAGTGCAGAAGCATTTCACAGGCTGCAGAGGTACTTTATATCAGTCAGCCTTCTTTGAGCAGATATCTTTCCAATCTGGAAAATGAACTGGGATTCAGTCTGTTTGTCCGGACGATTAATGGAACGGAGCTGACTGAGGCCGGGAAAATCTATCTGAAATATGCCAAAGAAATCAAGCTTCTTCGGGGAACCATGGAGTATGAACTGAGGGAGTTCCAGCGGAAAACTACAAATCGGATTCGTGTGGGAATGACATTGAATTCCGCTTCTCTTTCTGCTTATAATGTGGCTGAAAAGGTGAAAAAACGATACCCGGGATGTGATGTAGAGATGTACAATATCATGTCAAAGGATATTGAGGAAGCTCTGAGAGAAGGAAAGTATGACTTTGCCATAGGACCGGCTCTGGAGATGAGCTCCGATTTTGAAATCGATATTTTTGCCCGGGAGCCGTATATTCTGATTGTTCCTGAACGCTATGATATCAGTGCTTATGCGGAGAAAGGGAACAAGGGTTTGTTTTTGAAGGTAGATCTGGGAAAACTTCCGAAAATGGATTTTATCCTCCAGGAAGAAACCACATCTGTCAGAAAGGGGATTGACCGTCTGGCCCGTCAGATGAAATATCCCATTGTGCCCAGACTTTTGGTGACAAGCAGTCCCCTGGCTATTCAGGCGGCAGAAGGCGGACTGGGATGCTGTATTGTGGCTACTGGACATCTTGCTTATGTGAATCGGGCAGAGAGGATGAATTTTTACCAGGTGGGAGGAGATGATCTGTCCTGCGCGGCTGTTCTTTCTCTTCGAACCAGAGCCTTTTCACCGGAGGAGAATTACTGTATTGCCTGTATTAAGGCGGCGCTTCGGGCAGGAGAAAAAGAGATTTTTTCCAGGTTGGGAAATGTCGGAAAACTTGGGGTATAGCATTGTGCTATACCCTTATTTTGTTTCTGCATTGGCGAAATCTGACGAAAAAGATTATACTGGGTTTATCAGAACAATGCCGGCCGGCAGAGAAAAACAGTATAGCTTCTGAAGGAGGATATCGTATGAATATGTCTTTAATTTGGGCATTTGTCTGCCTGATTATCTTTATTGCTGTTTTAGCACACCCCAAGCTTCCCAACTGGATGACCTTTGTGTGCATTGCTCCGGTAGCGTTTCTGGCAAAGGTTATGGATGCCAATGCCGTTTATAATGTATTAAACAGCTCCAGCCTTCACCTGATGGTGATTATCTGTATGTTTTCCGGCATGATTGCAGCTACAGGTCTGGATGTGGTAATTGGTGAATTTCTGGATCGGGCTACCAGTTCTCAGACAGGAAAAAGAAAAGAAATGATGATTTTTGCAATCGTATATGTTTTTTCCGGTCTGATTTCTACAGTACTTCAGAACAGTTATGTAGCTCTGGCATTTCTTCCTGTGTTAAAGAGTATTGCAAGAAAGAACCGGATCAGCCTTTCCAAGCTGGTGTTGTTTGTAATCTTTTCGACCACTCTGGGTGGAGCAATTACCCTGATTGGAACCCCCACAAATGTTTATGCGAACTCTGCTCTGGAGGAGGCAGGTCTGGCGCTGTTTGGAATGCTGGATTTTGCCTGGGTAGGCATCCCTATTTTTATTCTGGGCGGCATTTATATGATAGTGATGAACCGGTGGTGCAAATCTTATGATGATTTTGGTGATGAGATTGTTGCCCAGACACTGACGGCAGAGCAGAAAAATAAACAGAAAGTAGTAGGAGCTGCCTTTGTGGTATTTGTAGCTGCACTGGTGCTGAAATCTCTGAAGGTGATTTCTATTGACCCTAACTTTGTAGGTTATGCCATGATTGCAATTGCTGTTCTGACAACAATCGTATCTCCAAAGGAGGCAATCAGTTCTCTGGATGCCAATATGATTCTCTTCTGCGCAGGTATTAACCTGATGATTGCCATTATGAATCAGAGCGGTCTTGGAGATCTGTTTGGAACTGCTATTATTCATGTAATCGGTGAATCCAGAAATCTGTATCTGATTACAGCAGTGCTGTGTATCGGTGCCTCTATAGGAACTCAGTTTATGAACAATATGGCTTGCGCAGGAATGCTTGCTCCGGTTGGTATTTCTATCGCGGAGACTTTGGGAGCCAATCCGCAGGCTATTGTTCTGGCAATTGCCATTGGGGCCGGATGTTCCTATTTAACCCCCATTGCATCCGGAACAAACCAGACGATGATGATTTTCACAAAGCTGAAATTCCAGGATTTTGCCCGCTTTGGCTGGCCGCTGCTGATTATTACCTGGATCTGCTGTGTGGCAATTCTTCCCCAGGTATTCCCATTCTTCTAAAAAAGGAGATGTTTGATGATGAGACAGGAGCTTGAGCGATCCCTTCCTTCCCGGGAGGGGATCTGCCCGGAATATATCATTAATTTTTTAAATGCCTGTGAAAAGGCTGAATCAGAAATTCACGGAATCATGATTGCCCGCCATGGAAAAGTGATTTTTGAGGCATACAATGCCCCATACAAGGCGGATATCCCCCATATCATGCATTCCTTTACGAAAATCATGACAAATACAGCCGTTGCTCTGGCATATGGAGACGGACTTCTGAATCTGGATGATCCGGTTTTAAAGTTTTTTCCGGAATATGAGAAGAGCGCCAATGAATACCTGCGTGCCTGTACCATCCGGAATCTGATTACCATGAGAAGCGGACAGCAGCGCAGTATTGGTGGAAATGAATGGCGTCCATTAAAGAGCAGCTGGAAGGATGCATATTTTCAGGTTCCCTTTGACAAAACGCCGGGGGAGGTTTATATGTATTCCAGCGGAAACAGCTATATTCTATCCTATATTGTACAGATGTTGGAAAAAAAGACCTGCAGAGAGCTGGTTTGGGAACGGGTAGGAAAGAAAATCAGATTGACAGAATTTCCCTGGATGCTGAGTCCAGAGGGAGTTTGCTCCGGAGGAAATGGAGTATCCCTGACAACAGAGGATATGCTGCGGATAGGACTTCTTTATCTGAACAAGGGAAAATGGCAGGGAGAACAGCTGATTCCGGAAGAATGGGTGGATTATGCTATGGGATACAGAGATCCTCTTCCTCCGGAAGGCGGACTTCAGTATAATTTCCACTGGGAGCATGCAGATGATATCTGGGCAGGACGAGGCATGTTTGGTCAGACCTGCGGGCTTGTGCCTTCTCTTGATATGGTATTTGCCATTACGGCTGCAGATGAACATTACGCAGCCATGAAGCTGTTTCAGAGAGAAATAGTGGACAAGGTAAAGGCTGATAAAGAGATCCGGCAGGATGACGGGAAGATGGAAGCAATCCTGCGGCAAAAGGGTCTTTGTATGACGCTGGAAGGAAAAAATATTTCTGTAAAGAATCACAGAAAACTGAAGGCTCGTGACTTCCTCTGGACTCCGGAGGAAAATCAGGACGGTATCAGGCGGATCGAGCTCCATTTTGACGAAGAGCGGATTCTATACGTCATGGAAGATGAGCGGGGAAGGCACGAGGTTCTGGCCGGACTGGATCACTGGATAGACGGTATGACAACGATGACAGGCGCCAGTCTCCATCACCAGTATGAACAGCCGGTGTCGCGGATTGCCGCTATTGCTTACTGGAGCGATGAAGATACGCTGATGATGGAATGGCGTTTTCCGGAAATGGCATTTTTTGACCATCTGAGTATTTATTTTGAAGAAGAACAGGTGAAGATTGACCGCTGGGTAAATATGAATTCTCAGGACAGGAAACGACCTACACTGGTTATAAGAAAAGCATTTTAATATGGAGCGGCAGAGCGGAAAGCTCTGCCGCTTTTTGTGTCATAGGAAAGTGCGTCCTATGACATAAAAACGCTCCGCGAGGATCGCCATGCGGCGGCAGAGAATTTTGTCGCAGAAGCGACCCGCCGCAGGCGGAGAAGCTCGCCGGCTTCTTTTTTATTCCACAGCTGTATTCCGATGTGAAGATGTACCTAGGACCCTGTAAAAACGGTTCAGCTGAGGATTCCGCCTATGGCGCCTGCAGCGGCACAGAGAAGCATCACGGCTGCTGTACGGCCGGAGGCAGGGGAGGCTCCGCGGCTGACTGCCCAGGACAGGAGAAAGAGCACGGCAAAATAAAGGAGTCCGCTGAAAAGACCCCAGAAGAAGCGGCGCTTGCCTGTTATTTTTCCGCAGACAAAACCGCTGGCCAGGCAGGCGATGCCATAGACGGCAAAAACAGCCTGATTGATCTGCGCTTCCTTCAGCTTTAACCGGTAGAGTGCAAAGGAAAGGGCCAGAAGCAAAAGACCGGAGATTACATAGGAAATAAGAAGGGAGCGTATGAGCGCCCCTGTTTTGGAAGAATTCATATAAGCAGCTTCCTTGTCGGGAGATTTATTTGATTTTATTCCCGGATGTCCCTGTTTATGACGGGGAAAGAAGTCACAAGGCGTTTGCCTGAATCCCCGCAAGGCTGAACTGTTACATTAATATTGTAAAAAAATGAAAAAGTATCTTGACAGCCATTTATAATCCGGATATAATGATATGGCGTGCAAAATCGCTTGTATTTTTGTGCGTAAAAGCTGAAAGAAACAGCAACCAACAGACAATATCACAGGAGGTGAAAAGAATGCCAACATTCAACCAGTTAGTGAGAAAGGGAAGACAGTCAGCAGCAAAGAAGTCTACTGCACCGGCTCTGCAGAAAGGTTATAACTCCTTACAGAAGCGTGCTACCAATACTTCTTCTCCTCAGAAGAGAGGCGTCTGCACCGCAGTTAAGACTGCTACCCCGAAGAAGCCGAACTCTGCACTTCGTAAAATCGCCAGAGTACGTCTTTCCAACGGTATCGAGGTAACCAGCTATATTCCGGGTGAGGGTCACAACCTTCAGGAGCATAGCGTAGTTCTGATCCGCGGAGGAAGAGTAAAAGACTTACCAGGTACCAGATACCACATCATCAGAGGTACCCTGGATACCGCAGGTGTAGCAAACCGTAAGCAGGCTCGTTCCAAATACGGCGCTAAGAGACCGAAAGCAGCTAAGAAGTAATAAAAAGCTGCAAAGCTTCTGCGCAGCGTAAGCGCAGGAACGCAGGTTCCCGTTTCCCCTTCGGGCGGAAAACAGGGAATGAATTGTACCACTAACGCAAGTAAAAAGTGATTGCGGAAGGCTTTTGGCGTTCCGTTATGTGCTGGAAGTTGATATTGACCTGTAGGTTGCAGGAAATATAAAATTACCGCACGAACACATTTTATGGAAACATGTGAGTACCGATGAGCTAATCAATTATTTATGATTAAGGAGGGAAGTAACGTGCCACGTAAAGGACATATTCAGAAAAGAGACGTATTGGCAGATCCTTTATACAACAACAAGGTTGTAACCAAGCTGATCAACAACATCATGCTGGATGGTAAGAAGGGTGTAGCCCAGAAGATCGTATACGGCGCATTTGCCCGTGTGGAAGAAAAGAGCGGCAAGCCGGCCCTTGAGGTCTTTGAAGAGGCTATGAACAACATTATGCCGGTTCTGGAAGTTAAGGCAAAACGTATCGGCGGCGCTACCTATCAGGTGCCGATCGAGGTTAAGCCGGAGAGAAGACAGACCCTGGCTCTGCGCTGGATCACCATGTTCTCCCGTAAGAGAGGCGAGAAGACCCAGGTTGAGAGACTGGCAAACGAGATTATGGATGCAGCAAACAATACCGGCGCATCTGTAAAACGTAAAGAAGACATGCATAAGATGGCAGAGGCTAACAAGGCCTTCTCCCATTTTAGATTCTAATAGGAGGACAAAGCTTTGGCTGGAAGAGAATATCCGTTAGAGAGAACCAGAAATATCGGAATCATGGCTCATATCGATGCTGGTAAGACCACCACTACCGAGCGTATTCTGTATTACACTGGTGTAAACTACAAGATCGGTGATACTCATGAAGGTACCGCTACCATGGACTGGATGGCACAGGAGCAGGAGAGAGGTATTACCATTACTTCTGCAGCTACCACCTGCCACTGGACTCTGCAGGAAAACTGCAAGCCGAAAAAAGGCGCTCTGGAGCATCGTATCAACATCATCGATACTCCGGGACACGTTGACTTCACTGTTGAGGTTGAGCGTTCACTTCGTGTACTTGACGGAGCTGTAGGTGTATTCGATGCTAAGGCTGGTGTAGAGCCTCAGTCAGAGAACGTATGGCGTCAGGCTGACACATACAATGTACCTCGTATGGCATTCATCAACAAGATGGATAAAATGGGTGCAGACTTTTTCTACTCAGTTCAGACAATCATTGATCGTCTGGGCAAGAATGCAATTCCAGTACAGATCCCTATCGGAAAAGAGTCAGACTTCATCGGTCTGATCGATCTGTTCGAGATGGAAGCATACTACTACAAAGATGATAAGGGCGAGGACATCGAGATCACAACTATCCCTGATGACCTTAAGGAGCTTGCAGACAAGTGGCATGAGAACCTTGTCGAGAAGATCTGCGAGTTAGATGACGACTTAATGATGATGTACCTTGAGGGCGAGGAGCCATCAATCGATGAGATGAAGAAGGTTCTTCGTAGAGCAACTATC
>UQFC01000023.1 GCA_900540335.1 uncultured Clostridium sp. | reverse complement strand
CAAGGTACAAACAAAAATCAATGAATGTTAATGTGTCTTTTGACACCCTAATCCTATGAAATAAAAAAAAGCCCGGCATCCGCCGAACTCTCTGTGATGCAGAAGATGGGAGTTGAACCCACAAGGTATTGCTACCACACGGACCTGAACCGTGCGCGTCTGCCAATTCCGCCACTTCTGCGAACCATTGTCCTGCGAGCTTTTCAACTCAACCGGTCAACAATGGCTATTATAGCGGAACTGTCTCCTTTTGTCAATCCCTTTTTTATTTTTTTGCAATTTTTCTAATTTTCGATTTTTTCCCGTCTTCCTGATGCCACACCCCTTTCCGGTAAAACATTCCTGACATGGCTGTCGCAACACACCAGCCCACGGGCCATGCGCACCAGATTCCTGCAGACCCCAGTACCGTTCTGGAAAAAACCGCAGCCAGCACCACTCTCAGCAGAAGATCCGTAAAGGTTGCCGCCATAAAAGATTTCATCATAGAGGCTCCCCGCAAAATTCCATCCAGCACCAGTTTTACAGAAATCACAAAATAAAACGGCGAAAGAATCCGGAGATAGGTAACGCCTGTATGGACAGCCTCTGCTGTCGGCTCATTCATAAAGAACCGGATTGCATACTCTCCTGCAAAGAAATACAGGAGGAACAGAGGAAGAGACAAAATCCACACTATCTTTATGCCTGCCCGCATTCCCTCCTTCACCCGCTCATACTTTCCGGCTCCTATATTCTGAGCCGTATAATTGGAAATACCGTTGGCCAGAGTTGTAAATGCAGTAATCACCAGGTTATTCAGCTTTACAGCTGCCGCATAGCCGGCTATTACCGCAGTTCCAAATCCATTGATTACACCCTGAATCACAATATTTCCCACAGAGATAAAGCTCTGCTGGCAGATACTGGGAACTGCAATAATCAGGAATTTCTTCAGCAGGTTCCGGTCAAATAACGGCGCATGAATCCCGTTTCCAATTTTTGACAGACGCCTGAACACCACGGTCATTGCCAGGATGCAGCTAACGCCCTGGCAGAGAAAGGTTGCCCATGCCACTCCGGCCACTCCTGATATCCCCATGTGAAGGAACCAGAGGACAAATACGATGTCCATAAAAATATTAGATACAGAGGAAGCTGCCAGAAACAAAAACGGTGTTCTGGAATCCCCCAGGCCGGAAAAAATTCCGGTTGCAATATTATAGAAAAACACAAACGGCAGTCCATACACATAAATATCCAGGTATATTGTAGAATCTGCAAAAATATCCTCCGGTGTTTTAATAAAACGCAGCAGCATCTCACCGCCAAAAAACGTAAAGGCCATCAGGCACAGACAGAGAATTCCGCTGAAAATACAGGCTGTAGAAACAGCGCTCTTTAATTCTCCGTATCTTTTTGCTCCAAACAGCTGAGAAACCAGAACCGAACATCCCATATTACATCCAAAAGAAAACGCAATCAGAATCAGTGTGATTTCATAGCTGTTTCCCACAGCAGCAAGCGCAGTTTCTCCTACCAGCTTTCCCGCCACCAGACTGTCTGCAATATTGTAAAGCTGCTGAAATACAATACTTCCAAACAGAGGGAGACAAAATCTCCACAATACCTGATCCGCCTTTCCCACAGTCAGATCTTTATTCATACATCAAGACTCCTTCCCTATTTCTTTTCATTGACGAAGCAACGGTCTTATCTTATAATACAAATCATTATATTTCAAATGTTAATTTGATATTGTATTCATATCATTTTGATATAATAAAATTTCAGTTGTCACATTGACAAAATTTATTGTTCTTTTTGGGGAGGACTTATGCAGATCAGCTACGATTATTACAGAACCTTTTATTATGTAGCAAAGCTTCAAAGCTTTACAAAAGCCGCGCTGGCGCTGGGAGGCAACCAGCCCAACATTACACGAACCATCAAAAATCTGGAGCATACCCTGGGATGCACTCTTTTCTCCCGCTCCAACCGGAGAGCAGAACTGACGCCTGAGGGAGAAAAACTCTTTGCCCATGTGTCTGCGGCTTTTGAACACCTGGAGGCTGCAGAAAAGGAAATCGCCCTGGACCGCTCTCTTCAAAGCGGCATCGTCACTGTCAGCGCCAGCGAATCTGCCCTTCACTGTTTTCTTCTTCCCATTCTGCGGAACTACCGGCAGCAATATCCCGGCGTTCACATTCAGGTAATAACAGATTCCACTCCCGGAGCAATTTCCGCACTGAGAAACGGGCTGGCAGACCTGTCCCTTGTCAGCACCCCAATGCCCGGTATTTCCGGTTTAAAGGAAACAGATATCAAAACCTTCCGGGATGTGGCCATCTGCGGGGATGCCTTTGCCTTTCTCTGCGGCAAAACACTTTCTCTGCAGGAGCTGGCCCGTTATCCTGTGATTTCCCTGGAAAAAAATACCATGTCCTATCGTCTGTACAGCGAGCTGTTTGCTGATGCGGGGGTCCCTTTCTCCCCCAGTGTGGAGGTTGCCGCCGCCGATCAGATCGTTCCCATGGCTGCATACGATCTCGGTATCGGATTTGTCCCTGAACCCTTCCTGAAAGGAGCAGAACACATCCACCTTCTCACCCTGGAAAAACCTCTTCCAGAAAGAAAAATCTGTATGCTGAAACGAAAAGGCCACCCCCTGAGCATTGCCGCCACGGAGCTGGAACACCTTATTACAAAATCCCCTTCCAACCCATGGTGATCCCCGCGGAGCGTTTTTATGTCATAGGATGCTCTTTCCTATGACACAAGAAAGAAGCTCGCAAGCGAGCTTCTCCGCCTGCGGCGGGTCGCTTCTGCGGCAAAATTCTCTGCCGCCGCATGGCGATCCCCGCGGAGCGTTTTTATTTCATAGGACGCAATTTCCTATGAAATAAAAAAAGAGACTGGACGGGAGTCTCCGCTGTCTTCGGTTTCTCCTCATTCAGTCTCTTCTTTTATTTTGTTTTACTGTATTTTACAGTATTTTTCTGAATTTCTCTTATTTTCCGTAATAAGCTCTCAGATACATTTCTTTGATTTCGCTCATCAGCGGATATCTCGGGTTTGCGCCTGTGCACTGGTCGTCAAATGCCTGCTCTACCATTGCATCCAGAGTATCCAGGAAGTATTTCTCATCTACGCCGTACTCAGCGATGGTCTTCTTCACGCCTACAGCAGCCTTCAGCTCTTCAATCTTCTCGATCAGCTTCTTAACAGCTTCTTCGTCATTTGCAGCCTGAATACCTACAAAACGTGCGCACTCTGCGTATCTTGCTCTGGTGTGCGGATACTGATACTGGGAGAAGGTTCCCATCTTTCTCGGGCACTCAGCAGCATTGAACTCTACTACCAGAGAAATCAGCAGGGCGTTTGCAATACCGTGCGGTAAGTGATGGAATGCGCCCAGCTTGTGAGCCATGGAGTGACATACGCCCAGGAATGCATTTGCAAATGCCATACCAGCCATGCAGGAAGCATCAGCCATTTTGCTTCTTGCCTCTACATTGCTGCCGTCGCTGTAAGCGGTGGGCAGGTATTCAAATACGTTCTTCATTGCCTTCAGAGCCAGACCGTCTGTGTAGTCGGTTGCCATTACGGAAGCATAAGCCTCCAGAGCATGAGTCAGAACGTCTACGCCGGATGCGCTGGTCAGTCCCTTGGGCTGGCTCATCATATTGTCGGTATCCACGATTGCCATGTTCGGCAGAAGCTGATAGTCAGCCAGCGGATATTTTACGCCAGTCTCCTGATCGGTGATAACTGCGAAAGGAGTTACCTCGGAACCTGTACCGGAGGAAGTGGGAACTGCTACAAAGTAAGCCTTCTCACCCATCTTCGGGAAGGTGTATACACGTTTCCGGATATCGATGAAGCGCATTGCCATATCCTGGAAATCTACTTCCGGATGCTCGTACATTACCCACATGATCTTACCTGCATCCATTGCAGAACCGCCGCCCAGCGCGATGATAACATCCGGCTGGAATGCAGTCATGGCCTTTGCGCCTGCCTGTGCATTTGCCAGGGTCGGATCCGGCTGAACATCAGAGAAGCACTGGTAAACAATGCCCATTTCATCCAGCTTGTCAGTAATCGGCTTAGTATAGCCATTCATATATAAGAAGGAGTCTGTTACAATAAATGCTCTCTTCTTGTTCATAACAGTGCCCAGCTCATCCAGGGCTACCGGCAGACAGCCCTTCTTAAAGTATACCTTCTCCGGTGCGCGGAACCACAGCATATTTTCTCTCCTCTCAGCAACAGTCTTAATGTTCAGCAGATGCTTCACGCCTACGTTCTCAGATACAGAGTTGCCGCCCCAGGAGCCGCAGCCCAGTGTCAGAGACGGAGCCAGCTTGAAGTTGTACAGATCACCGATACCGCCATGAGAAGAAGGAGTATTAATCAGGATACGGCAGGTTTTCATTGCTTCTGCGTGCTTCATAATCTTTTCCTGCTCATTTACGTTAACGTACAGGGAAGCAGTATGGCCGTAGCCGCCGTCTGCAACCAGACGCTCTGCCTTTGCAATTGCCTCGTCGAAGTTCTCAGCCTTGTACATAGCCAGTACCGGAGACAGCTTCTCATGAGCAAATTCCTCGCTGATATCTACAGATTCAACCTCACCGATCAGGATCTTGGTATCAACCGGAACCTCAACGCCTGCCAGCTGTGCAATCTTATAAGCGCTCTGTCCTACAATCTTTGCATTCAGAGAACCGTTGATCAGAATGGTCTTTCTTACCTTATCCAGCTCTTCCGGCTTCAGGAAGTAGCAGCCGCGGTATGCAAATTCTTTCTTTACTTCATCATAAACAGATGCCAGAACAGTTACAGACTGCTCAGAAGCACAAATCATACCGTTATCAAAGGTTTTAGAATGAATAATGGAGTTTACTGCCATCTTGATATCAGCAGTGTCATCCAGGATAACCGGTGTATTTCCTGCGCCTACGCCCAGTGCCGGTTTTCCGGAAGAATAAGCTGCTTTTACCATGCCCGGGCCGCCGGTTGCCAGAATAATATCAGCATCCTTCATAACGGTGTTGGTCAGCTCCAGAGACGGTACGTCAATCCATCCGATAATTCCCTCCGGTGCGCCGGCCTTAACAGCTGCATCAAGAACAACCTTTGCTGCTGCAATGGTGGATTCCTTTGCACGGGGATGTGGGGAAATGATAATTGCATTTCTTGTTTTTAAGCAAATCAGAGTTTTGAAAATAGCAGTGGAGGTCGGGTTTGTAGTAGGAATAACTGCTGCTACCAGGCCGATAGGCTCTGCAATTTTTTTGATTCCGTATGCCTTGTCTTCTTCTACAACACCGCAGGTTTTGGTGTTCTTGTAGGCATTGTAAATATACTCTGCTGCATAGTTGTTTTTAATAACCTTATCTTCTACAACGCCCATGCCGGTCTCGGCTACTGCCATCTTAGCCAGCGGGATTCTCATTTTGTTGGCTGCAGATGCTGCCTCGTAGAAAATTTTATCAACCTGCTCCTGGGTAAAGGTGGCAAATACCTTCTGAGCCTCACGCATTGCCTGCATCTTCGCTTCCAGAGCTTCTACACTGTCAATGATTTCGGGAACTGCAATTGTCTGCTTCTCTGCCATTGTCACTTATCCTCCATAAAATAATGATAAAAATAATGATATCCTAAAAGTGTTTCTCTGTTTCCTGTATTCAAGTCCGACATGAAATATCTCTTTTGAAACTCGATATTTTTTTAACAATGTCACTATAAGCATTATACTTGCTCGTTAAATAATTGTCAATGAAATCGTATCTAATTTTTCTATTTTTTTTCACGCTTTTATCGTCAAAATGCATAAGAGAGAAGCCTGGCCGCAGACTTCTCTCTTATGGGGTTTCTGTTTTATGGGGTTTTGTTTTATGGGACTTCTATTTTATAGGGTTTTGCTTTATGGACTTCTGTTTTGCGGGACTTCTGCTTTATGAGACTTTTATTTTGCGGGACTTTTGTTTTATGGGATTTCTATTTTGCAGGACTTTTCCCTTATAACCGGTTATTCGTCCGGCTCCAGATCATCAAAAATATCGGAGTCTTAAAACTCGCGGATTGTTACGCCAAGACCGTCCGCTATTCTGTTAATATTAACGATTCCCGGATTCTTACTTTTTCCATTTACAATACTCTTATAAGTTGACGCAGGAATTCCGGCCTTATATGTAACGGAATATCCACTCAGCTTTTTTTCCTTACATAACTCTGTAATTCTATAGCTTGTTGCTTCACTTATCGTCATTGTAAGAATCCTCCTTATTATGGACTAGTTTAGTCGAATTTTGGAAGATCTTAGGGCGATATATCGCCCTATCAACTACGATTTTATTAAATTTTATCGTTTTTTGCAGTCCATAAATGGAGTATACGGCTTCAGACATGAATTTTTGCCCATAGGGATCCTGGCAAAGCGTTTTTTGCCCGGGTGTCATTTCCTGTGAGAACATAAGGCCGAAAGAAAATGCAAGAGGATGACGCAAAAACTGTTTTGCGGCACCCTCTTGCTTAAATCCTGAATCCTGTCTTTTTGTGTTTTTTTTTTGTATCTTTTTTCTTGCTTCTTTTGTTTTTGTTTCTGTTTACTTCACGTTTCTCTGCTTCTTTTCTTTTATTCCCGGCGCTCTTTCGCCCCGATTTGTAAGTGTTTTATTGAGACGATGTGCTCTTTTCCTTGTAGCCTAAGGCCTGTTCCAGCGCCATTTTTTCTTCATTTCCAAGAGCAACGTCTGTCTGGCCTCTGTCCACATCTTTAATATAGAGATAACATCCTTCTCTGCTGTGAACAGAATTAATCACAAAACCTGTATTTGTATAATCCAGTAATGCCAGAGCAAAACTCAGATTTCCTCCCATTCCTTTAAATGCATTGTATTTTACAATGCCCATTTTTTGAAAAGACGCTCTGGAATTCTTGTTGGCCGTGCGAATAGAATCTTTATTGGCTCGATCCTGCGATTTCAGATCAATGATATCCTCCATCTGCTTTATGATCATTTCCTCCATTGATTCCGCATCTTTCCCTCTCATAAAATAATCATACCGCCGGTATAACTTTTTTATCTTAACTATACACACAATAACAACTACCAGCAGTATCAATGTGATAGCCGACTGGGCAATGATAAGATAGACGGGATCAAATCCCAGGTTATTTAAAATACTTCCTTCCATCTTTGTTCACTCCTGTCCTTTGCATATCCCTTACCGGATGGATTCAATCAATTCTACAATACGCTCCAGCTCCGACTCCGAATAATACTCAATTTCTATTTTTCCTTTTGATTTGTCCTTTCGGCTGATATTTACCTTTGTACCCATAACTGTTTTCATTCGCTCTTCCAGATCCTGAAATACCAGTTCAAGGGCTTCATCTACCGGCTTTTCTTTCTTCGGCTTCTTTTCTTTGCCCACCAGTTTTACAGCTTTTTCCACTTCACGAACACTCATTTTATTCTGTTCGATTTTGTGAGCCAGCTCAACCTGCTGTTTGGGATCCTCCAGAGAAAGCAGGGCTCTTGCGTGTCCGCTGGAAAGGCGGTTTTCCACCAGCATCTGCTGTACCTCTTTTGCAAGATTCAGCAGTCTCAGGCTGTTGGTGATCGTTGTTCTGCTTTTGGATACTCTCTCCGCAATTTCTTCCTGTTTCAGATTAAATTCCTGAATCAGCTGCTGATATGCCATAGCCTCTTCAATCGGGTTTAAATCCTCCCGCTGAACATTCTCGATCAGAGCAATTTCCATAGTCTGCTGGGGATCGTATTCCCGAACTACCACAGGAACCTCCTTCAAGTCTGCCATTTTGGCTGCTCTCCAGCGGCGCTCCCCTGCAATAATTTCAAATCCATTTTCTCTCTTCTGAACCAGAAGCGGCTGCAGTACACCATACCGTTTCATGGAATCAGCCAGCTGCTGAAGCTGTTCCTCGTCAAAATTCTTTCTCGGCTGAGAACGATTCGGCTCAATTTTAGAAATCTTTACATAGATTTCCCCCTGAGTCTCTTCCGCCTTTTCAGATGCGGAAATCTGTTTCTCGATTGCCTGATTTTCTGAAGAAGCATCTGCCCCCGGAAGGGTGTCTGTAGAAATCTCAGATAATGTTTCACGTGAAACATTTGCCTGTTTATCGGATTCAGTTTTCTCTGCCTCACCGGATAAACTCTGGTTCCGGGAATTTTTCACCCCTGTCTCTTTCTTCCCTGCGCCTTTATCTTCGGAAGAAGCCTGATTCTTCTCGCTGGATTTCACATCAGATGCTGACGCACGTTTTCTTCCCCGGGAAATCTTTTCCCCTTCACCGTCAGCGCTTTCGTGAGAATGGCTGCCCCTCTTATCAAGAACAACCCCCTCAACAACATCTTCTCCAAACAAAGCTCCAAGTCCTCTTCCCAATCCTTTTCCAAGTCCTCTCTTTGCCTGTGCCATTATACCTCTCCTCTGCTGATCACTTCTGCTGCTAACATTCTGTAACTCTCTGCTCCTGTTGAGCGGGTATCATAAAGATTGATCGGCATTCCGTGGCTGGGCGCCTCTGCCAAACGAACATTCCGCGGAATAATTGTTTTATAAATCGTTCTGTTTAAATGTCTCTTTACATTTTCAACAACCTGCAGAGAGAGATTTGTTCTTGCATCGTACATGGTGAAAACAACGCCCTCCAGCTCCAGCTTCGGATTCAGTTTTTTCTTCACCAGATCAATCGTCTGCAGAATCTGTGTCAATCCCTCAAGAGCATAATACTCGCACTGGATCGGAACAAGGACCGTATCCGATGCTGTCAGAGCATTGATTGTAAGCAGGCTGAGAGAAGGAGGACAATCAATAATGATAAAATCATAATTATCCTTTACCTTTTCCAGTTCCTCTCTCAATAAAGATTCCTTATTTGCCACATCAAGAAGCTCAATCTCAGCTCCTGCCAGATTTACGTCAGATGGAAGCACATCCAGGTTGTCCTGAACATCCTTCACGATACACTCTTCCAGCTGGCATTCGTCCATCAGCAGCTCATAAACAGTTTTATCCATATATCCCTTTTCAAATCCGAGACCGCTGGTGGCATTTCCCTGCGGATCAAAATCCACAGCAAGTACCTTCTGTCCTGCCTCTGCCAGACAGGCGGACAAATTAATGGCTGTTGTAGTTTTTCCTACCCCACCCTTTTGATTTGCAATTGCTATTATTCTTCCCATATTCTTCCCTTTATTCTTGGTAACTATCCAGAAGCGGAGATATACCTGACCGATTGTCTAAAAACAGGAAATGCGCTTTTTTGAACAGCTACTATAGTATAGTAATATCTGTATCGGTATTAAGTATAACATACTTTTCCATCTTTTCCTATGTCTATAAGGAAATTAATCTCATGAAATTTTCGTAAAATCCACATAAATTATTCAGCAGTCCGACAACTTTTCCTCGTTTTTCGTTGTATATGATACAAAATTGTATTATACTAATAGGAAGAGACTGAGCTATTTACAGCTCAATATTCGTTCAGGGGAGGTATTTATGCGTACCAAAAACAAGCTTTTCACCTTACTCCTTGTTGGTGCCGGGACAACCGCATCGATTGCTGCAATCAACAAATGTATCAAGATTTCAGCAACTTCAAAGAATTTACTCTCAGAGCCCAAATCCCTCTGCTACAAATGGAGACTGGGAAATATCCACTATACCAAAACAGGAAACGGAAAACCACTGCTTTTGATCCATGATATTCATGCTGCAGCCAGCGGACATGAGTGGAGTCAATTAGTTCCGCTGCTTCAGGAGCATTATACGGTTTACACCATCGATCTGCTGGGCTGCGGTCGATCAGAAAAAGTAAATATGACTTATACCAACTACCTGTATGTACAGCTGATCTCAGATTTTATTAAATCTGTTATCGGCCACCGGACAAATGTTATTGCATCCGGAGAAGCAACTTCGATTCCCGTTATGGCCTGCGCAAGTAATCCGGACTTATTCGATCAGATTATGCTGATCAATCCTTTAAGTCTTCTGGATTTCAGCCTGATCCCGGGTAAACTGGCAAAAATGTATAAATTTATGGTTGAACTGCCCGTGATCGGCACGCTGCTCTATCATATTGCAGCCAGCAAACATATCCTTGCCGAGGAAATAAGCTCCCGCGGATTTTATAATCCATTTTCCGTAAAGCCGAAACTGGTAGACAGCTACTACGAGGCAGCCCATCTGGGTAATGCACCAAAAGCCATTTATGCCAGTTCCAAATGCAATTACACCAAATGCAACATCACCAATGCGATTCGAAAGATCGACAACAGTCTCTATATCATTGGCGGTTCCGCTGTTTCTGATATTGAGACACGGCTGGATGAGTATAAAGACTGCAATCCGGCTATCGAAACCGCTATTATTCCGGAAACAAAGGTTCTGCCCCATCTGGAAGCCCCGGAAAAGGTATTGCATCATATAGAAACATTCTTTGCATAAAGATCAGGAAGCAGTTCTTACACCAGTTACCTGTTTTCCCCTTGTGGAACATCAATTTTAAAATGTTTCACGTGAAACATTTTAAATGAGTCAAATTTTACAGAATCGTTTTTACAAAACCGTCAATTAGATCAGATATAAAGCAGATAATCAAAAACAAAGAATTTTAGAAACTATCACTACTTAAAGTAAAGAAAGGGACGCTTATGACAACATTTAATCATTTTAATTTCAACGTTCTTGACCTGGAAAAAAGCCTGAAATTTTACAAAGATACTTTAAATTTAGAGCCCGTCAGAGAGAAAACAGCGGAAGACGGTTCCTTTAAACTGGTTTACTTAGGTGACGGAAGCAGCGACTTTACCTTGGAATTAACCTGGCTTCGTGATCGCACCGAGCCGTATAATTTAGGAGAATGTGAATTTCATCTCGCATTTAAAACAGATGAATACGATCGCCTCCACCAGCTCCACAAAGATCAGGGAGTAATTTGTTTCGAAAACGAGAAAATGGGAATCTATTTTATCCTGGATCCAGACGGATACTGGATTGAAATTGTTCCTGACAGACATTGATGGAAACCAGATAATTTCCAGAGAAAAAGAGGGTGCAGCAAAACCGGTAGTTTGAAAACCGGTTTTGCTGCACCCTCTTCACCTGCGGCGGGTCCGTTTCTGCGGCAAAATTTCTTTCTGCCGTATGGCATTTCATGCATAGCTCTTCTAAAAAAGCCTTTTTATCCCATGAACAACCGTCAAAAAGCATACTTCATTTGCAGAAGATCTATTTCTTCCGCAATATTTCATTTCATTTTCTCTCGTTTTTCCCTAAAAAACACATCAAATTACAGAAAAAACACGCTTCAAATCATCTATTATTTCTTTTAAATTCCGCTGCAAATAAACCTGTTCTGACACACTTTTTCCGACCGGTCTTGCAGAAAGTCCTTTTGAATTCGCACCTTCCGTTATCTCAATTTCCGTTTCCTTTCCCCTGGAAGAAAGCAAAAATTCTCGATAGCCTGCCATACTTTCGCTTTCAAAAGACAGCTTCAGGCAGGTGAGAGGAACCAGCTTTTCAATGGCCGCCATGGTTTGATATCCTTCTCGATTGAACTCCTGATAGTGTTTTTCATCGATCATTTTAACTTCATTCACGTTTTCTCTCCACCGGGGATATTTTTCGAAATCCACTAATATATCCCAGATTACACAAGCTTCTTCGGGAATCACAATGGTTTCTTTTCTTGTTGTCATACGCTGTTCTCTCCTTTCTAAAACTTTCGGTCTTTTTTGCTCCTGTCACAATTTTATAGCATGATTTCATCATATTCCAACGAAACTTTCTACTGTAAACCATCTTCTAAAGCAGCTTGTGTTCGCTCCTTCTCCTCACATTTTTTCTCGCATTTTTCCTCTCGTTTTTTTCATCTCGCCCCTTTTTTCTCGCTTTTCTCTTCGCTTGTCTCCTCTCTTTCCTTCTCTCTTTCCGCCCCTTTTTCTCCTCGCTTTTCTCCCTCTTTTCCCCTCTCTTTTCTCATCTCCTTTCGCCCTTCTTTTTTCTCGCTTTCCTCCCCTTTTTTCTTCTCTTTTTCTCTCCTCTTTTTATTCTCTGCTCTGCTGTTTTTCTGTTTTCTGCCCTTGATTTCGCTTTTTGTATATACAGGATATTATAATATTTATACATTTTGATATACATTATTTTTGCATAAATATTCTGTATATTCATTCATAGCACAAACAACATACTTCAAAAAATATATAAAAAGTCCCTCGCCACAACATTCTATATTCAATGTTTCACGTGAAACATTATGTTTTTCACAATACTTTTTTCACATCATCATACCTTTTTCAAAAAATCTGCATCTGCAATTCATATCTGTCCCGTGCCTTCCCGAAGAAACTTTAATTTCAGCGCGGAGTCAGCAGCGGTAATCCGCTTTTTTCGTCAGGATCACTTTCCGCCGCAAAGCCCTGTTTTCATCATATCCTCCTCATTTCCATCCCAAAGCCCGCTTTCAATCATAAAATTCAACTCTTCATAACGTAAAAAAGAGCATTTTCCGGCACAAATTCCTATGTCGGAAAACACTCTTTTTTATTTTAATATCTTTTATTTTTTTGCATCTACATCCAAAAATTACATCTTGATCGGTTCTTTTGACGGAACGCCCGCTTTTCTCGGATACCGTTTCGGTGTTGCAGATACCTTTTTAATTTTCACCAATGTACGTTCTGCATCTGCGCCGATCAGAGAAAAATGAATCACATTTTCCACAGCGCCGCCCATACTTTCAATGGCTTTTGTTCCCTCTTTCAGCTCTTCTTCTATTTTTCCTGATTTATATGGAAGAAAAGCGCCGCCAACCTTCACAAAAGGAAGACAATATTCCGACAAAGTAGCCGTATTTGCTACTGCTCTGGAAACACAATAATCAAATTTCTCCCTGTATTTTGGATTTTTTCCAAAATCTTCCGCTCTGCCATGGATCATCTCCACTCCAGAAAGGCCCAAAGCGCTGCATACTTCCTTCAAAAAATTGATCCGCTTATTCAGAGAATCTAAAAGAGTGATTTTCAATCCCGGAAAAGCAATTTTCAGAGGAATTCCCGGAAATCCTGCTCCCGTTCCCACATCGATCACTGTTTTGCTGCAGGTTTCCAGATCCGTTTCTGACTTTATCATACACAAGCTGTCTACAAAATGCTTGGTAACAACCTCTTCCATTTCTGTGATCGCCGTAAGGTTCATCACCTTATTCCACTCCACCAGTATTTCGTAATACTGGTAAAACTGTTCCAGCTGCCGATCACTGAGAGTTATCCCAAGCTCCTCTGTTTCACTTCTCATTTTATCAACAAATTTCTGCTCCATGTTCCGCCTTCTCTCTCCCCTGAATCTTCGTCTATTCAGGATAATATCTGTTTCAAAATTCTGTTTTCCGTCTGAAATCCGGATTTTCAGGACGTCTGATGTCTTTTTATAAGTCGTCAGACGTCTTTTGCCATACCTTTCATTATTACCATCTGATACGCCTGCAGACTTCCTGTTTTTATCCGGAAGAGACACAGAAAAACCATATCGTTATTTAATTGTCAATATGTATAACTATATGTTTATATTGTATATTTATTCTATTTTACTGTATTTTTTTCTTTTTTTTGATTGTTTTCAGGATAACTATTCAGTTCCGTATTCCGCTTATATTTCCTGCCCTCTCTGTCCGTGACGCATCTGCTCCAAATGAACCAGAAGCACGGAAATATCAGCCGGAGATACGCCGGAAATTCTGGATGCCTGTCCAATGGATGAAGGCTTGTACAGATTCAGCTTCTGCACTGCCTCTCTCCGCAGGCTCTTTACGGTACTGTAATCAAAATCAATATCCAGCTTTTTGTTTTCCAGCTTTTTAAACTGAGCCACCTGCTGCTGCTGACGTTTTAAATATCCCTCATACTTAACATTGATATTCACCTGCTCTGCAGTATCCTCCGGAAGCTGAGGTCTTGTTTTGTCGATTTCCGCCAGGGAAAAATAATCCAGCTCCGGTCTGCGCACCAGCTCTGCCATGGTTGCTCCTGTTTTCAGAAGTGTGCTTCCGTGACGCTCCAGGAATTCCTGCACCGCCGGGCTTGCTCCTACGGTTGTCTTCTCCAGACGCTCTGTCTCCGCCTCAATATCCCGCTGCTTCTGCAGGACACGTTCATAATCCTCATCGCTGACAAGGCCGATTTCATGGCCAATCTCCCGCAGCCTCAGATCTGCATTATCCTGGCGGAGCAAAAGCCGGTATTCCGCCCGGGAAGTCATCATCCGGTACGGCTCATGATTTTCCTTTGTCACCAGATCATCGATCAGAACTCCGATATAAGCCTGGGAACGATCAAGAACATAGGGCTCCCGTCCCAACACCTTCATAGCCGCGTTTACGCCTGCCATAAAGCCCTGTACAGCCGCTTCCTCATATCCCGAGCTTCCGTTGAACTGACCGCCGCTGAAAAGCCCCTGAATCGCCTTAAACTCCAGGGTCGGCTTCAGCTGTCTGGAATTGATGCAGTCATACTCAATCGCATAGGCATTGCGGACAATCTTTACATTCTCCAGTCCGGGAACTGTCCGGTACATGGCATACTGAACATCCTCCGGAAGAGAGCTGGACATGCCTCCCAGATACATTTCATTGGTATACAGTCCCTCCGGCTCTACAAAAACCTGATGCCTGTTTTTATCCGGGAATTTCACCACCTTATCCTCAATGGAAGGACAATACCGGGGACCGGTTCCCTCAATCGCGCCGGAAAACAGCGGAGAGCGATCCAGATTGGCACGGATAATCCGGTGAGTTTCCTCATTGGTATAGGTCAGCCAGCAGGAAACCTGATCCTTCTGAACAGACTCCGGATCCGTTGAAAATGAAAAGGGAACCACCCGCTCATCTCCAAACTGCTCTTCCATCTTTGAAAAATCAATGCTGCGCCGATCCACACGGGCCGGAGTACCTGTTTTAAAGCGATACATTTCAATCCCGTTTTTTATCAGGGACTCGGTCAGGTAATTGGCTGCCTGAAGGCCGTTAGGCCCTGTATACATGCTTACATCACCATAAATACATCTGGCCTTCAGATAAGTTCCTGTAGCCAGAATGACAGCCTTTGCGTGGTAAACAGCTCCGGAAAAGGTTTTTACACCCCTGATCTGACCGTCCTCAACCATAATTTCTGTAACCTCGGCCTGACGGATAGTCAGGTGATCGGTATTTTCCAGGGTGCAGCGCATCTGGCGGGTATACTCCTGCTTATCCGCCTGGGCGCGGAGAGAGTGAACCGCCGGTCCTTTGGACTGGTTTAACATTTTTGACTGAATAAATGTTTTATCAATATTTTTTCCCATCTCTCCCCCAAGAGCATCCAGCTCCCGCACCAGATGTCCCTTGGAGCTTCCGCCAATATTGGGATTGCAGGGCATCAGCGCAATACTGTCTACGCTGACTGTAAACATGATGGTTTCCAGGCCCAGCCTGGCACAGGCCAGAGCCGCCTCACAGCCCGCATGGCCTGCGCCTACCACCACAATATCATAAGTCTCTTCCACATTCGGCATGACCGACAACCTCTTTTCCTTTTATTTTCCAGTGCAGAACCTGCTGAAAATCTCATTCACCAGATCGTCCTCTACCGCCTCTCCGATAATCGCTCCCAGCTTCTCATAGGCATCCATCAGATCGATCGTAAGAAAATCCTCCGGCATCTGATTTTCTATGCTCTGCTTTACCATTTTCAGACTCTCCAAAGCGCCTGACAGGGCTGTTTTATGACGTACATTGGTAATCATCACCTCGTCATTAAAATCCAGATCCCCTTCATAAAACATCTCTTTTATTTTATTTTCCAGCTGATCGATTCCTGTTTCCTCTCTGGCTGATACGGCAATCACATCCAGCCCCGTCTTTTCTGACAGCTCCTTCTCGGAAATCACCGTCTTCAAATCCGTTTTATTCAGAAGAACCACAGCCTTTCTGTCCCGGATCAGATTCATAATCAGATCGTCATTTTCATCCAGAGGCCTGGAACCGTCCACCACATAAATAATCAAATCGGCCTGATCTGCCATCTGCCTTGCTCTGGAAACTCCAATCTGCTCTACAATATCCTCTGTTTCCCGGATTCCGGCCGTATCGATCACATTCAGAGTGATTCCGTGAAGGCGGATCTGCTCCTCCAGAATATCGCGGGTTGTTCCTGCAATATCCGTTACAATCGCCCGCTCCTCTCCTACCAGAACATTCATCAGAGAAGATTTTCCTGCATTGGGTTTACCCAGAATCACGGTTTTGATCCCTTCTGTGACAATTTTTCCGTTGTCAGCAGAGCGGACCATGGATTCCAGCTGTCCAATCATCGGATCCAGCTTCTCCATCAGCTCATCCTCATAACCCTCCAGAGAAATATGCTCCGGATCGTCCAGGGCGGATTCAATAAATGCAATCTGATACAGAATATCCTCTCTCAGCTTCCGGATTTTTCTGGAAAGGGATCCCTTCAGCTGACTGACTGAGCTTTTCATTGCATAATCATTTTTAGAATTAATCACATCCATCACTGCCTCTGCCTGAGACAGATCGATCCGCCCGTTTAAAAATGCCCGCTTGGTAAATTCTCCCGGCTCTGCCGGACGGGCTCCGTATTTAATTACTGTCTCCAGTATTTTTTTCATAACCAGGACACCGCCGTGGCAGTCAATTTCCACCGTGTCTTCCGCTGTATAGCTGTGAGGTCCGCGCATGGCTATCACAAGAACCTCATCTAAAATTTCCTCTCCGTCCTTTATCATACCATAATGAACACGATGAGAGGGAGCTTTTCTTAAATCAAAATTCTTCTTTTTACTTTCAAATATTTCATTTACTATGGAGAATGCATCACTGCCGCTGACTCTCACAATTCCGATTCCGGAGCTGCTCATGGCTGTGGCAATTGCTGCAATCGTATCTGAGCTTCTGTCCTTCAGCATATTCCACCTCTCAATAACAAAGGGGCATCCGGTGGTGGTCAAACCACTACCAGACACCCCCGTTTTCTAATTTTACTCCTGTACAGTTCCTGTCTCTGCAGGCTCTGCAGCGGCTTCTGTCACAGTCTCAGACTTTTCCTGAGTTTTCTGTGCTGCCTTATCATAATTTTTCTCACCGCGGCTTCTGTCGCTGCGGCGGGAACCGTAACGCTCCTTACGGCTGCCGCTGTAGCTGTCCTTCTTCAGGGAAATCACTACATGGCGGAAGGGATCCTCGCCTTCGCTGCGGGTCACTACATACCGGTCATTCTGAAGAGCAGAGTGGATAATCCGTCTTTCGTAAGGATTCATCGGCTCTAAGGATACCGGATGCTTGGTTCTCTTTACCTTATAGGAAATGTTTCTGGCCAGTGTTTCCAGAGTTTCTTTCCGTCTCTCCCGGTAATTCTCCGTATCCAGCTTGACTCTCAGATAACCTTCTGTTTCTTTGTTGACTACGAGGCTTACCAGATACTGAAGTGAATCCAGAGTCTGACCTCTCTTACCAATGAGAATGCCCATATCGTCGCCGTTCATCATCACCTGGAGTTCTCTCTCCCCGGCATCATAAACAGTTTCAATGGTTACTTCCATTCCCATAGCTCCGAATACCTGAAGCAGGAAATCCTTGGCTGCCTTTTTTACAGCCTCTTCATTTACCTTTCCTGCAGGTTTTTCCTTCTGGATTTTCTCCTCCGGCTCTGCCTCTGCAGTTCTGGCAGGCTTTCCGGAAGTCTCCTGTCTGGGAGCTGCCTCCTTTTTGCCTTCTCTGCGCTGATATTCTTTTTTCTCCCGCTTCTCCGGTCTTGCGCCTGATTTCTCAGAACGGTCTTCACGGTTTGCAGGAGCAGCTGTTTCTTTTGTTTCAGATGCTGCTGAAGCCTTCTGAGCGGCCTCTCTGGCAGCCTTCTCCTCTGCAGCCTTTGCTGCTTTCTCGGCTGCCGCTTTTTCTGCAGCTGCTCTGGCTGCCGCTTTTTCAGCTGCGGCCTTCTCAGCTGCAATTTTTCTTTCCTCTTCCTCACTCATAACCCGCGCACGAATTACACAGGGCTTTGCCCCAATAAATCCCAAAAAGCCGGAACTTTCTTTCTGTACGACTTCGTACTGCAGATGATCGCTTGTTGTCTGTAATTCAATGAGAGCTTTTGTAATTGCTTCATCCAATGTTTTTGCAGATACTGTAATCTTATCGTCCATTGTTTCCTGCCCCCCTTATTTATTTGTTGTGCTTTTCGTTGTACTTGGCAACCATGTTTGCCTTGGAAGCAATACTGCCGGGCTTTGCGTCATTGTTGTAGTAAACGTTGGAAGCCTCAACCTGTTTTTTCGTCTTCTCCAGCTTCTCTGCGCGAAGGGCTTCCTCTTTTTCAGCTGCAGCCTGCATGCTCTTTAAGCTGGCAGTTGCATTCTGATTGATTTTCTGAGGCGGAAGACCTTTTTTCGCACGTTTTTTATTGGCCTTCTCAACGTTCTTGCGAATCATCTCATCAATGTCCACTCTGTTCAGATAAGCATTTACAATAACCTGCTGGATAATCATGAACACACTGCTGGCTACCCAGTAAATACCGATTGCTGCCGGGAAGGTAAAGCAGAACCATACAGACATCAGAGGCATAATGATGTTCATCTGCTTCATCATCTGGGTTCCCATGCTGTTATCATCCTGCTTGGGCTGAGACTGGGCAGACATCATCAGCTTGGAGCTTAACCACTGAGTCAGACCTGCCAGAATCGGAATCAGCCATGCAATATTCGGCACCCAGGAACCATTGAAGGGGTTGGTTGCCAGGTTGATTCCAAAGAAGGAGTTCATTCCTTCGATTACTGCAGAGTTTGCTGCAATTACACTTGCTGCATCCGGAAATGCATTTCCCAGCTCGGTCCACTGAGCCGGATTTAATTTGTACAGAATATCTACCATCTTGTTGGCCAGAGCTTCACCGGTTACGCCGGTCAGATCGCCGATGGTTGTCATGCCGGTCAGCGGAATATTGTTGTCTGTAGCAAACTGAACCAGCTTGGATGCTGCGCCTTCCTGAAGAGCGGCTGCATTGGCAGCGCCTGTAATTGCGTAAACCACCTGCAGGAAATATTCCTTAACCTGTCCCACATAGGCGGGAATTGTGTAAATTACCCGGTACAGAGCCAGCATAATGGGAAGCTGAATCACCAGCTGCAGACAGCCGCCGGTCATGGATGTGCCGTACTTTTCATAAACGGCCTTCGTTTCCACGTTCATTCTCATCATGGAGTCGTTGTCAGTTTTTCCCTTATACTTGTTCTGAATTGCCATCAGCTCCGGCTGCATAACTGTCATCATCTTAGATGATTTCTGCTGCTTGATGGTCATGGGGAACATGAGAATTTTCACTACCAGAGTAAACAGAATAATGGACAGACCGATGTTTAAAACGCCAAAGGAGCTGGTAAAACGAAACAGCGCGTCCATAATCCATCCCAATACCTGGGAAATGGGGCCCATAAACATGCCCTCAACCTTTGTCAAAACTAAATAATCCAATGTGCTACCTCCTCATACGTTACGGAACCGGGTCATAACCGCCTTCTGCCCATGGGTGGCACCTGAGTATCCTCCGCACAGACAACCATAGTCCTTTCACCACACCGTACTTTTCCAGTGCCTCAATGGCGTATTGAGAACACGTAGGTGTGTAAATACAGTGAGTCCATACTTTCATCGGCGACAGAAAAATCTGGTATCCCCGAATCATCAGGATCATAATTTTTTTAATCATTTTTCTCACTTCGATTCTCTAAAATGTTATGAAGCCCGCAGAGGTGCAGAAATGCACGCTCTATAGTTTTGTAATCCGATTCTTTTGCAGCGGCACGGGCCACTACAACGATGTCTAATCCAGTCTCTAATATGTCCCTGTGTAACCGGAAACTTTCCCGTATCAGACGGGTCAGCCGATGCCGGACAATGCTGTTTCCTACTTTTTTGCTGACGGATATACCAATGCGCGTATCCCGGTTCTCCGCCCGCATTACATACATAACCAGCTGTCTGTTGGCATGGGAGTTTCCTGTTCGATATACTTTTTGAAAATCAGAATTTTTTTTGATGCTTGGAAATCTTTTCATATTTTTTACCAAAGGCTTAATGCACACGCAGACACTGAAAATTTTCTTTCCCTGTGCAGATTTTCTCTTTTGCACGGCTCAATGCCTGCGTGAAAAAAAAGGTCACAATTTCTTGTGACCTTAGATTCATTAAGCGGATAATTTTGCTCTGCCTTTTGCTCTTCTTGCAGCTAATACTTTTCTTCCACCCGGAGTACTCATTCTAGCTCTGAAACCATGAACCTTAGACCGCTGTCTGTTCTTTGGCTGGAAAGTCATTTTCATGGCGCACACCTCCTCTAATATTAATCGCTTATCTGTCAAACATATTACGACTATTATAATCAAACATCTTCTCAATTATATAGAAAACATACGGCTTCGTCAAGGGTTTTTATGAAAAACCGGGGTCTTTTCCTTAGAATTTCCCTGGAAAAACCGTATTTACCTCTCGATCTGTTTGTGCTATAATAAGGCCGAACGTTATTCTCAGGAAAATGTATCACGAAAAAAGGGCTCGCAGGCCCCTGTACTCTGCGGATTATTTTATCATTTCAAACTTACTGAAAACGGGAAAACCATCTGTGCGGACCCTCTGCGGCTGCAACCTTTGCTTTTGTTTTCCGGTTTCTGTTCCATGTGCAGCGATATCTCTGCGCCTTTTTTCATTCCTAAATTTCGTTCATTTTTATTTCCGTATTACAGGCCGTTCTTCTTATTATATAAGAGAAAATCTTATCACAAAAGAAAACCGCCGCTCATCAACTGAAAAACAGGCATCGTTTCATGCCGTTTTATCAGAAAGAAAAGGAGAAAAAAGATGAATGCAAAACTTTCAACACCCATGAATTCCCGTATCCCCTCACAGAACCTGACCCATCAGGCAAAGACAAAGCGCATGGTTCAGCTGGCGCTGATGATTTCCATTATCTTCGTCATGGCCTTCTCGCCTCTGGGCTATCTTCGGACTCCGGGACTGACAATTACGTTTCTTACCGTTCCTGTGGCTGTGGGCGCTGTCCTTATGGGACCTCTGGCCGGAGCCGTCTGCGGTCTGGCCTTCGGCATTACCAGCCTGATTACCGCTCTGACCGGCGGCAGTCCTTTCAGCTCCATGCTGCTTTCCATCAATCCTCTGGGCCTGGCCTTTACCTGTCTGGTTCCCCGCGTTCTGGAGGGATGGCTTTGCGGACTGATTTTTGCGGCTCTCAGACCTCGCTTTAAAAATGCTTCTTATTTTATTGCCTGTCTGGCCTGCCCGCTTTTAAACACCGTACTTTTTATGAGTTCTCTGATCTTTTTCTTTTATCACACAGATTATGTTCAGGGAATCGCCGCCTCACTGGGCGCATCCAATCCGCTGATTTTCGTCATTCTTTTTGTAGGAATCCAGGGCGCTGTTGAAGCTGCGGCATGCACAGTTCTCGGCAGCGCAGTCAGCAGAACCCTGGCAGCGGCATTGAAACGGTAAGTAAACTGTGATAAATCAAAAAATAAAATTCAAGTGACAGGAGGAAGTATTTATGAAACCCTCATCCTTTGTCAGGGAAATTCCCATTACAGACATCCCTGGTCTTCGCATCGGCCATGCACAAAATGAAGAAGCAAAAACCGGCGTTACCGTTCTGATTTTCGATCAGGGCGCCGCTGGAGGCGTAGATATCAGCGGAGGCGGGCCTGCCTCACGGGAAACTCCTCTGACTTCTCCTGTCACCGCGGACAATCCTCTGAATGCCATTGTTCTTTCCGGAGGCTCTGCCTTTGGTCTGGCTGCCGGAGACGGAGTAATGCGCTACCTGGAAGAGCACGGTATGGGATATCCCACAGGCTTTGCCAATGTTCCCCTGGTCTGCCAGTCCTGTATTTATGACCTGGGAATGGGCCGGGCTGATGTCCGCCCCGATGCGGCCATGGGCTACGAAGCCTGTGTCCAGGCAGAAAACTGGGTCAAAAATGCCTCTGTGCAGGAAACCTTTTCCTGCGCCGCTGATTTTAACAAAAGTCTCTGCGGCAGTATCGGCGCCGGCTGCGGAGCCTCTGTGGGAAAAATCTGCGGTATGGAGCGCTCCATGAAATCAGGCATCGGCATCTGCGCCGTTTCTGCCGGCAGCCTGAAAATGGCCGCTGTTGTAGTATTGAATGCTCTGGGCGATATTTTCAATCCGGAAACAGGGGAAAAAATTGCAGGTCTTCTGGATCCGGAAAGAAAGCACTTCTGCGATACCTGCGAAGAGCTTTACCGCTTCAGCCAGCAGACGGATCTCTTTACGGGAGAAGAAAAACTTTCCTCATCCAATACCACCATCGGAGCAATCATTACCAATGGAAAATTCTCCAAAGCCCAGTTAACAAAAATCGCTTCCATGACCCGGTGCGCCTATGCCCGGTGTATTAATCCGGTCGCAACCATGGCGGACGGAGATTCCATTTATGCAGTTTCCACCGGAGACGTTCCGGCAGATATCAACATGGCAGGCACACTTGCCGCCCAGATTATGGCAGAAGCTATCCAGAGAGCCTGTTGATATTGTAGATAACTTATCCACAGTTTGTGGATAACCCTGTTGATAAATTCACCAAAACGGCCATATTTTTTCGTTTTTCGTTGAAAAAATGGCCGTTTTGTTATACAATGGTTTTAGATTGGGTTTATTTGCGTATCCACAAATTTCTGCGGAATATCCACAATAACTGTGAATACCACCTGAAAAAGATTAGGAGACAAAGGTATGTTAGAAACACTAAAAGAAAAATGGGACGAGATTTTACTCTATTTAAAAAACGAATATGAGATATCCAACGTTTCTTTTCAGACCTGGCTGCTTCCTCTTGAGATCTATTCTATGGAACAGCCCGGGAATGTTATTCAAATCGTCGTTCCCGACGCCAATTTTCTTGGCTATATTAAGAAAAAATACAGCGTCATGCTGAAAGTATCTATTGAAGAAGTAACCGGCATCCGCTGTGACAACGTGGAATTTATCGTCGAGGACGAGATTATCAGGGACAGCATTTCCGATAACCAGCTGATCAATCATACGCAAAATGCGGTCAGCCCCGTTACTCTGCAAAATGCAAACTTAAATCCCAAATATACCTTTGATTCCTTTGTAGTCGGCGCCAACAACAACCTGGCCCATGCAGCTTCTCTTGCTGTTGCGGAATCTCCCGGTGAAATCTACAATCCGCTGTTTATCTATGGCGGCGTAGGTTTGGGAAAAACTCACCTGATGCAGTCCATTGCCAATTTTATTCTGAAAAACAATCCAAAAGCCAAGATTTTATACGTTACTTCAGAGAAATTCACCAATGAGCTGATCGATGCGATCCGGAATAAAAACAACATTTCCACCACGGAATTCCGGGAAAAGTACAGAAACAACGATGTTCTGCTGATCGATGATATTCAGTTTATTATCGGTAAGGAAAGTACGCAGGAGGAATTCTTCCATACGTTTAACGCCCTTCACGAGGCGAAAAAACAGATTATTATTTCATCTGATAAACCGCCCAAGGAGATTGAAACTCTGGAAGAACGGCTCCGCTCCCGTTTTGAATGGGGCCTGACTGTGGATATCCAGTCCCCGGATTACGAAACCCGTATGGCCATTCTCCGTAAAAAAGAGGAGATGGAAGGATATAATATTGATAACGAGGTAATCAAATACATCGCTACCAATATCAAGTCCAATATCCGTGAGCTGGAGGGAGCTCTTACGAAAATCGTCGCTCTGTCCAAACTGGAAAAGAACCGGGAAATCAACATTGCACTGGCAGAAAAAGCCTTAAAGGATATTATTGCTCCGGGTGATAAGAAAGAGGTCACTCCTGAATTTATTATCGAAGTAGTTGCCGATCACTTTAACCTGACTCCGCTGGATATTGTTTCTCAGCGCCGGAACAAGGAAATCGTATATCCCCGGCAGATTGCCATGTATCTCTGCCGCAACATGACGGATACGGGACTTCAGAATATCGGAAAGTCGTTAGGAGGCCGGGATCACACGACAATTCTTCATGGAATTGATAAAATTACGGCTGACCTGGAAGGCAATCCGACCCTGCAAAACACAATAGATATACTTAAAAAGAAGATTAATCCACAATAATTAGTAGTTATGCACATTTTTCTGTGGATAACCAGTGTATAAACTGTGGATACCCTGTGGAACAGATCGATCTCCATTTTTATGTAAACCTCGCCGGAAATCTCCCCTGTGGATAATCCATCAGAATTACCCAGACTTCCCAAGAGTTATCAACATACTTATAAACGGACCTGAAGCCTTGATCTTCAAGGGAAAAACGGCTTTTACACATACCCACAGCCCCTACTACGATTACGACGAAATTTAATTATATATTGCTTTATAAAGCACCACCAACAGACAGAAAGGAAGTTATCAACATGAAGCTCCAGTTTCAGAAAAGCGCATTATTAAACGGTATCAGCATTGTATCCAAGGCGATCCCAGCTAAGACAACCATGTCAATCCTGGAATGTATTCTGATCGATGCAGATGCAGACCAGATCAAGCTGACAGGCAATGATATGGAACTTGGAATTGAAACAAGAGTAGAGGGATCCATTCTGGAACGGGGTAAAATTGCTCTTGATGCAAAACTGTTTTATGAAATCATCCGTAAACTGCCGGATGGAGAAGCACCGGTAATCATTACTTCTGATAATAAATTTAATACAACGATTCAGTGTGAAAGCGCCCTGTTTAATATTCCCGGAAGAGATGGAGAGGAATTTTCCTATCTGCCTTATATTGAACGGGATCAGTCCATTACTCTGTCCCAGTTTACCTTAAAGGAAGCGATCAGACAGACGATCTTTTCTATTTCACCAAACGACAGCAACAAGATGATGGCTGGCGAGCTGTTAGAGGTAAAGGAAAATATTTTAAAGGTGGTTTCTCTGGACGGACATCGGATTTCCATCCGCAATATTGCTTTAAAGGAAAGCTATGAAAGCCACAAGGTGATCGTTCCCGGAAAAACCCTGTCTGAGATCAGTAAAATTTTAAGCGGTGATAATGAAAAAGAGGTTCAGATCTTTTTCAGCAAAAATCATATCTTATTTGAGTTTGATGATACCATGGTGGTGTCCAGACTGATCGATGGAGAGTACTTCAAGATCGATCACATGCTTTCCAGTGATTATGAAACACGGGTTAAGGTAAATAAACGGGAATTTATGGACAGTATTGATCGATCCATGATTCTGATCCGGGACAGCGACAGAAAACCGATCATTTTGAATGTAGAGGACAGCAATGTAAACCTGAAGGTGAGATCAACCATCGGATCCATGAATGCCGATGTGTCTGCCTATAAAGCAGGAAAGGACATTATGATCGCATTTAACCCGAAATTCCTTCTGGATGCTCTTCGGGTGATCGATGACGAGGAAGTGGAGCTGTATATGATGAATCCCAAATCCCCCTGCTTTATCAAGGACGAGGAGGGAACCTATATTTATCTGATCCTTCCGGTAAACTTTATCAATGAAGGCTGAAAACAGGAGAAAAAAATGGAAATTATTAAATTAAGAGATGAATATATTAAGCTTGGCCAGGCACTGAAGGCAGCCGGACTGGTAGAGTCCGGCGTAGATGCCAAGTATGCGATCGAGGAAGGCCTGGTAAAGGTAAACGGCCAGGTGGAATACCAGCGGGGGAAAAAGCTCCGTGACGGAGATGAAGTACTCTTTCAGGGAGAGACGATCCGGATAACATTATGATCATTGAGTCAATTGAACTGAAAAATTACCGGAACTACCGGGAATTACATATGGAATTTGATCCCGGAACCAATATTCTGTACGGAAATAATGCCCAGGGTAAAACAAATATTCTGGAAGCTGTATATGTATGCTGCACCACCAAATCTCACAGGGGCAGTAAAGATCGGGAACTGATTCATTTTCACGAGGATGAATCCCATATTAAATTGAATATCCGGAAAAATGACGTACCGTATCGGATCGATATGCATCTGAAGAAAAACAAGGCCAAGGGAATCGCGATAAACGGGATTCCCATACGAAAGGCCAGCGAGCTGTTTGGAATTGTCAATGTGGTGTTTTTTTCACCGGAGGACTTGAATCTTATAAAAAACGGTCCTGCGGAGCGGAGACGGTTCATCGATCTTGAGTTATGTCAACTAAATAAGCTGTATGTTCATTCCCTTACTTCTTACAACCGGGTTCTGATGCAGAGAAACCGGCTGTTAAAGGAGCTGGCTTTTCATCCGGAGTACGAGGAGACTCTGGATGTGTGGGATATACAGCTGGTTCAGTACGGGAAAGAGGTGATCCGGCTTCGGGAGGAGTTCATCGATCAGCTGAATGATATGATCTGTGAAATTCACAGGACTCTTTCCGGCGGGAAGGAAAATCTCAGAATTGTGTATGATCCCAATGCCTCTGCCGATCAGCTGGAGGCGGAGCTGAAAAAAAGCCGTGCTCAGGACAGGAAGCAGAAAACAACTCTCACCGGGCCGCACAGGGATGATATCGGATTTTTTCTGGATGAAATCGATATCCGGAGATTCGGTTCCCAGGGACAGCAGAGAACGGCTGCCCTTTCCCTGAAGCTGGCAGAGATAGAGCTGGTGAAAAAGCTGGTGCGGGATTATCCCATCCTGCTTCTGGACGATGTATTGTCCGAGCTGGACGGACACCGGCAAAATCAGCTGTTATCAGCAATTCATCATATTCAGACCATGATTACCTGTACGGGCGTGGAGGACTTTGTCAGCAACCGCTTCCGGATCGACAGACTGTTTCAGGTGGTGAATGGAACTGTGACAAGAGAAAATTAGAAGTAAACATAAATCTAGGAGGAATCAATATGAGTGCAGAATACGGAGCAGACCAGATTCAGATTCTGGAAGGGCTTGAGGCAGTCCGGAAACGGCCTGGCATGTATATAGGCAGCACTTCTTCGACAGGTCTTCATCACCTGGTATACGAGATTGTAGACAATGCGGTGGATGAGGCACTGGCCGGATATTGCCATAATATTCAGGTAACCATTAACCGGGATAATTCCATTACTGTTGTAGATGACGGACGGGGAATTCCGGTAGGGGTTCAGAAAAAGGCTGGAATTCCGGCAGTTGAGGTCGTCTTTACGATTCTGCATGCCGGAGGAAAATTTGGCGGCGGGGGATATAAGGTATCCGGCGGTCTTCATGGCGTAGGAGCATCTGTTGTAAATGCTCTGTCCACCTGGCTGGAGGTTCGCGTTTATCAGGACGGCAAGATCTACCAGCAGAGATATGAGCGGGGTAAGGTAATGTATCCGCTGAAGGTTGTGGGAACCTGTCCGATCGATCAGCACGGTACGGAGGTTCATTTCCTGCCGGATCCGGAGATTTTTGAAGAGACTGTTTACGATTTTGAGATTTTAAGAATCCGTCTTCAGGAAACGGCATTCCTGACCAAGGGCCTTCGGATTTTACTGAAGGACGATCGGGAGGAAAAGCGGGAAAAAGTATTCCATTACGAAGGCGGAATTCAGGAATTTGTTACTTACCTGAATAAGGGCAAGGTACCTCTTTACAGTGATGTGATTTACTGTGAAGGAACAAAGGACGGAGTTTTTGTAGAGGTTGCCATGCAGCACAATGATTCCTATACGGAAAGTATTTACAGTTTTGTAAACAACGTAAATACTCCGGAGGGAGGAACGCATCTGGCAGGTCTGAAAAATGCTCTGACAAAAACGATCAACGACTATGCCCGGAAAAATAAGCTTTTAAAGGACAGTGAGCCCAATTTAAGCGGAGAGGATATCCGTGAGGGACTGACCTGTATTATCAGTGTCAAGATCGAGGATCCCCAGTTTGAGGGACAGACCAAGCAGAAGCTGGGTACCAGCGAGGCAAGAGGAGCTGTTGACGGAGTGGTAAGCGAGCAGCTGACTTATTTCCTGGAGCAGAATCCTACTGCAGCAAAAACCATCTGTGAGAAATCTGTTCTTGCCCAGAGAGCGAGAGCGGCAGCAAGAAAGGCCCGGGATCTGACAAGAAGAAAGACGGCTCTGGAAGGAATGGCTCTGCCCGGAAAGCTGGCAGACTGCTCCAACAAGGATCCGGAAAAGTGCGAGATCTTTATCGTAGAGGGAGACTCTGCAGGCGGTTCTGCAAAGACTGCCCGCTCCAGAGATACCCAGGCGATTCTTCCTCTTCGCGGAAAGATTCTTAACGTGGAGAAGGCGAGACTGGACAAAATTTATGCCAATGCTGAGATCAAAGCCATGATCACGGCATTTGGAACAGGAATTCATGAGGATTTCGATATTTCCAAGCTCCGCTATCATAAGATTATTATTATGACAGATGCGGATGTGGACGGCGCTCATATCAGTACCCTGATGCTGACCTTTTTATACCGGTTTATGCCGGAGCTGATCCGTCAGGGGCATGTATATCTGGCGCAGCCGCCTTTATATAAGCTGGAGAAAAATAAAAAAATCTGGTATGCCTACAGCGATGAGGAGCTGAACCAGATTCTGAAAGAGGTAGGACGTGATACCAACAATAAAATCCAGCGGTACAAGGGTCTGGGCGAAATGGATGCAGAGCAGCTCTGGGAGACAACCATGGATCCGGAGCGCCGGATTCTGCTTCGCGTAAATATGAATGATGATGTGGCTTCAGAGCTGGATCTGACCTTTACAACCCTGATGGGGGATCAGGTAGAGCCGCGGCGTGAATTTATTGAGGCCAACGCAAAATACGTACAGAATCTGGACATCTGATTGTAAGGAGATAATTATGGAACCAAATATTTTTGATAAAGTTCATGATATTGATTTGAAATCCACCATGGAAAAATCATATATCGATTATGCCATGAGCGTAATTGCCGCCCGGGCGCTTCCTGATGTGCGCGATGGCTTAAAGCCGGTTCAGAGACGAGTTCTGTATTCTATGATCGAGCTGAACAACGGACCGGATAAGCCTCACCGTAAGTGTGCCCGTATCGTTGGCGATACCATGGGTAAATATCATCCTCATGGAGACAGCTCTATTTACGGAGCCCTGGTTAACATGGCACAGGAATGGTCTACCCGGTATCCGCTGGTGGACGGTCATGGAAACTTCGGTTCTGTAGACGGAGACGGCGCTGCAGCCATGCGTTATACAGAGGCGAGATTAAGTAAGATTTCCATGGAAATGCTTGCAGACATTAACAAGGATACCGTGGATTTTATTCCGAACTTTGATGAGACAGAGAAGGAGCCGACGGTTCTTCCTTCCCGTTTCCCCAACCTTCTGGTCAATGGAACCACCGGAATTGCCGTTGGTATGGCAACCAATATTCCTCCCCACAACCTGCGGGAGGTTATCAGCGCTGTGGTAAAGATCATCGATAACCGGATTGAGGAAGATCGTGAAACCACAATGGAGGAGATTCTGGACATTGTAAAGGGACCGGATTTCCCCACAGGAGCAACGATTCTCGGCAAATCCGGTATTGACGAGGCATACAGAACAGGCCGCGGCAAAATCCGTGTGCGGGCTGTGTCTGATATTGAAACCCTTCCCAACGGAAAGAGCAGAATTATTGTGACAGAGCTGCCTTATCTGGTAAACAAGGCCCGTCTGATCGAAAAAATTGCGGATCTGGTAAAGGAGAAGCGGGTGGACGGCATTACGGATCTGAGAGATGAATCGGATCGCCAGGGTATGCGGATTGTAATTGAGCTGCGCCGTGACGTAAATGCCAATGTGGTTCTGAACCAGCTGTTAAAGCATACTCAGCTTCAGGATACCTTTGGCGTGATTATGCTTGCCCTTGTAAATAATGAGCCGAAGATCCTCAATCTTCTGGATATGCTGAAATATTATCTGAAGCATCAGGAAGAGGTTGTTACAAGAAGAACCAGATATGATCTGAATAAGGCAGAGGAGCGGGCGCATATTTTGGAAGGCCTGCTGATCGCTCTGGATCATATTGATGAGGTTATCCGGATTATCCGCGGATCGGACAATGTACAGTCTGCAAAGCTTCAGTTGATCGAGCGGTTCGGTCTGAGCGATGCTCAGGCCCAGGCAATCGTAGACATGCGTCTGCGGGCTTTGACAGGTCTGGAACGGGAGAAGCTGGAGAATGAATATCAGGAGCTGATGGAAAAGATCAGCGAGTTAAAGGCAATTCTGGCAGATGAGAAGAAGCTTCTGGGTGTAATTAAAGAAGAGATCACAGTGATTTCCGGAAAGTACGGAGATGACAGAAAAACATCAATCGGATTTGACGAATTTGATATGTCCATGGAGGATCTGATCCCCAATGAGAATACCATTGTGGCAATGACAAAGTTAGGCTACATTAAGCGAATGAGCGTAGATAACTTTAAGAGCCAGAACAGGGGCGGCAAGGGAATCAAGGGAATGCAGACCATTGATGAGGACTATATTGAGGATCTGATTCTGACAAAGACTCATAATTATATCATGTTCTTTACAAATAAGGGACGTGTATACCGTCTGAAGGCTTATGCAATTCCGGAAGGAAGCCGCACAGCCAGAGGAACGGCGATTGTGAATCTGATTCAGCTGCAGCCGGGTGAAAAGATTACGGCTATTATTCCTATGAAGGAATACCAGGAGTCTGATTATCTGTTTATGGCAACCAAGGACGGCATGGTAAAGAAGACCCCGTTAAAGGAATACGGAAATGTCCGCAAAAACGGACTTCAGGCTATTGTGCTGCGTGAAAATGACGAGCTGATCGAGGTAAAGGTAACGGACGATACCAAGGATATTTTCATGGTAACACAAAAGGGCCAGTGTATTCGTTTCCATGAAACAGATGTCCGCGTAACAGGACGTGTATCCATGGGCGTGATCGGTATGAAGCTGAATGAGGGCGATCAGATTGTTGCCATGCAGATGCATACGCAGGGAGAAAGTCTTCTGGTTGTTTCTGCCTACGGAATGGGCAAGCGGACTCCTATTGAGGAGTTTACGGCTCAGAACAGGGGCGGAAAGGGTGTGCTCTGCTATCGTATCACGGAGAAAACAGGAGATCTGATCGGTGCCAAGCTGGTTCATGATGATCATGATATTATGATGATTACAACAGAAGGTGTTGTAATCCGGATTTCTGTAGACGATATTTCCGTAATCGGAAGAAATACCTCCGGTGTAAAGCTGATGAATGTGGATCAGGATTCTGATATCCGTGTCGCCAGTATTGCAAAGGTAAGAGATGACGGAAAGAAATCAGAGGGAGACGGCATTGAGGAGCTTCATCTGGAGGAAGAGCCGGAGGAAGACAGCACAGAAACAGAATCATAAATTTTGATGTACGGCTGACTTTCTGAGACGGCCAGACACGCATGAAAAGGGGGTATCGCAAAATATGGTTGAGAAATCTGTTTTGCGGCGCCCTCTTTCTGATAGAAGCAGATTTGTGAGCAGAAGCTGCAAGAAATCATAAAGGGGAATTTCGGAGGAAAAATATATGTTAAGGACCATTGAAACCAGTGTTATTTCCAAAGCCATTGAGGAAATGTGCATAGAAGCGAATCATTTTTTGTCGGAAGATATGAAGGAGTGCCTGGGTTGTGCAGCAGAGACTGAAAAATCTCCCCTTGGCCGTCAGATTCTCAATCAGCTTCAGGAAAATCTTCAGATTGCAGGAGATGAGATGATTCCTATCTGCCAGGACACTGGAATGGCTGTGGTTTTTGTAAAGGCAGGACAGGATGTTCATTTTGAAGGTGGAAGTCTGACAGAAGCCATTCATGAGGGAGTCAGAAACGGATATGTGAATGGTTTTCTCCGAAAATCTGTGGTAAAGGATCCGATTTACCGGGAAAACACAAAGGACAATACCCCGGCTGTGATTCATTATGAGATTACAGAAGGAGATCGGGTAGAAATTACCCTGGCGCCCAAGGGCTTTGGAAGTGAGAATATGAGCCGTGTATTTATGCTGAAGCCGGCAGATGGTATTGAAGGGGTAAAGGAGGCTATTTTAACGGCTGTAAAGGATGCAGGTCCCAATGCCTGTCCTCCTATGGTGATCGGTGTGGGAATCGGAGGCACGTTTGAAAAATGCGCTCTGATGGCAAAGCATGCCCTGACAAGAAATCTGAAGGAAGAGTCTCCGGTTCCTTATGTCCGGGAGCTGGAAAAGGAAATGCTGGAAAAAATCAACAGACTGGGAATCGGACCGGGAGGACTGGGAGGAACTGTAACGGCCTTTGCCGTAAATATTGAAACATACCCAACCCACATTGCAGGTCTCCCCGTTGCAGTGAATATCTGCTGTCATGTAAACAGACATGTGCACAGGGTAATTTAGGAAACCGGGAAAGAGAGGAAGAATCATATGAATCGAAGAATCAGCGCACCGGTATCTCCGGAAGACAGAAAAAGCCTGAAGGCAGGAGATTACGTATATCTCACAGGAACCATCTATACTGCGCGGGATGCAGCTCATAAAAGAATGCAGGAAGCATTGGACGAAGGGAAGCCTCTTCCTGTTGAGTTAGAGGGAAACGTAATATATTATATGGGACCGTCTCCGGCAAGAGAGGGGCGTCCCATTGGTTCAGCAGGTCCTACCACAGCCAGCCGTATGGATAAGTATACGCCGGCTCTGCTGGATTTAGGTCTGGGGGCTATGATTGGTAAGGGAAAGCGTACAAAAGCCGTTCAGGAGGCTATTGTGCGCAATGGCTGTGTGTATTTTGCAGCAGTAGGAGGAGCAGGAGCTCTGCTGTCCCAGAGAATCAAATCATCCCAGGTAGTAGCTTATGAGGATTTAGGCACAGAGGCAATCAGAAAGCTGGAGGTAGAAGATTTTCCGGTGATTGTTGTGATTGACAGTCAGGGAAACAATCTGTATGAAACTGCTGTGAAGGAATATGCAGAATAAGGAGATATCAGGCTGAAAACAGATGAAAGACAAGCCGAAAAAGAGGCTTTGAAAAACTGCTGAAAAAAAACTGCAAAATTTTGATAAAATTATAGTTGACAAATAAAATATTATCCAGTATAATTGTCAATGCGTCTGAAACAGAAATGAATCGGACAACTCATATGGAATTATGAATTCGGAGAAATACTCAAGAGGCCGAAGAGGCGCCCCTGCTAAGGGTGTAGGTCGGGCAACCGGCGCGAGGGTTCAAATCCCTCTTTCTCCGTTTCTTTTTTTAAAAAAGCTAGAAAAAATAAAAACAAAAAAGTGCTTGACACTGATGAGTTTTCGTGATAAACTAGCTGAGCTGTTAAAAAAACGGCGCTTTTGAAAAAGAAAAACAAAAAATAAATTAAAAAAGTTGTTGACAAGCAAGAATGCTTATGATAAAATATATGAGCTGTCGCTGAGACAACAAAGAACCTTGAAAACTGAACAGTATGTAAAACCCTGAAAATTCTAAGAACAAAGGCTTTTGGTTAAGCCTTGAAGTTCAAGAGAACATTCAGAACAAAACCAAAACAACAGTAATAACGGTTAAAATTAGCCAAGCGAATTTTGACTGGAATCAAAACTTTAACATGAGAGTTTGATCCTGGCTCAGGATGAACGCTGGCGGCGTGCTTAACA
>UQFC01000022.1 GCA_900540335.1 uncultured Clostridium sp. | reverse complement strand
ATTTTACTTTCTCTAGACTGCTTCGCTTAAGCTCGCAGTGACGAGTTGATAGTTATTTGGTGTAAACTAAGCCCCGAGCATCTGTTCTAAAAATTCAAAATTAAATACCCTCAAAATAAGCACAAAAAAAGAACCCCTGATTTCTCAGAAGTCCCAAACTTTTCGATTCTATCTCTACTCTATTTCTCCAAATTGCACTATCCTAGCCTGATTCAAGTTAAATTCCACCAGATTATATTCTGGATAATGTGTTCCTGCTATTCTATATGTAGCATTTTCACTCCATCCGCACACTTTCCAGATTATTCTCTGCATCCAGCCATTCCATCTCGCCTTCCGGATAATTGTCGATCACTAATTTGATCGGATCTAAGATTGCCATCATACGCGGCTTTTTCAATTTCAGATCTTCACGGATACAATACTCCAGCATTGCATAATCTACAGAACTGTTGGCCTTGGATACGCCTACCAGCTCTACAAACATCTTGATTGCTTCCGGAGTGTAACCTCTTCTGCGCAGAGCCGCAATCGAAACCAGACGGGGATCATCCCAGCCGTCTACAATGCCGTCCTCTACCAGCTTTTTAATGTAACGCTTTCCTGTCACCACATTTGTCAGGTACAGCTTGGCAAACTCAATCTGGCGGGGCGGATTCTCAAACTCGCACTCACGCACAACCCAGTCATACAGAGGACGATGATCCTCAAACTCCAGAGTACAGATAGAATGGGTAATATGCTCAATAGCATCCTCAATGGGATGTGCAAAGTCATACATAGGATAAATGCACCACTTGTCTCCGGTATTGTGATGGCTCATTCTTGCCACACGGTAAATAACCGGATCTCTCATATTGATATTGGGTGATGCCATATCAATCTTGGCGCGAAGAACCTTCTCTCCGTCCTGATATTTTCCTTCCTTCATTTCCTCAAACAGACGCAGGTTTTCTTCCACACTGCGGTTGCGGTAGGGACTTTCCTTACCCGGAGTAGTAAAATCTCCCCGGTACTCTCTGATCTGCTCGGCAGACAGGTCGCAGACAAAGGCTTTTCCTTTTTTAATCAGGAAAACCGCACACTCATACATTTTATCAAAATAATTGGATGCAAAAAACAGGCGATCTTCAAAATCAGCTCCCAGCCACTTTACATCCTCCATAATCGATTCCACAAACTCTGTCTTTTCCTTGGTAGGATTGGTATCATCAAAACGCAGATTAAACTTGCCGCCGTATTTTTTAGCCAGTCCATAGTTTAAAAGAATTGACTTTGCATGTCCAATATGAAGATATCCGTTCGGCTCCGGTGGGAAACGGGTCTGTACGTGATCGTAAACACCCTCTGCCAGATCCTTATCAATCTCCTGCTCAATAAAATTTTTAGAAACAGTTGTCTCCAAAACCTCTTTTTCCTTTTCCATTACAAGGTTCCTCCGTCTGAAATAATCTCCGCCATCCGGCGAAAGCTCTGATAATACTGTATCATAACATAAAACCGCCGTTTAGAAAAGAGGGAGTTGCCCGGAGTTTCTCCAAATCCTCCTTTCCGCTGTCTGATATTTTCGTATTTCCGGTTGACAAAGCGAAAAAGCCATGATACTATAGATAAAGTTCATCGGACATCTTCAGTCTGTGAATAAGCTGCTGTGGCTCAGTCGGTAGAGCGTCGCATTGGTAGTGCGGAGGTCACGGGTCCGATTCCCGTCAGCAGCTTGATGAAAAGTGCGCCGGAGCCTTGTTTTACAGGGTTCCGGCGTTTTTTGTTTTTCTTTGCCGGGGTCGGGCAGGGTCGACCCCTTTTCCAAAATATTCTGTAAAAACTGTCCCTTTTTCCCGGATTCCGGAACCAGCCCTCATTCCTGTACATAAGGTAAAGTAAAAAACAGTGAGGCTTTTTATGGCTGAAAACGATACGCATTACAACGACATCCCCAGAGAAAACACCCAAGCGGGAAAAGATGCAGCCCCTGCCGGAAATGACTACGGGCTGACCACGCCCCTCCCCGATTTTGAAGAAGGGGGACCCGTATATCCCGACAACATTCCCGATCAAAACGACAGCGGACGCCCGGTCATTCCTCTTCCCGACTTTGAAGAAGGAGGACCTGTATACCCGGACAGCAATATGGGGCCGGGGCCGGTCATCCCCCTTCCCTTCCCCGGCGAAGGAGGGCCTGTATACCCTGGCGGCTCATCCGGAGGGCATAACCACGGCTGGCTTCCCGGACGTCCCACCATCCCCAGTCTTCCTCCCCGTTTTCTGGGGCAGGTACGCTTTTTAAATGCCTCCTCCAATTCCTTCCCGGTTAATATTTCCATTGACGGAACCCCCTATGCCGTCAATTCCCGGTTTGGAACCATCTCCACCTATGACTGGATTTCCGACGGCTTCCATACGGTCACTGTCCGGCGAACCAACGGCCTTCGCTCCGTACTTCTCCAGCAGAATTTCCCCTTTATTGCAGGGCAGAAAGTCACAATGATTCTCACAGATTCTGCTTTCGGCGGACTGGAAATGATCCGGGTATCCGATATGGGATGTACCAATCTTCCCTCCGGTTCCGGCTGTTACCGCTTTGCCAACATGACCTACAGCGGTTCCCGTTTCGATCTTCTCCTGTACGGAGGAGAAACTGTCTTCCGCAACGTAGGCTTTCAGTCTGTTACTCCCTATAAACAGGCAATGGCAGGATCCTATCAGTTTTATATTACCAATTCCAATTCTTATACCTTCCTGAAGGAAATTCCTGTCCTTGTTCTTGGAGCAATCGGAATCGGCACCAGTCTGCCTCAGCCTCTGGTTTCCTTCCAGACCGATATTGCTTCCGGAAGAAACTATACCTCCTATCTGATTGGAAACACCTGGAGCGATTTGGGCCTCCGGGTTATGACTGTGGAGGATGAGGCTTAATCCACTCATAAAGACAGCCATCCAGAGTCCGTTTTTGTTCACTGCGGGCCCTGGACGGCTGTTTTACTTTTAAAGACGGTTCAGCTTCTTTTCCATCAATTCACTGTTGCTGCTGTAAATAACAGCATTTTCCCGGCTGATCCTTCCACTCTTGTAAAGCTGTATGAGACTGGCATCCATGGTAATCATTCCCTCTTCCTGAGCCGTAGAAATGACGCTGTCTATCTGATGAATTTTCGCTTCCCGGATCATGTTCCGGATTGCATTATTTAAAAACATAATCTCAAAAGCCGGAATCTCTTTTCCGTCTGTTGTCGGAATCAGCTGCTGGGAAATCACTGCCTGCATAACCATGGAGATCTGGATCCGGATCTGCTGCTGCTGATCCGGCGGAAAACTGTCAATAATCCGATCAATGGTATTGGCCGCGCCTACTGTATGCAAAGTAGAAATAACCAGATGGCCTGTCTCCGCAGCTGTCATCGCTGTCTTGATTGTTTCAAAATCCCGCATTTCTCCAAGAAGAATAACATCCGGCGCCTGACGAAGGGAGGCCCGCAGTCCGCTGACATAGCTGTCAGTATCTGTACCGATTTCTCTCTGAGTCACTACGCTCTTTTTATGGCGGTGCAGATATTCAATAGGATCTTCCAGAGTAATCACATGGGCATTCCGGGTTTTGTTGATTTCATCTATGACACAGGCAAGCGTTGTACTTTTTCCGCTTCCGGCCGGCCCTGTCACCAGTACAAGCCCTTTTGTCATCCTGGCCACATCGATAATTGTCCTGGGAAGATGAAGCTCTTCCGGATCCGGAAGCTCGAAATGTACCACACGAATCACTGCTGCCAGCGAGTTGCGCTGACGGAACACATTGGCACGAAAACGGGCCACCCCCGGCACTGCAAAAGAAAAATCATCATCTCCGCAGGTTGTTACCCGCTCCATGCTGCGTTCTCCTGCTACATGATACAATTCTGTAATCAGCCGGTTCATTTCCTCCTGAAAAACCTTTTCTTCTCCCTTGTGGACAATAGTTCCTCCCAGCTTAAAAGCATATGCCATGCCTGGTATCAGAAAAACATCCGATGCATGCTCCGCCACTGCCTGCTTTAAAATCTCTTCAATCATCTTCCTTCCCCTTCCCCTGAATTGCTCTTCAGATTTCCTCTTCTGTCCGTACCGGCACTTTCTGTCCCTTCTCCTCCATCAGGACAGTTCTCCTGTCCAGACAGGCATGGATCTGTCGATTTCATAGTCCTCCCGGTTATAAACATTCCAGCTCTGAATCCTGTATCCTTCTTCTCCCTCAGGCTGCAGCTCAATATGAAGAGCCTGTCCGAATTTCATTTCGATATCTGTCTGCACGAGACCATCCCGGTAGTAGCTGCCCAGTCTCTCTTTTAAATACTCATCCCGCCGGGAACCCGTAAGATTCTGCTTTTTTGCCTCCTGAAAAACCTGGTGAACCATCTGAACAAAGGCCTCGCCTGCTGCATCTGCCTCATAATAAATCTGAACTGCCTTTGCATTCTTCTCTGCCAGATTCAAATCGCCTTTCGCACTGCTCAGAGAAAGGAGCCCGAAAGCCGACAGACAGAGGATTACAAAAATTAATATCAGGGAGGTGGTTCCGATATTTACCTGTTTTCTCATTCCATCCTCCTACTCTGCCTTTTCCGGCACATATCTTGCTGCCGTCATGGAAAACAGCTGCTTCTGATCCCTCTGCCGGACAACTGTGATCTCTGCCGTCTCCAGACCATCCTTTTCCTGCTGAGACAGGACTCCTGTAAAAAATACATCGGATTCCGCTGCAGCCTGTGTCCCCTCCCGATCCAGATAAACCGTGCAGGCATATTCCCGGAAATCCCCGTCTTTTCCTGCCATTTCCGTATTGGAAGGAATCGCTCCTGCTTTTTCCTCCAGAAGCTCTCTCCCCCCGGCTTTCCATATTTCTGCCATGTTTTCTGCGATTACAACAGCCTGATTCGTATCCTGAGCCAGATGGCTCATACGATCCGCCTTCACAAAAGCCGTAACGCAAATGCCGGAACAAAGCAGGAAAAAGAAGACTGCCAGAATCATCTCCATCATAAACATTCCGGATCCGGAACCATTCTTTCTATTCATAAGCGAAACCTCCGCTTCTGACAGAGAGAACTATCCTTCCTCCTCCATCTCCAAGAGTTTCCGCCTCTATCAGACGCCCTTCTTTAGACAGACGGAGCCCGCTGCACTCCATAATTTCCAGTCCGTCATCCAGTCCCAGTCCTGTTCCCTCTCTGGTAAACAGTTCCCGGATACATCCGTCCCGATAGTAAATCCATGTATAATAGGACACCTCTCCTGACATCTGAGTCAGCTCCAGCACCGGAGTACCTTCTATCTCAATCACATCAACCGCACCGTCTCTGTCACCCTGACGTACTTTATTTGCAATATAATGCAGTGCCACGCTTTCCGTATCATTATTTTCTGACCGGCTGCTGATATTTTCATATACTCTGCTTCCAAAAAGAACAGTAAACAAAGCGCAAAGCACAAACACAAGAAACAGCAGCATGGTAAACAGCAGATTTACACCTGCCCCTGCAGTTTTCTTTTTCTGGTTCATCTACTACTCCCCCTGTTCTTCCAGCTCTGATACCGGAAACACTGTAATATCCGGCATTACATTGGATGCAAAGCCTTCATAAAATACATGATATCGCTCACGATCAATGGCTACCCCATAGTTTTCCTCCAGATATTCTACACTCGGTGGATATCTTCCCTCTATGGCATAGCACTGAACCGATGCTCTGCGCACTGCCTGAATCAGATTCCGGGCGCCCTCTTCCTCCGTTCTGCGGGATAGCTGTGATACTCCTGCCGTCATAAGGACCGCTGCTGCCAGCACCAGGGCTGCTGAACCTGCCAGACTGAACCACATTTTAAAATCAATTCCTTTTCTCATGGCCATCTCCTAACCAATCGCTGACAGAACTCCCGCCAGGGGAAGCATCACTGACAGGAGTACCAATCCCACTGCCACTGCCAGTACTGCTACCATGGTCGGTTCAAATCTGGCAAGCATGGTATCAATCGCTGCCTCTGCCTCTTTTTCATAATCGCCGGACAGCTTCTCCATCACCTGATCCAGATTTCCGCTTCTTGCGCCTACCCGTATCATCTGAATATGAAATCCGCTGAACAGACCTGTTTTCTTCATTGCTTCATAATATCCTGCTCCACATTCCAGCTCCTCGGCGCATTCCTTCAGTTTTTCCTCTACTCTGGTGTTTTCCACCAGCTCTCCTGCCAGTTCCATGCCCTTTTCCAGTTCCATGCCGCTGCGAAGAGTTAAAGCCAGAACCGCTGTAAAACGGCGGCCTGCCACAGACAGAGCCAGTCTGCTCTTCCGCTTCAGACTCTGTGTCATCTTTTCCACCAGACGGAAGGTTTTTCCAAACCTGGAGGCAGTCCATACTGCCAGTGCCGCCGCTGCCGCCGCTCCGGAAAGAACCAGCGCACCGCCGCTGAAAATCCCCCCAAGCCGGATAGCCGTCCTGGATAAAGGTGACATCTGTGCTCCCAGCTGTTCATATACGCCTTCAAAAATCGGCATTACTTTCGTAAACAGAACAAACAGCACTGTTAGCAGCATAAAAATCATCATAACCGGATAGGTCAGCGCATTCTGAATACTCCGCATCAGCTGAAATTCCTTTTCATAATAAACAGATAAATCCTTCATTATCTGATCCAGAGTTCCTGTCTGGTGCCCCAGCTTCGCCATTTTCACCACATAGGGCGGAAACTCTCCTGTCCGTTCCAAAGCCGCAAACAGAGGTTCTCCCAGCTCCACATCCTCAGCCAGCTCCTGAAGCAGCTTTTTTTCCTGCAAAGTTCGGGCATCCTCTGCCATAACAGAAAGTCCCTCTTCCAAAGGAACTGCTGCTGATAAAAGCAGAGAAACCTGCAGACAAAATGCCGACAGGTTCCCTGCTGAATAAATTCCGCTTTTTTTCTTTTTCTTCTCTTCCATCCTCGCTCACCTCTAATAGGAGTATTTGCTTCTGTAATTAGCCCCATCTCCGATATACTGCTTCACTGCATCCGTGTTTCCGCCGGAAGAGGCAAAGGTGGGATCCATAAGCTTCCAGCTGACTCCATCAAAATAAATAAAATTATCTACCCAGCCAATTTCCTTAATATAAACATCCACCCATGCATGATAAACATCTCCTGTATAGCCCACAACCAGTTTTGCAGGAATATCCAGGGAGCGGAGCATGGCTGTCATAACCGCCGCATAGTCAAAACAGATCCCTGTTTTTGTCGCCAAAACCTGATCCACATTGGGCAGGTAGCCAGACTGAACAGACTGAGCCTTTGCATAATCATATTTCAGATTACCAACGACATATTCATAAACAGCCTTTACCTTTCCAATCTCATCAGCTGCGCCTGAAGTCACCTGCTGAGCCAGGGAAACTGCCGCGCTGTTTTCTGAAAAATTCACATACTGATTTGGATAAAGAAACGGCGAAAACTCATCTTTCAAAGATACATTGACACTCTGGCTCAGAACCTGAGAGTACTGATTCCCTGATACCTGCTCGAAGACCTTAATTGAATAGCTGCCGTTTCCCTCAGAAAACGGAAACACCTCATAGGCATTTCTCGCATTCAGATCATACGTATAGGTCACTGCTCCGCTGGAAATCTGAACCTTGATCTTGGGGACTCCGCCGGTGTAGCGGATCATACAGTAGCCATCCCCCGCATTGGACGCATCAAGAACAGCAATCCCGTTGCCGTAAACTGAAGTTCCTGCCGCCTGAGGGGTCCTGACCTGCGCCCACACCTGTGTCTGCAGTCCCGGACAAAGGCAAAGGACTGCGCCCGCTGCCGCAGCAAGAAAAAAAACTCTGTGCTTTTTCATACTTCCCACACTCCTTTTACTACCCGGATTCCCATCTTCCGTTCTCTCCCGTTGTTGTCCGGTATCTCTATCCCATGATTCTCTGCCGGACAATCTCATAAGCCAGAACGCCGGCAGCAACCGATGCATTGAGAGAATCAATATCCCCCTTCATAGGAATAGATGCTGTCATATCGCATTTTTCCCGAACCAGTCTGCTGACTCCGCTTCCTTCATTTCCGATCACAAGGCCGATGGGTCCTTTCAGATTCATGCGGTACATCATTTCTCCGCCCATATCTGCACAGACAAACCACATGCCCTGTTTTTTCAGTTCCTCAATGGTGGTTCCCAGGTTTGTCACCTTGGCTACAGGCGTATAGTTTAACGCCCCTGCAGAAGTTCTGGCTACGGTAGCAGTCAGTCCTGATGCCCTGTGTTTGGGAATAATCACGCCGTGGGCTCCAGCCAGGTTGGCGGTACGGATAATGGCTCCCAGATTGTGCGGATCCTCAATTCCGTCCAGCAGGAAAAGAAAAGGCGGTTCTCCCTTTTCTCTGGCTGCCTCCAGCATATCCTCCACCTGGGCATATTCATAGGCTGCCGCATAGGCAATCACACCCTGATGTTTTCCTGTTTCTGACATCTGATCCAGACGTTCTCTTGGCACAAAGGAAATAATAGCGTCGTGCTTTCTCGCCTCTCTGACAATGCTCTGAACCGGCCCGTCCTTACATCCGTCCTGGACAAACAGCTTGTCAATGGTTTTTCCGGAGCGGAATGCTTCCATTACTGCATTGCGCCCTTCTATGGTCAGTTCTTCGTATCTCATGAAAATTCTCCAATCCTCTCTAATCCGTCATGTACCAGCTTTAAAAGCCGCTCATACTGCCCTGTCAGATACAAATATCCAACCAGAGCCTCAAATCCCGTAGCCATTCTGTAGTCCCGGATAGACGCATTTTTGGCAGACGAAGCGGAATGTGCATTCCGCCCCCGCTTATAAACAGCCGTTTCTTCCACTGTCAGTTCCTCCTGAAGCGCCTGTATGATCCGGGCCTGCGCCTCTGCCTTGACCAGGCTGGCGCTTTTTTTATGCATTTTGTTCACCTGCATACTGCCGCGGTTCATCACTCTGGTACGGACCAGAACCTCGTAGACTGCATCTCCCATATAGGCCAGAGCCAGAGGAGAATAGCTGCAGATATCCACCGGCTCCAACAGAAGCGCTTCCTTCATCAGAGAGGGAATCTTTATGCTCTCTTCCATTTTACGCCCTCTCTGGTATCTTCCAGAATAATGCCCATATCCAGAAGCTTCTGACGAATCTCATCGGCAAGGGCAAAATTTCTTTCTTTTCTGGCCTGCTGTCTGGCTGCAATCATCTCTTCGATCTCTTCCTCCAGAGCATCGGCCTTTCTCTCTGTGATAATTCCCAGAACATCGCAGAGCTTTGCAATCGTATCCTTCAGATAATCCACATATGCCTTTGTGCTGGTTTCGCAGGCTGTGCTGTTGCTTAACTTAACCAGTTCAAATACTGCAGATACTGCATCAGCTGTGTTGAAATCGTCATCCATCGCTGCCTCATACTTGGCAATCAGCTCTTTCGCTGCTGCCACATCAGCCTGCTCCTTCTCTGTCAGCACATCTCCGGCTGCTTTTCCATCCAGATCTCTGAGACGATCCATAGCTGTCAGAATTCTCTCCAGACTGTTTTTTGATGCCTCCATCAGATCTGCACTGAAATTCAGAGGACTGCGGTAATGTGCACTCAGCATAAAGAAACGAAGCACCTGAAGGTCATACTTTTCACCGATTTCACGGACGGTAAAGAAATTTCCAAGAGACTTGGACATTTTTTTATTGTCAATATTCAGGAAACCATTGTGCATCCAGTAAGTGGCAAACGGCTTTTCGTTGGCTGCCTCGGACTGCGCAATTTCATTTTCATGATGGGGGAAAATCAAATCCTCTCCGCCTGCATGAATATCAATCTGATCTCCCAGATATTTTTTAGACATCACAGAGCATTCGATATGCCAGCCCGGACGTCCCTGGCACCAGGGAGACTCCCAGTATGGCTCTCCCTCTTTTTTCGGCTTCCAGAGCACGAAATCAGACGGATCCTCCTTATCCTCCTCACCGGTCACCTTCAGCTCGCGGAATCCTGACTGAAGCTCATCCAGATTCTTATGAGACAGCTTGCCGTAATCTGCAAAAGAAGAGGTACGGAAATATACAGTACCATCCTTTGCCACATAGGCATGGCCCTTGTCGATCAAGGTCTGAATCATCTCCAGCATACCGCAGATTTCCTGAGTCGCCTGAGGGTGAACCGTGGCCGGCTTAACATTCATGTCAGCCATATCCTTTTTGCATTCTGCAATATACCGGCTGGAAATCGTATCTGCATCCACGCCCTCTTCAATGGCCTTCTTGATAATCTTATCATCCACATCGGTAAAGTTGGATACGAAATTCACCTCATATCCCTTATATTCAAAATATCTCCGCACCGTATCAAATACGATCATGGGACGGGCATTTCCAATATGGATGAAATTGTAAACCGTCGGTCCGCACACATACATCTTCACCTGTCCCGGTGTCAGCGGAACGAATTCTTCTTTTCTTCTGGATAACGTATTAAAAATTTTCATAATACTGACTTTTTTCACGAAAAATAAGTACACTCCCGATACCTATTCCCGCTTTTCCTTTCCTATATTTTTCTCCCTTTTTTATGGCCTGCGCACCTGCCTCGGCGCTGCCATCAGCCTTTTCCCCCGGCGAAACAGCCTGCCTGCGCAGTTTACACCTGTCCTTCCTGACAGCAGCCAAAGCAGCCGCCTGCCGGAAGTCTGCCGTCATTGACAAAGTCCCGCATATGGGACAGCAGAGCCACAGCCTGAGCAGCAATTCCTTCTCCTGCCCCGGTAAATCCAAGCCCCTCTTCCGTAGTCGCCTTTACGCTGACCTGATTCGTCTCCAAATGAAGGGCCCGTGCAATGTTTTCTGCCATCTGCGGCCGGAACGCCGCCAGCTTTGGTCTCTGGGCAATAATGGTAGAATCAATATTCTCCACCGCATACCCGGATTCCTCCAAAAGCTCTCCAACCTTTTCCAGCAGCTTCATGCTGGATATTCCCTTATATGCCGGATCTGTATCCGGAAAATGCTGTCCGATATCCCCCAGTGCCGCTGCTCCCAGAAGTGCATCCATAACAGCATGAACCAGAACATCCGCATCCGAATGACCTGCCAGCCCCTTTTCATAAGGAATATCAACACCTCCCAGAATCAGTTTCCGACCTTCTGTCAGCTTATGGACATCATAACCCTGTCCGATTCTCATTGTATTATTCTCCTTTTTTTCCTTCCCTCAGACAATAAACCGCAGTTTTCTGGAAACACACCGCAGATAAATATCTGTCTGGCAATAACAGCTTTCTCCGTCCGCATGAACCGGAAGCGGCCTGTTTACATGAATCTGTGCCTCCTTACACCGGAAAAACCTTACGCCTTTGTGGCGCCCGATTTTCCGGAACCAGGCATCTGTCAGCACAGGAAGAAGCCGAAGTCTGGATGTTCCGTGAACAACACAGATTTCCAGCTCCCCGTTTGAAGAATCCGCCCTGGGAGCAAACTGAAATCCGCCGCCCTCATAGGGATGTATATGGGAAGAGATAAAATAAATATGATTGAACTCCACCCGCCTCACTCCGTCCAGCAAAAGATAGCCGGAAGCAGGCTTCGTGGTCAGCAGCTGCTTTAAACCCATAAGGATATAAAACAGCCGTCCGAAGCTTCCAAAAATCCGCCTGCTTTTTCTGCTCATAGACAGAATCCTGTGGCAGACTGCTCCATCCAGTCCGATTCCGCTGCTGACTGCAAAACGACGGTGAACTGGTTCCTCCATCTCATACGACAAAATGCCATAGTCCAGATCCACAAACTGTCTGGGATCCATAATCCGTTTCAGACACCTGTAAGGACTCCGCGGCAGCTTCAGCCCTCTGGATAAATCATTGCCCATTCCCATAGGAATATAGCCAATCGTAATCCTGCTGCTGAAGGAAAGCCCGTTGATCACCTCATTCACCGTTCCGTCCCCGCCTACAATCACAATGGTACGCGGTTCTTTGCAGTCTTTGGAAAGCTTCTCCGCAAAACGGCAGGCATCGCCTCTGGCTTCTGTCATCAAGACCTGATATTCTGTTCCGGATCGCAAAAGCCTGCGCTCCAGTTTTCTCCATATTTTTTCGCCCTGTCCGCAATGTGCGTCCGGATTCACGATAAAATAGTACATGGAAAACCTCCCACTGTATACTATAATAGAGTATAACATAAAATCCGGAAAACAACTAAGAAAATTTATATAAACTCTTTTTTTAAACTCTTTTTTAAAAGAAAAAGACCGCAGAACCTGTTTCGCTCCGCAGTCTTTCTTATTTTAAAAATATTCAGCTCATCACTTTCTGCTCCGCAGTTTTTCTTGCTGCCGCATAATCTGTTGCATACACCAGGGGATACATCAGATACGCCAGAATCAGCGCTCCCACTACATCCAGCACAGAATGCTGCTTTAAAACAACGGTAGACATACAAATCAGAACCATAGCCGCAAAGGAGCCTCTTCTCAGCCATACCTTATCCCGCAAAGCCGCACTGTTCATCACTGAACAGTGAACTGCCACAGAATTGTATACATGGATACTGGGAAACACATTGGTAGAAGTATCTGCCACATGAAGCATGGAAACAAGCCAGCTGCAGAAATTCTTCTGGGGATCCACCTCTATCCGAAGATCTGTTCCGTTTGGAAAAAAGGTGCAGATAATCAGGCTGATGGTCATGCCTACAAACAAAAATCCACACAGTTTGTAATAATCCTGCCGGTTTGTAAAAAAGAAATATCCAATTGCTCCCGCCACATACACGAACCAGAACAGATAAGGAATAATAAAATATTCATTAAATGGAATATAATCGTCCAAAGCTGTATGCATCACCGCGTAATCACTGATCACAGTCCGTTCCAGATAAAAAAACCACGGCAGGTACAGAAAGCCATATGACAGCACCCATACATGCCCATATTTTTTTAACAACTTTTTCACTTGACTCTCCTTTCTGCCTCATCAACTTGTTTTTTCGGATTATAGCACACAAGAGAACAGAGTACAATAAAATTTTTCTATCTAATCTATGTAATTTTTCTTAAAAATAAACATTTTTCCTGCCTCATAAAAAAGGTACTCAAACCAAAAACAAAAAAACCCTTGAAAAATCAAGGGCTTCCAAGTAGCGGAAGGGAGATTCGAACTCTCGACACTACGGGTATGAACCGTATGCTCTAGCCAACTGAGCTATTCCGCCATATTCAGTTAAGGTATGGGGCCTATAGGGCTCGAACCTATGACCCTCTGCTTGTAAGGCAGATGCTCTCCCAGCTGAGCTAAGACCCCATATCCAGCGTCCCGAGTGATGTCTCACTCAAGACTGCCTAGACAGTATAACCTTTATTGGGCGGATTGTCAAGCAATTTATTTTTTTATTCTGATTTTTTGCTCAGGCCCAAATCAGAAAACCCTTAATTCTTCAAGGGCTTCTGAGCAGCGGAAATTGTGGTCAGAATCAATTATAAAATATAAAGGGGCTGAATTAGAAGCATTATCCTCTAATTCAGCCTTGATTACTTCTCGCTTTTTTATTGAACCCAAACGCCGTCGGCATTTACCGTGTAACCGTCTGGTGTTGTAGTATTTGTCAACATATAGCCATCAGCTCCCATATAATACCAAAGTCCGCTTTCCGGTGACTGATACCATGCATTTGTCAAATAAGTTCCATCTGCGTTTTGAATCCACCAGCCCTTGCTATCATTTGCCCACTTCCCAGTATGGTTATTCTCACTGTTTGTGTTAGATGTGCTTGTAGAAATGTCTGTTGCCCTATCAGGAACTTGCCAATTATCAACGACTTGATAGACCCACCAATAATAAGAATTCAAATCATGATCTTCTACCATTAAAATAATAATGGGTTCATTTCTATTTGTCGTTTTTGAATTGTACTCATTATAATAACCGCTAACTCCCATGGAATCTGTGTGTTCTTCCTGACTTATTATTTTATCCCTTACTTCATCTGGATATACCGGATATTCTTTGCCATAAATGAATTTCTCCGTTTTCATGTCACGAGTGCCTTCTAATGACAAGTTTGCCTTTCCATCAGCATCATATACAGTGGCCGCCCACCATGTGATTGTTATGTTATGATTATCATCAAATTCGGAATTTTCTCTTTCAAAGCTGAACGTGTCAGTTTTGGGCAAAACAGCATACTGGCTTCCCCAATTGGAATAGGGGTCATACTCATCCTGATATAGTGGTTTGTGTTGGGTGCTTTCCTCTCCATAAGTTTTTTCAGTTCCATACATTAAATGTGGAGGCGTATCTGCAAAAGCAGTTGAAACCATGCTGATTGTAAATGTAGCAGCCATAGCTAGTGCAATGATTTTTCTCTTTAATTTCATACCTGAACCCTCCTGTGTTTTATATAATTCTACTTTATCCCGCTTTATTTTACTTGTGAATATTTTATATGACAAAATGGTATATTGAAATAAAAAGAAAATGCGGAACTTTCTGAAAACGCGCCGGTTAATGAAAATAGAATTGCAGATTGCAGGATAGGGATTTGAGGGACTCAAAGGGACTCAAACCAAAAACAAAAAACCCTTGAACAATCAAGGGTTTCAGAGTAGCGGAAGGGAGATTCGAACTCTCGACACTACGGGTATGAACCGTATGCTCTAGCCAACTGAGCTATTCCGCCATATTCAGTTAAGGTATGGGGCCTATAGGGCTCGAACCTATGACCCTCTGCTTGTAAGGCAGATGCTCTCCCAGCTGAGCTAAGACCCCATATCCAGCGTCTCAAGTGATGTCTCACTCAAGACTGCTTAGACAGTATAACCTTTATTGTGTCAATTGTCAACACTTTTTTTAATTTTTTTAAATTTTAATTCAAAGAGTAAAAACAGGAAATCCGGCTTCTCTTAGTTAAAGCCAAAGAATTTCTGGCTGATCTTGTAACCGGCAATCGACACATTCCGTCCGCTTTTTCCCGGCAGGTTCATGCTTTGCCCCAAAAATCCCCAGCGCAGCCGCAGATACAGCGCCAGATCCATTTTCCGCAGATAATTCCAGAGTTCTTTCTTTTTCTCCATATTCTCCTCCAGCCCTGACTTAATCGCAAGGATCGAGGATACCGTCATCATAATTTCCAGATAACGGACCATGTAATGGCGAAGCTTCCAGCTGTAAATCTTTGATTCATGGTAATATCCCAGCATCAGCTTTGTTACGCGAATCTGCTGATCAATCCGGCCAATCATCACCTTTTCATTGACAGACTGATCTTCTCTGCCGATAAAATAACGGTAGAAATTCACATCCAGATAATAAAATGTCTTTACATAAGGCAGAGGCTGGAATACAAAAATATTATCCACATAAAAGGTATGCATGGGAAGCTCCAGACCGCAGTCTCTCAGCATTCCGGTACGGTAGATAACAGAATGCATCAGAATGTACTGTCCCAGCATGAACATCTTTACATCCTTCCAGGTACACAGCTGCCGCTTGGGAAGGGCAGTCCGGTACTGCATGACTCTTTTATGCTTCACGCCCTGTTTTTCATAAACAAAATTGGTAATCAGCATATCCAGAGTCTGATTTCCCATAACAAAAAACCGCAGAGTCTCCAAAACCTCTTTATATGCCTCCTCATTTACCCAGTCATCACTGTCCACAACCTTAAAGTAAATCCCGGTGGCCTCTCTCAGACCTGCATTCACTGCTGCTCCGTGGCCGCCGTTTTCCTGATGAATTGCCCGGCAGATTCCCGGATAACGGGCTTCATACTCATCTGCAATCTGTCCTGTCCGATCCTTCTGGGAACCGTCATCGACAATCAGGATCTCCACCTCTTCTCCTCCGGGAAGCAGGCTTTCAATACAATGACGCATATATGCTTCTGAATTATAACAAGGAATTGCTATGGATAATAATTTCACGTCTTCCATCCTCTCTTATTCTTAATTCTGTAAAACGACCATGCAAGCAGCATCCCTCCTGCTGCTCCCAGACACACAAAAAACACCGGTGATGCCTGTTCTCCCATCCGTTCCCCCGCCTCCGTGGCTGCAAGAGAAACAAGATTTGCTGCAGAGTGAAAACTCCATACTGCCATCAGACTGTCTGTCCATTCAAACAGAAATGCCAGACAAAGTCCTGTCAAAAACGCATAAGCTCCCTGAACCGGATTTCCATGAAACAAGGCAAACCAGAGAGCGGAAACTGCCGCCGCACCGGAAACAGACATTTCCCTGCGGAGATTCCCGTATCCCACAGCCCGGAACAACAGCTCCTCCGCCAGAGGAATCACAAGCCCCGTACAAAGAAGCTGAACCGCCAGAGGCGGTCTGTAAATCAGCCGCGACACCTCTTCTGCCCCGTTTTTCATTCCTGGGATACTTAAAAGCAGACTGTTAAACAAAAGGCAGGCTCCTGCTCCGGCTGCTGCTGCCAGGACAAAAAGCAGGAAATCATCCTTCTTTCGTTTTTCTCCTCTGCTCTGACTTCTGCTGCGCTGCTCCTGATACCATCGCCCCAGAAACACACAGGCTGCAGCTGCTGTCACCCCCATAGCGGGAAGAGCCAGCTGCTCCGGCTCCTTTTCCGGAAACATCACAGCAAATTCTGCACGAACCAGGGTTCCCGCGGCCTCATACAAAAGCAGCGGCCACATCATATGCCAAAACAGCAGAAGAACACGTTTCATTTTATCTGCCATACCGGCACACCTCTATTCCTTTCTCCCGCAACTGCTGCCATCCGGATTCCAGACAGGAAAACCTGTTCCGTATGTCACAGCATGTTCAGTATAACACAAACCAGTTGCATTTTTCCAGTGAAAACACTATAATGTTACTATTATTGTGACACTTTCAACAGAAAGAGGGATCTTATTATGGCAAAAAAAAGAATTGTGATAGCCCTTGGGCACAATGCCCTGGGAACGAATCTTCCTGAGCAGAAGGCCGCGATCGGCCCTACCGCCCAGATCATTGCTGACTTTATCCAGACCGGCTGGCAGGTTGCTGTTGTCCACAGCAATGCCCCTCAGGTAGGCATGATCCACACAGCCATGAACGAGCTGTGCCAGAATCATCCGGAAGAGGGATATACCCCCGCTCCCATGTCTGTCTGCTCTGCCATGAGCCAGGGATATATCGGATACGACCTGCAGAACGGAATCCGCTCTGCTCTTCTCAAACGCGGTATCTACAAGTCTGTTTCCACTATTCTGACTCAGGTAACCGCGGATCCCTATGACGAATCCTTTTACCATCCGGTAAAAAAAGTAGGACGCGTAATGACTGCAGAAGAGGCCCGACTTCAGGAAGCCCGAGGAAATCACGTTGCAGAGATTCCCGGAAAAGGCTTTCAGCGCATCGTTTCCGCCCCAAAGCCGGTTGCCATTGTAGAAATTGACGCAATCCGCGCCCTGCTGGATGCAGATCAGATTGTGATTTCCTGCGGAGGCGGCGGTATTCCTGTCCTGGAGCAGGGACTGGATCTGAGAGGAGCCAGCGCTGTCATTGAAAAGGATTTAGCCAGCGGACTGCTTGCAAAAGAAGTAGATGCCGACGTACTGATGATTCTCACCAGCGTTGACCGGGTTTCTCTGAATTACGGAACAGACAAAGAGCAGCCCATTTCCTCTATGACTGTAGAAGAGGCTGAGGAATATATCCGTCAGGGACATTTTGAAGCCGCTTCCATGCTTCCCAAGATTGAAGCTGCCGTTTCCTTTATCAAAGCAGGAAAAGGCCGCAGCGCCATTATCACTGCCCTTCCCAGAGCTTTAGAGAGTATTGACGGCAAAGCAGGCACCTTAATCCACGAATAAATGCAAAACAGGGAATGTTTCCAGCCTCACAGCCGCTAACACTCCCTGTTTTTTATTTCAGCACAGCTTCTATGCCTGCTGTTTTTCCTTCTTATCCAAACTGTACTACTTCTTCAATCGGTTCTGCCGGAACCACCTCTTCTGCATACAGAACCGGTCCCTCTCCGTCATAGTCCTTCCAGAATTCTACTTCCACTCTGGCCCGCACTGTTACCCACTGTCTTGTCTCCAGATGTCTTGCATCTCTCGATTTACAGATATATCCGAGGAATGTCATATCATCTGCACAGCAGGTCATGGCCATACGGCCCGGAACAAAATAGTTCTTGGGGAATTCCGGAGATTTCAGCACCATAGCTGTAAATTCCACAATCTTTCCCACATACCGTTCCGGCTTATCCATACAGTCAATATACCAGATTCCATAGGCCTCCGGGCTGATCTTCACCACAGGAGCGCTGAGATCATAAGGCAGATCCTCCTCTGAAATCTCGTCAATCTCTCCGTTTTCATCCTCAAACACAATCTCGCATTTGGTGTTCATGGACATCAGCATTCTCTTATACCGTTCCAGATCCTCAATTCCGTCACACCGGTTGCAGATCACCAGCTCAGAATTGCGCACCATGGCAGATAACAGAGATTTCATGTTTTTCACATACAAATCAAAGGTAGACATATCTACAATCGTAATCTGCTGATAAATGGTCCAGTCAGCCGGAAGCTTCAAATCATCCTGATTCCACATTCCGTTCCATTCTATCAAAACCCGCTCCGGATTGTGAAGCAGCTCCAGCTCTGTCAGCCGATCCGGAGAAATGTCATCCAGACTGTCCACATAAACCACGGAAGTTCTTGTCTCCTTCAGCAGTTCTTCATCGTACTCGGTATCGCCTTCCTCACAGACAATCAGAAGAGTTTTTCCTTCTGTCTGAAAATAATCCTGCTCCATTGTAAAGGACAGAAATTCTGTTTTTCCGGCTTCCAGAAATCCATTAATCAAAAATACCGGTGTAATATCATCTTCAATCATCGGTCCCATTGTTTTTCCTCCGCTCCTGCTTTCCCGTATCGTTTTTTCCGGTTTATTTTCTTCCAAATGCCCGGCTTAAAGCCTCTTCGTTCAGGTTTGAACCAATGACACAGACTTTTCCTGTATAATCTGCAGCTCCGGTACGAATCTCATATTCCTCAGGAACCAAATCAAAATACAGCCATTCTCCCGGCTCTGTGCTTGGGATCATTCCCTTGGAGCGAAGAACTGTGCCGTATGCACTACCGTGAGCAAGCTCCTCCAATACTGCAGTCAGAGCTTCCCGGCTGCAGGCATCCACATTCTCCAGACCCCAGCTGCTGAACACCTCATCTGCATGGTGATGGTGATGATGGTCATGATCATAACAGCCGCAGGTGTAGTTCTCATCATGCTCGTGATGATGATGCTCATGATCGTGGCCGTGCTCATGATGATGCTCATGATCGTGAGCATGTTCATGGTCGTGACAGCCGCACTCCTCATCATGATGGTGCTCGTGGTGATGGTCATGACAGCCGCACTCCTCATCATGATGGTGCTCATGGTGATGGTCATGGTCATGATCATGGCAGCCGCAGGTACAGTTCTCATCATGCTCATGATGATGGTGCTCCTCCTTAACCTGAGCCAGCAGCTCCTCCATCATCGTATCCGGTTTTTCAATCAAAGCCAGCAGCTGACTACCTGTAAGCTGCTCCACCGGAGTTGTCACAATCGATGCACCGCTGTTGTGAGCGCGCAGCAGTTCCACATCTGCCTGCACCTTCCCGGCATCTGCCACATCCGTCCGGCTTAAAACAATGGTTCCCGCATTCTCTACCTGGTTATTGAAAAATTCACCGAAATTCTTCATGTACATTTTGCACTTGCAGGCATCTACAATCGTTACCGCACTGTTCAGTCTTACCTCCAGATTCTTTGCCACATCCCGGACAGCATTCATAACGTCTGACAGCTTGCCTACTCCGGACGGCTCAATAATCACGCGATCCGGCTGATAACGGGTCAGTACCTCCTCCAGAGATTTTCCAAAATCACCTACCAGAGAACAGCAGATGCATCCGGAATTCATCTCACGAATCTCAATGCCGGAATTTTTTAAAAATCCGCCGTCAATACCAATCTCTCCAAATTCATTTTCAATCAGAACCACCTGCTCACCGGCAATGGCCTCTTCCAGAAGTTTTTTAATAAAGGTTGTCTTTCCTGCACCCAGAAATCCGGAAATAATATCAATCTTTGTCATTTCGTTTCCCTTCTTTTCTTTTTGCTCTATATTAATGCCGGCATACGCCGGATTTCATGCTACAATATTCTATTGTGTCACAAATGGCTCCGAAAGTCAATCAGTATAACGGCTGAGTTTCCGCGTTTTTCAGAAACTGAGGACATCCTTCGCACTCAATCCGGTACATATTTTTCCTGTGAATCAGACCGGACTCCTCTAAGGTTTTCACCATTCGGTAAACCGTAGCCATGCCAATCGTTCCGTCTTTTTTTGAAGCGCGGTAGTAAATCTCCTTGCAGCAGCTGCATTCATTCTCCAGAATAATATCAATAAGCACCTTTCTCTGAGAAGTAATTCTGTATCCGTTCTTTTTCAGTTCATTTAAAATATAGTTCTTTTTTTCACTTAAAGACATATGGCCCTCCTTGCAGAAATAGTTTTCCCTGTTTTTGTTAGTATAAACTAACTCATTAGTAAAAAGAAAAGACTCCGGAAAGTCCTCTGATTTTTCTTGCTTTATGGTGTAATCATACACGAAGCCTAAAAAATTGTCAATCTTTTTTTATCAATCCCGAAGCCGGTAAAATCAGAAAATTTCCTGTAAAACAAAAAGCGCGCCCTAAGGCAGCGCTTTTAAAATCCGATCCACATCTTCTTTTTTTCCAATCACCATAAGATGCTCTTCCGGACAAATCACATAGGAAGCCCCCGGCATCAGCCTGGCCTTTCCGTTTACCTTGGTACCCAGAATATGAATTCCATACCGGTTCCGGATATCCAGCTCCTTAATGGTCTTTCCTGTCCACTGAGAAAGAGGCGGAATCTCGTAAATGGAATACTCCTCTGTCAGCTCAATATAATCAAACACATGGTTTGCACTGTAGCGCACAGCCAGCTTCTCCGCAATATCACGATCCGGATAAATCACCTCATCTGCTCCGTTTCTCAGAAGAAACTTGGCATGAATATCCCTGTTTGCCTTGCTGACCACATGACGGCCGCCCAGTTCCTTTACAAGACTGGTAATTTCCAGACTGCTTTGGAAATTCGTTCCGATACAGACAAAGCAAAGATCAAAATTGGAAATTCCCAGGCTCTTTAAAACACTTTCATTGGTGCAGTCACCGATCTTTGCGCTGACCACATAAGGAAGCATTTCCTCCAGATTCTCCTCCTTCTCGTCCACTATCATCACCTGATTGCCCAGCTGAGACAGATTTTTGCAGAGATGGCGTCCAAAACGCCCCATTCCTATAATCAGAATCGACTTCATTGACGATTTCCTCCTTCCGGCTTTTCCTTTTTGTGTTCCCGGCCTTGTACCGGATACCGTTTTCTCTAACCGATGGTAATTTTCTCTTCCGGCTGGCGTACCGGCGCCACCCGCTTATTCTGGGTAAAGGACAGGGCAAAGGACATACTTCCTACCCGGCCGCAGTACATTAGAAAAATAATCAGAAGCCGTGATGCCGGCTCCAGTGCCCTGGTGATTCCCGTAGACATTCCGACCGTGCCGATAGCTGAAAATGTTTCCAGCAGCACATCCTGCATGGGAAGCTGCTGAGCCGCCATAATATAAACAGAAGCCGCCAGAGCCAGAGTCAGATTCAGAATAAAAATAGCACTGGCCCGCTTAATCGCATCCTCCTCCAGACGGCGGCCAAAGGCATTGACTCCATAGGTACGCTGAATATTGGAGTGAAGATACAGATACATTACCACAATGGTTGTTGTTTTTACACCGCCTGCTGTCGAACCGGGACTGCCTCCGATAAACATTAAAATTATCGTGAGCAGCTTGCTGGCATCGCTCAGAGACGCCGTATCCACCGTATTAAAACCTGCTGTTCTTGCAGTAACAGAACTGAACAGACTGGAAAGAATCTTTCCGCTGACACTCATATCTGCAATCAGGCTGTTTTTCTCAAACAGGTAAAACAGCCAGCCGCCGCCAAAAATCAGCACTGCCGTTGTCAGAACCACAATCTTTGTGTGAAGCATATACCGTCGGAACTTCAGACCATTACGGCTGATATCATCCCACACAATAAAACCAAGTCCGCCGATAACAATCAGAGACATGATCACCAGATTTACAATCCAGTCATCATAATAATTTACCAGAGAGCTGTACTGCCCCTGCCATCCCATCAAATCAAAACCGGCATTGCAGAAAGCGGAGATGGAGTGGAATATCCCATAATAAATTCCCCTTCCCACTCCCAGCTGGGGAATGAACCGCAGAGCCAGCAAAACCGCCCCGGCTCCCTCAAAAATCACAGTTCCCAGAATAATCTTCCGGGCCAGTCTTACCATTCCGCCAATCTGAAGCGTGTTGACGCTTTCCTGCATCAGTCCCCTCTCCTTCAGTCCGATTTTTCTTCGCAGAACAATGGAGAGAAAAACGCCGATGGTGATAAATCCAAGACCGCCAATCTGAATCATGGTAAGGATTACCAGCTGGCCAAAGACAGACCAGTGGGTCCAGGTATCATAAACAATCAGACCTGTCACGCAGGAAGCGCTGGTTGCTGTAAACAGGCATTCCAGAAACGGAGTCGCCGTTCCGCTTTTGCTGGAAACCGGCAGCATCAAAAGCAGGCTTCCTATCAGGATAATCCCCATAAATCCATAGGCGATATACTGAGTCTGGGACAGATGGCTGTGCAGACGGAACAGTTTTTTCTGAATAACATTCATGTTCCTTCCACTCATCCTTCCTTTATTTTCTTTACTGCCGCAAAAAGCAGAAATGCAGCCAGATTCACCAGAACTACGCTGGCTCCCGCCGGGGTGGAAAATCCGTAGGAAATCACAATACCGATACAGAAGCAGACCACAGCAAGAACTCCGGAACACACAACCACACCGCGGAAGCTGCGGAACAGCCGCATGGCGGTCAGCGGCGGGAAAATAATCAGACTGGAAATCAGCATGGCTCCCATCATGCGCATGCCCAGCACGATGGTTACGGCTGTCAGAACCGCAATCACCACATTGTACCGCTCTACCTTCACTCCGGCTGCTTTCGCAAAGTTTTCATCAAAGGTCACTGCAAACATTTTATTGTAAAACAAAACAAACATGCCAAATACCACAAGAGACAGAAGGCAGCTGAAAAATACATCCTCCCGGCTCATGGCAAGAATACTGCCGAACATATAGCTGCTGATATCCGTCGTCATTCCCGTTGTCAGGGAAGTCACTACGATTCCCGCCGCCAGAGAACTGGCAGACAAAACAGCAATCGCCGCATCACTTTTTACCTTTCCGTTCTCTGTAATCCTCAGAAGAAAAAACGCTGCTGCAATCACCAGAGGAATGGATACCTTTAAAGGGGACCAGCCCAGGGCAATGGCAATAGAAAGCGCTCCGAAGGAAACGTGAGAAAGGCCGTCTCCAATCATGGAATACCGCCGGAGCACCAGGCTGACTCCTAAAAGAGCCGCGCACATGGAAACTGCCGCGCCGCCCAGCACAGCCCTGACCATAAAAGGATAAGACATCATTTCCTGAATCATTCTTTTTCACCTCCTGCAAACCGGCGTCCCTCATCCGTATTCCGGTACTCCTGAACTGTACCGCAGAACAGCACCCTTCTCTGCAGGTGAAGGATCCGGCCTGCCTCTCCGATTACATTGCGGATATCATGAGACACCATAACGATCGTAATTCCGTCCTCCTGGTTAAGACGGCGGATCATTCCGTAAAACTCCTCGATTGCTGATGGATCCAGTCCTGTAATCGGCTCATCCAGAATCAGCATTTTTTCTGACGCGCACAGCGCTCTGGCAATCAGAACTCTCTGCTGCTGTCCGCCGGAAAGCTCCCGGTAGCATTTGTTTTTCAGATTCTCAATGCCCAGCCGCTTCAAGGCCGAAGCAGCCATTTTTTTCTCTCCTGCCCCGTAAAACGGACGGTTTCCTCTTCTTCCCAGAGTTCCTGACAGAACTACTTCCCACACAGTTGCAGGAAAATCACGCTGCGCTGCCGTCTGCTGGGGAAGATAGCCGATTCCGCAGTTTTTCAGCTCTTCCGCAGTCTGAATCGTGCCTGATGTGGGCTTCAGCAGTCCCAGAAGCCCTTTTACAAGAGTACTTTTTCCCGATCCGTTTTCCCCGACTACGCAAAGATAGTCTCCCGGATAGATTTCCAGGTTCAAATCAATTACCGCATCATGGTTTTCATAGCCGAAATCCACATGCTCACAGGTTATCAATGGTTTCATTCATCCAGTCCTTTTCTCAGATTTTCCACATTCTGGCGCATCAGCTCCGCATAGGTAATTCCGCTGTCAAACTGCGCCCTGGTTACATTATGACAGGAGTGCAGCAAAAGAGGCTGCGCCCCGGTTTCCTCTCCGATAATCTCCGCAACCCGGTGACTGCTCAGTTCCAGATAATACACAACAGGAATCTGCTTTTCCCTGACCTTATCAATCAGATAGGCAATGGTTCTGGCGCTGGGCTCTGTATCCGTACTGCATCCGGAAAATGCCGCCCGGTAATCCAGCTGATATTCCTCAGCCAGGTATCGAAAGGGGAATTTGTCTCCTAAAATAATCATACTGCGTTTTCTGTTTTCTGACACCTGGCGGAAGCCCTCATCAATCGCCTGAAGTTCCTTCTGGTAGGCATCCTCCCTGGCCTTATACGAGGATTCATGAACAGGATCCATCTGTGACAGCACGTCGCAGATTACCTCTGCCATCTTCATGGCATTGACCGGAGAAGTCCAGATATGCTCGTCATACTCAATCTCTTCCCTGTGTCCGTCCTCGTCCAGCTCAAAGGCCTCATGATCATGATCGTGATCATGGCCGCCCTCCATGCCTTCCACCATTTCTTCCTCAAACGTGTCCACATAATCCATCATGGTCACTACGGTCATTCCTGAGGTATCGATCGCGTCCAGCACCTCGGAAAGCCAGTGCTCCATTGCGCCTCCATTGCAGATCAGCAAATCCGCATTCTGAATCAGACGCATATCCGCCGGAGTCGGCTCAAAAGAATGGCTGTCCATTCCCGCAGGCACCACCATGGTCAGCTCTGCATCATCACCGGCAATCTGCCGCGTAAAATCATAATAGGGAAACACGGTGGTCACTACCTGCAGCCTGTCTCCCTCTTGGTTCATTTCCCGGGCTCCGCAGCCAGTCAGACAAAGCAGCAAAAACACCACTGCCGCAGGCAGCCCCTTTTGGAATATTTTCATAATTTTCCGGTTCCTTCATCCTTGTTTCTGCAGAAAAACCTTCCCGGCCCCGCAGAAAGCATACTGATTTTTAGATATCCTGTGTAGTATAGCACAGTTTTTCTATAATGAAAAGGCAGGAAAAGTGAAAGAATTTCTCTATTAACATTAAAATTCGATTAAGGTTTTTTACAATTTCATTACTTGCATTGATTTTCCCCGGTCTTCCTGCTATACCATTGACGGAGGTGATTGTTATGACGCAAAAGACTTACCGTATCGGAGATGTAGCAAATTTAATGGGGCTGAGCAGAGACACGCTCCGTTATTATGAAAAACGCGGCATTCTCGCTTCCCAAAAAGCAGAGAACGGATACCGCTACTATACAGAAAAAGATATTTACCGGCTCTTCAGTATTCTTTATCAGCGGAAAATGAATATCGGACTTGATGATCTGGAGCAGCTCTGGTCCCAGGATCAATCTATCTCTTCTCTTTCACAGATTATGCAGAACAGGATGGAAGAAGAAAAAACTGCCATTCGCCGTCATCAGCAGACCATGGCCCGGCTCAGACTGACCAGCGAGGACTGCGAAAATGTAAAAAACCATGCCGACGAGGTAATTTTAAAAAACTCGCCCCAATCTCATATCATTGTTCCCCACGCAGGCTTTTCCGAAAGTCTGGCTCTGTGGTTTCAGTACGCCCAGCAATATCCGGGACTTGATATGATGTATATTTTTGATGAATACAACTGGAATCCGGAAAAAGAAGATCTGGGCATTACCTATAAAAACTCCCAGCTGGTTCTTCACACAGATTTGCGTGAATATGTGGATTATGACCTTTCTCCGGAAACCCATCCCGTTATGCAGCCCTTTCTCTGCATGACCAGAATCCGTGTTTCCCGTCAGAGAACGCCGGTTGCCGAGGATATTCTCCCCATGCTTCACTGGGCAGAAGCGCAGGGACTTATGGTATCGCGTCAGTTTTACTGCACCTTTCTTCTTCAGGGACTCAGCGAAGGCCGCCAGTCCTGTTATATTCAGATTTATATGCCTGTTTTTTAAATACAGTATCTGCCACAAAAAATGTCCGGCGGCTTCTGCAGTTTCTCTGCATCAGCCCGACCGGACATTTTTCTTAATAATAGAATCAGAATTTCAAACTATAGAGATTGCATTCTTGTGACGGCTGCAATTTTATTCGTGTTCTTCGTTTTCTTTGTGATTCTCACATTTTTCGCTGCCTACGCGGGTAACACGTCCCTTGCTGTCAGTGCAGTAGTAACGATCATCAGCATCCTTGGCATTCTTTTTCTTCTTCTGGATTTTACCGCTGGTATTTACCAGATAATCGCCGCTGTCCTCATCGCCGTTCCACTCTACAACCTTCAGCTTTTCATCACTGTCAGCCTTCTGCAGCTTGCCCTGGAAATAAATATTTCCGTCATCAATGCCATTGAAGCCCTGTCCCCGATCCTCACCGGACTTGCGGAAGTTAAAGGTGAACTTTTCTCCATCCAGTTCAATCGTAGCCTTTCCGGTCTTCATTGCTCCGTCCTTGGCTCCGCCGAAGTAGTAGACAGCCCACGCCTCATCCGGCTCCGGCATATCGTCCTCGCTCTCGATTTCTTCCCAGGACTGAATCTTGGAATCATTTACACTCATCTTGTAAAGGCCTTCCAGCATCTTGCCGTACTCATCAAATGCATAGTACTCGCCTTTGATTCGTTTAATCTCGCCCTTTACAATTTCTCCGTCCTTATCTGCGTAGAACCAGCACTCTTCTCCGTCTCTGTATCCCTCCGGATCCTGATCCTCACCTGGAACCGTCTTAAACCATCCTGTGCTCAGCCAGCTGTCAGAAGGCTGGGAGTAAAACTTATCGCTGGGGGTTGCCGCATTGCCCGGTGTTGAAATCCAGTTAAATACTGCATTTCCGCCTTCCTCAAACAGATACTTTCTTCCGTTAATGGTCTTTTTGGTATCTGCGGATTTCTTTCCGTTGCTCTTAAAATAGAACCAGTAGTGATCTTCAAAATCATCATCATCCTGTTCCTCATCCTCAGCTTCCAGCCAAGCCCACTCATTCGCTCTCATCGCTCCGTCTCCGGCCTCGCCCAGATAATACACTCCGTTTTTCCAGGCGTCATCACCGGTCTGCCGCTCACTTTCTTCATTGACCCAGCCGTAAAGCATTTTTCCGTCTTCATCAAAGGCATATTTTTTAGACTGGCCGTCTGCCCGGACAATGGTTTTAAAGGTCGTTTTTCCGGAATCAGAAGCTGTATAGGCTTTTCCATTTGGTCCGAAATAATACCAGCTGGTATCAGACTCATCGTCATCTGCATCCTCATTTTCCAGCTCTCTCCACTGGTTTGCCACCATCACGCCGGTTTCATTTACATAGTAATACTCATCATCATCCTGTACCAGCTGGCTGACTGCCATGTCGCCGTTCTCGTCCAGCCAGTACCAGTTGTTTCCGGACCGCTTCCACTCATCTGTCACACGGTCGCCGTTCTTGTCATAATAATGCCACTGACCGTCTTCCTGCTGCCATCCATAGGCTGCGTAGGACATCATTGCTGTTCCCATGGTAAATGCTGCTGCCGCACAGGTTACCAGTATACGTTTCGTATTCTTTTTCATAATCATTACTCCTTCTCGGTTTTCTGTTTTCTCTTGTTTCTCGGTATCTCTTTCCGATGTCCCTACTCTACACCCTGGAACCGTTCCAGGGTCAAGGGAAGTAAGAAACCTGTAAGAAGTTGTAAATCTTTCGTGAAGAACGACAGAAAGCGGTAAAATTTCAGCGCCCCGAAAGAATCCAGTCAATTCCTTCGGGGCGCTGAAATTTGTTAAATCAGAATCTGCTTTTTATTCTGTTGCCGGCAACTGCTTTAAGCAGAGCCCTGTCACCTGTACTGAGCATTATTTTCTCAGCATAACATCCTGAAGACGCAGATGTCTCGGCAGACCGTCTACCATCATCGGAGTCAGTTCTGCCTGAATCAGAGGACGTACATAGTTGATGAAATCCTCTGTTACGTAATCTCCGCTTTCATTGATCCACTCTCTCGGAACCTTTTTCTCGATGTTTGCAACCTTGTGCACATCGTAAATATCCGTCACGCACAGATAGGGATCGTCAGATACTCTCTTCAGAATAACCATCTTTCCGGTCTCGCCCTCAAAGGCTGCCTTTACTGCTGCTCCTCCTACCTGATAAGCCTCTGTAATATCTACACGGCCTACAATGTGGGATGCGCACCGCTGCAGAGAGTTAAACTCGATTGCTCTTGTCTTGCAGCCCACCTCCTTTGAGATCTTCTGAGCCAGGAACCGGGAGGTACCGGTCAGCTGACGATGTCCGAAAGCATCCACGAAATCGATGTTGTCAGTCAGCTCGCACACATAGCGGCCGTCTGCCACCTTTACACCCTCTGAAATCGCCACAACCACAGATTTCTTTGTTTTGTGAAGTTCAGCCACCTTATGCATAAAATCATCCACATCAAAGGTAATCTCCGGTAAAAACAGCATATCCGGGCCTTCACAGTCTTCACCCTTTGCAAGAGCAGCCGCACCGGTCAGCCAGCCTGCATTACGTCCCATGATTTCTACCAGGGTTACGTTCTGCTGATCGTAAACCAGTCCGTCACGAATGATTTCTTTCGTGATAGAAGCAATGTATTTTGCAGCGCTTCCAAAACCGGGAGTATGATCCGTAATCGGAAGATCGTTATCAATGGTCTTGGGAACGCCCATAAAACGGATTTTGGAGCTGGTCAGAATTGCATAGTCTGACAGCTTCATAATCGTATCCATAGAGTCATTTCCTCCGATATAGAAGAAATACTCTACCTCCAGCTTTTCGAGAATCTCAAAAATCTTGTCGTATACCTCTGTATTTCCCTTAATCGGAGGCAGTTTATAGCGGCAGGAGCCCAGGAAAGAGGACGGGGTTCTCTTTAACAGATCAATATCCAGATCGCTGCGGATATGCTCTGATAAATCAACAACCCTTTCTTCTAACAGTCCCTGAATGCCGTGCAGCATACCGTATACTTTTTTTGCTCCCCTGTCTTTAGCAGTCTTGAATACACCAGCCAGGCTGGAATTGATAACTGCAGTTGGTCCGCCGGACTGCCCGACAATTACATTACCCATAACTTGCTTCATAAATTGTTCCCCCTCTGTATTTACTCTGTGAAGTTTCTGTCAATTTCCCTGATTGATAAAATGGCTAACTCCCGTGGGAAGGGAAATTAGCCATTGCTGAAGCCTTAATTGATTATCAAACTGAAATTATCTCTGAACACGTCCTGAACCGTCGCCGCCTGCCAGATTGTCAACATCTGCACGGGTAACCAGGTTGAAGTCACCAGGAATGGTGTGCTTCAGAGCGGAAGCTGCTACTGCAAACTCCAGAGCTGCCTTCATATCCTTGCCGTCTAACAGACCGCAAACAAGACCTGCTGCGAAGGAATCTCCGCCGCCTACACGGTCAACGATAGGAGTGATGGAGTACTTTCTGGAATGATAGAACTCACGGGTCTTACCATCCATGATGCATGCGGACCAGCCGTTATTGGAAGCGCTGTAGCTCTCACGCAGGGAGCTGATGATGTACTTGAAGCCAAACTTGTCAGCCATCTGGTTGAAGATGTCAACATAGCCAGCCAGCTCCAGCTCGCCGGAGGTAACATCGGTGTTGCCCGGCTTGAAGCCCAGAACCTTCTCAGCATCCTCTTCGTTTCCGATGCAGACATCAACGTACTGCATTAAATTGGTCATAACCTTCTGAGCCTTCTCGGAAGACCACAGTTTCTTACGGAAGTTTAAGTCAACAGATACAGTTACGCCGTGAGCCTTGGCAGCCTTTAAAGCAGCCTCGGTCAGCTCTGCTGCTGCATCACTTACAGCCGGGGTAATACCGGTAAAGTGGAACCAGTCAGCATCAGCAAAGATCTCGTCAAAGTTGAACTCATCTGCAGTTGCAGTGGAGATAGAAGAATGAGCACGGTCGTAAACAACGTTGGAAGCTCTCATTGCAGAACCGGTCTCCAGGTAGTAGATACCCAGTCTCTCACCGCTTCTTGCGATGTGCTTGGTTCCTACGTTGTATTTTCTCAGAGCTGCTACTGCACAATCACCAATGGGGTTAGCCGGTACAGCGGTAACGAACTCTGCATCATGACCATAGTTAGCCAGAGATACAGCTACGTTTGCCTCACCGCCGCCGTAGTTGATGTCAAACTCGTCTGCCTGGATAAATTTCTCGTTATTCGGGGTAGATAATCTTAACATAATCTCGCCCATGGTTACTACTTTTGCCATTTTTATATTCTCCTTTTAATTTATTTCTTTGTAATGATTCAGATTAAATTTACTTTCTTGCAGCTGCAACAGCCTCAACGAACTCTTTTGCCTTTGCGGTAACTGCTGCGAAGTCGCCGGTCTTTGCGCCCTTGGTCAGGCTGCTTCCGGTACCTACTGCATATGCGCCTGCCTTCAGCCACTTGTCAACGTTGTCTACGTCAACACCGCCGGACGGCATAAACTCACCCTGAGGCAGCGGGCCCTTAAAGGAGCTGATAGCAGCCGGTCCAACAATGTTGCCCGGGAATACCTTAATGATATCACATCCTGCTTCCAGAGCGGTAATTGCTTCGGTAGGAGTCATAACACCCGGCAGCATCGGCACACGATAGCGGTTGCACATCTTAATGGTCTCAACGTTCAGGCCCGGGCTTACTACATAGTTAGCTCCAGCCATAATTGCCATTCTTGCGGTCTCCGGATCCAGTACAGTACCTGCACCGATTACGATCTTCTCGTTGTCTTTATACTTTGCTACCATGTTTGCAATCAGGTCAATGGGGCTTCCCTCATCAACAGTCATGCAAATCTCGATGAAGTTAATGCCGCCCTCGATGATGGCATCAATCACCTTCTCGCCCTGTTCCAGGTTCTTTGCACGAACCACAGCTACCAGGCAGTCTTCTTTCAGTCTTGCCAGTACTTGCTCTTTTTTCATGGTCTTCTTCTCCTTTTCTTGTTCGTATATGCGAATGTCCTTTGCAAATACGATTTATGATTTTATTTTAATAGTTTCCAACATGTTTGTCAACAGGGAATCCCTATATTTTACCCAGAAAACCCAACAATTTTGAGACCTCCGCCGCCTTTTTTGCCGTCAGCCGTCCCAACTGCTCATAGTCCTCTGTCGGCTTGTAAAGACTGGACACACTTAAGGCTCCCACAACGCTTCCATCCGGTCCGAAAACAGGGGCTCCCACACACTCCATGTGTTCCTCTACTTCTCTCTGATCCAGGGCATATCCCTGCTCCTTCACCAGCTCCAGTTCTTTTTTCAGGGACTCTCTGTCTGTAATGGTCCGCTCTGTATGCTTTGTAAACTTCATGCGGCTCATAATCTGTCCGCAGGTTTCCTCATCACTGTAGGCCAGAATCGCCTTTCCGAGAGAAGTGCAGTACATCGGATTCTTTGTTCCAACCGTAGCCGTAGTAATAATCGGATTTTCCGGCTCCGTCTTGCAGATATAAACAACCTCATGATCGGAACGCACCCCAAAAAACACGGTTTTCCCAACCTCCTTGGCAAAAGCGCGCATCTCCGGTTCGATCACACTGATGAAATTCAGATTGTTGGTATAATTAATCCCAATCCGGTATGCCGTCAGGCCGATGGTATACCGCTGTCTCTGTCCCCGGTCTACATTCACCATCCCCATCTCTGCCAGGGTGGTTACGATGTCATAAGCGCTTGTTTTCGGAAGATCCAGTTTTCCGCAAATCTCATCCAGGGTGATTCCCTCGGGATTCTTGGATACCAGTTTCAGGATCTCCACGGTTCTTTGTGTCGTTCTGTTCAGTTTCATGGGACTTGTCCCGCCTTTCTTTCTTAAACGGCAGGCAGTACAGGATAAAACTGTCCGGCCGGAATGCCGGATATGATGCTACAGTGTCACACCCTGCTTGAAGATGGCCATATCATGGAAGCCTGCTTCTTCTGCCTTAACCTTTTTGCCGGATGCAACAGCCAGAACATAGTCAAACAGTTCCTGAGCCAGCTGATCCTTACTCTTATCTTCTACCATACTTCCGGCATTAAAGTCAATCCAGTTATTCTTATGACCGGCCAGTTTTGAGTTGCTGGAAATCTTCACTGTAGGAACCGGAGATGCAAAAGGTGTTCCCCGGCCGGTTGTAAACAGCACAATCTGCGCGCCGGATACAGCCAGAGCGGTTGCGGCCACCAGGTCATTGCCCGGGGCAGACAGAAGATTTAACCCTTTTACCTTTACCGGCTCTGCATAAGCCAGAACTCCCTTTACCGGAGCGCTTCCGGACTTCTGGGTACAGCCAAGAGACTTGTCCTCCAGTGTGGAAATTCCTCCCTTTTTATTTCCCGGGGAGGGATTCTCATAAATCGTCTGATTATGGCTGGTAAAATAATTCTTAAAATCATTGATCAGATGAACGGTCTTATCAAACAGCTCCGGAGTCTCACAGCGGTTCATCAGAAGAGTCTCTGCACCGAACATCTCCGGAACCTCTGTCAGAATCGTAGTGCCTCCCTTGGAAATCAGAAGATCGGAAAAGGCTCCCACTGTCGGATTGGCAGTGATTCCGGACAGACCGTCAGAGCCGCCGCACTTCATGCCGATAACCAGCTCGCTGGCATCCACCGTCTCCCGGCTGAAGGCGCCTGCATACACAGCCAGTTCCTCCAGAAGCTTCATAGCCTCTTCCTGTTCATCCTCTACGTCCTGACACTGAAGAAACTTCACTCTCTGATCATCATACTCTCCGATATACTGCTCTTTTAAAAGCGGGATATTGCTGTTCTCACAGCCGAGTCCCAGCACCAGGACGCCGCCTGCATTGGGGTGATGGATCATGTCAGCCAGAACCTTTCTGGTATTCTCCTGATCATCTCCCATCTGGGAACAGCCATAGGGATGAGTAAATGCAATCACATCCTCCACATTGCCTCCGACAAATTTCTTTGCCTTCTTTTCCAGTGCCTGGGCAATGGAATTGACACATCCTACCGTAGGAATAATCCAGATCTCATTGCGGACGCCAACCCGTCCGTCTGCTCTGCGGTATCCGTCAAAATATGCATGGGCGGATTCCTTCAGACCAGAGGCCACAGGCTCATACTGATACTCCAGAAGATCTCCCAGAGCCGTCTTTAAATTATGTACATGTACCCATCCGCCAGCAGCAACATCTTCCTTTGCATAACCGATCCGGAAGCCGTATTTAATGACCTCCTCTCCTTTTGCAATCGGCTTTAAGGCAAACTTGTGTCCCTGCGGAATCTCTTCACCGACAGTAACCTGATACTGACCTACTGTCAGATTCTCACCCGGGGCAATGGGACGCAGCGCTACAGCTACGTTATCATCCTCATGGATTCTGATAAAATCCTGCATATCCTTTTCTCCTTCTGTTCCAGTTGAATGTATTGGTAATTGTTCGTTTTTTTCTGTTTTGTCCAATGTTGTAAGGGCTTACAATTATTCTACATAATCTCTGTTCATAAGTCAAGAAGAAAACAGATATTATTTCAACAAACTTGTGCAAAACTCTGTAAAAAGCTTGCAATATTTTTCTTTGGCGGTTATAATAAGATTATCTTGTAAGTGCTTACAGAAATGAGGATGATTTTCGTGAATATTTATGATGTTTCCAAAAAGGCCGGAGTTTCCATCGCTACGGTATCCAGGGTGCTCAACGGCAACCCCAATGTCAGCGAAAAAACCCGCGCCCGGGTGCTGGAGGTTATGGAGGAGCTGGGCTA
>UQFC01000021.1 GCA_900540335.1 uncultured Clostridium sp. | reverse complement strand
TAGCTACCTTAACCCACCGTCTAAAGCCAGTGGGATTGCGGTAGCCTTTTTTCAAGAGCATTACAATAAGAAAAAGCGGATTGAAAGTATTCATGTTTATCAAGCAGAAAACAATGCCAGCAGAGGACGGCAGGATATTACATTTACAAAAAGATGTATAAAAATTGATTTTCACTCAATCGAGGATACTCCCTGCTATTGCACAATGTTCTGGAATACATATATGGCAAACTCATTGAAAGTGAATTCCTATATTGGAGGAAGCAGCTTAATCGTTGATACCAATGACGGCAAACGAGGCAAAAGTATTTGTGCCTTTAAAATGGGGCTGGAAGCAATTGAATCCATTCCTGCTGACCAACTTGCAATCATCGAAAAGGGACCGCTTTTAAAAAACTCACCTCGTGTAATCAGTGAAATGTCTTTAGAAGCAGTGGACGGTATTATAACATTAGATGACAGTGACGATAATCATTTTTACCGTTTTATTCAAGGAGACGGTTATCGAGAATTTACTGTTCCAAAATACGAAGACGTAGACGTAGAATCACTGGTTGCTTCCTTGTTTAAACTGAAATCTGATTATGAGCGAGAGCTCGATGATTTAAAGAGGTATGTTCATAGTATGAAAAGCAAAACACAGGTATGATTTTATCGTTTTTGAACAAAACACAGATATCATCCGTATCCTGGATAGAAGATGAAAAAAGAAGAAATCTTCTCGTCAGCCCGTTCCATTCTTAAACGGCTGACAGCAGATTTCTTCTTATCCCCTTATATTCGATCTGTAATTATAGCTTCTATCTCTTCCGGTTCCGGCATCACCCGAAGAGCTCCTTTCTTTCTTGTTATCAGAGACGCCGCTGCATTTGCAAAGGTCAGCATCTCCGTCAAATCCTCTGCGTTTAAATCATCCAGACCTTTTTCCAGCACCTTGTGCAGGATGCTTCCCATAAAGGTATCGCCTGCTCCTGTTGTCTCGATGGTATCCGGGTGCAAAAACGGCCTTACACATACCTCCATATCCTTGTAATATGCCCGGCTGCCCTCTTTTCCCAGAGAGACCAAAAGAAGGCGGATTTGAGGAAACCGGGCGCGAATCGCTGCAGCCGCCTTGCCGTAATCCTCTTCGTTTGTCAGCCAGGTAATTTCATCGTCTGAAATCTTTAAGATATGGCAGTGCGCCAGACCGTAACAGATCTGTTCTCTGGCCTCCTCCAGCGTATTCCAAAGAGGAGGACGAAGATTTGGGTCAAAGGAAAGCACAAGCCCTGCCTCTTCTGCTGCGGCAATGGCCTTTCTGGTCGCGCTGCGTACCGGTTCATCTGTCATGGACAGCGTTCCATAATGAAAGATGCGGCTGTTTCGGATCAATTCCTCCGGTATTTGTTCCTCTGTCAGCATCATGTCGGCGCCAGGCCTGCGATAAAAGGAGAAATCTCGATCTCCATCGGGTTTTGTCTGTACAATGGCAAGGGTAGTATGGACATCCCCATCCATAAAAAGACCCTCTGCCGAAATCCCGGTTTCTTCCAGCGCCCTCTTTAACTGGTTTCCAAAACCATCGTTTCCCACTTTTCCGATAAAAGCTGTTTTCCGGCCCATTTTCTGCAAAAGAGCCAGTACATTGCAGGGGGCTCCTCCTGGATTGGCCTCAAAAAGCGGATTGCCCTGGTCGCTGAAGCCATTTTGAGTAAAGTCGATCAAAAGCTCACCTAGAGCTGTCACATCATAGGAATTCATATCTGTTTCCAGCCTTTCTTTTATAGAATAAGCTTAAAAATCCTCTTGCAGGCAAGCTTTTATCGGATTTCCAGCCTTTTGTCCCTGGTATCATATAATATCGTATTTCTCAATATTCACTTCTGCCAGACCTTTGGAGAAGAGACGGATTCCCTCACAGCTTTGAGGCGTGTAAATCAGAGAAGTCATCGCCTGCTCTCCATCATTTACAAAGATTTCACAGGAATAACGATCCAGCAGAATCCGCAGCCTCAGCTTTCCTTCTATCTCACGCACCTTCATGGTTCTCTGAGCAATAACATCCCTGCAGAAGCCGCTGAAGGTGCGGTCAAAGGTCAGCGTTTCTTCCTCTCTGTCAAACTTAATAGAGGAATGAAAATGTTCATTTGCCGCCACCTGAATCTCGAAAGTCTGATAATCGTTTCCGGACACCTCCAGCTCCAAATCTACAACTCTGCCGGAAATTCCGGAAAGCGTCTTTTCTCCCTCTACCGAAACTCCCGAATAGCTGACCGGATTGCGGCGGCAGTCTTTTACCTCCTGTACCGGCATCTGACAGATACGGCCATTTTCCAAGCGAAGCTCTCTTGGAACCGTCATCATACCGCTCCATTCAAATCCTGGCAGCATATGATTATCCCAGCTCTGCATCCAGCCAATCAAAATTCTTCTGCCATCTTCCGCTTCCATGGTCTGCGGCGCATAAAAATCCAGTCCGTAATCCACTGTCTGAACATCGGTGCGGGTAAATCTGTGCTCCTTCTCATCATAATCGCCCTGAATAAATATGGTTCCATTGCCATTGTGGAACTCATATCCTTCGGCCAGCATATCCTGTGGTGATACCACCAGCACTCGTTTGTCATTTAATGGGAAGAAATCAGGGCACTCCCACATTTTCCCATACCGGTTTGCGCTTCGATCCAGAATCGTTACATACTTCCAATCATACAGGTTTTCTGACTCAAACAGCGCTACCTGTCCGCTTCCATCTTCATGACGGCTTCCCACAGCCACATAATAGGTTCCATTTTCCTCCCACAGCTTGGGATCGCGGAAATCCTCCAGGCTGCTTCCCTTTGGGAGCATATCGGCTGTAATGACCGGATTGCAGTCTGCCTTCTCATAGTTGATCCCGTCTCCTACTGCCAGACACTGATTCTGTCTCACCTGCTTCGTACCGTCTGGAAGCACGGTTTCCACAACTCCAGTATACATCAGGTACTGCTTACCGTCTGCCTCCACAGCTCCCCCTGAAAACACTCCAAAATTATCATAGCTTTCATCTGGCGCAAGAGCAGCCGGAAGCATTTCCCAGTGGAGAAAATCCTTTGTTTTCGCATGTCCCCAATGCATGGGCCCCCATACGGTCTGATAGGGATAATACTGGAAAAACAGGTGGCATTCTTTGCCAAACATGGAAAATCCATTGGGGTCATTGTTCCAGCCGCAAGGCGCTGAAAAGTGAAAAACAGGGCGCTGTGACCGGGGAATGGTATCCATCTTCTTCTGTTCATATTCTCTTGCTTTCTTCAATAATTCGCTCATTGTTCTCTCCGTTTCTCAGTGCTTCTTAGCCGCTGTCACTGATTTCTATTGTGATTTACTTGTTTTTTTAAGAGATTCCTGATAACTGTCAAAATATTTCTGCTTGATTGCCAGGTACTCAGAAAGTCCATAGGCCTCCATCTTCTCCAAATATCCATCCCACTCTTCTTCTATTCCGCCGTTTAAAATCCAGCTTGCCTTCATCTGCTCTGCGTACTTCTTAATGTCCGTGTCATACTGAGCCACCAGATTGGCATCTTCTGTACTCATAAATACATTGGGATATACATATTTGGAATTCATATCATCCAGATACATTTCATGCATATTGTCCAAACGCCATTTCGCATCATCCGGCATGGTTACATAAGCACCGTAATACTCATTCAGAACTGCCAGCGGACCGTTGACCGACTGGTCTTCCCTGACCTCTACCGGAGAATTATCGCCCAGAGGCATATGCTTCAGCATTGGTTCTCCCTGTTCATTGGCACTCATTTCAAAAATATTTGCCTTTCCTTCTTCCCCATAGGTTCCCCAGTTGTTCTGTGCAGACTGAACCGGCGCATACATCTGGTCAATCCATGCCGCTGCCAGAGCTGTATCACGGCAGCTGATAGTCAGCACACAGCGTCCTCTGTCAAAGCCGCTGGTTTCACTGTTGTTCTGACGGGTAATATTCACCAGCCCGTCTGGTCCTGCAAGAGCTGGAAGCATTACAAAATCATCATAGTTGTCAACGTTTCCAATGTCCCAGGTAAAGCACAGTCCATAGCGGTGATTTTTTCCCTTTGCTACATAGGTAGCCCAGTCCTGGGTAAACAGCTCCGGATCTACCAGATTCTGTTCTACCAGCCCATGAAGCCACTGAATGCCTTCTTTGTAGCCTTCCTGTACTGCAGTATAAATCACCTTTCCCTCATCTGTTACCGCAAAATGATCCGGCACGTCTCCGTACCCTTCTCCAAATCCATTGATTAAAATCGCCGGATCCTGATCGCCGTTGTTAATAATTCCGGACATGGGAATAATGCTTCCTTCAATGTTAAATTCCTGCTGAATCCGGTCTCCATTATCCCGAAAAGCGATAAGAACCTGTTCCAGTTCTTCCGTAGTTTCCGGCACCTCCAGACCCAGAAAATCCAGCCACTTCTTATTGATGTAAGGAATGCTGCCAATGGCCTGAATCGCCTCTTTTCCGGAGCCTAACTGCTCAATCCACGGAAAGGAATAAATATGTCCGTCTGCAGCTGTACACATCACTCGGTATTCCGGATATTTTTCAAATACTGCCTGAAGATTGGGCATATACTTGTCAATCAAGTGCTCCAGAGGAATAATAATCCCCTGTTTTGCATATCGCAGAATGTCGGTATCATTCATCTCTGCGGTAAATACTCCGTCCGGCAGATTGCCGAACTGGGCAAGGGCAAGGTTTTTCTTATCAGCATACTGATCCTTTACAAAACAGGTCCAGTCAATGTGTACGTTAGTCTTCTCTTCCAGACGCTGAAAAATAATTCTCTCATTAGGATCCTGGGTGGTACGCGCCGGAGCATTGGTAATAAAAGACAGCTCTGCCTTTTCCTTTAATGGAAAGGTTACTGCTTCCACCGGTGTATCAGGGTTACTGTCTGCTGCCGCAATCTCCCTGCCGCCGCATCCTGCAAGGGAAAGGACAGCTGCTGCTGCCAGCCCCAGACTCAGCCAATGTTTCCATGTTCTCTTCATAATCTGCCTCCTTAACCTTTTACAGAACCAACCATTACGCCCTGGTCAAAATACTTCTGGAAGAATGGGTACATAATCAGCAGCGGCAGGCTGGATACCACAATCGTCGCATACTTTAACAGCTCTGCCACCTTTGCCATCTCTGCCGTGCTCTGAATATCTGCAATCATACCAGGCTGCGGGGTATTCTGCACCAGAATGGAACGAAGTACCAGCTGCAGCGGCTGTAAGCTCGCGTCATTAATATAAATCAGAGCATCAAAATAGCTGTTCCACATTCCAACAAAGGTCCACAGAGCCAAAACTGCGATAATCGGCTTGCACACCGGCATCATGATTTTGAAGAAGTGCTGTACCTCGCTGGCTCCATCCAGCTGGGACGCCTCCCGAAGCTCTGCTGGAATAGACTGATAATAGGTTCTTGCAAGAACCATGTGCCATACGTTAAAGGCATTGGGAATCAAAATCGCCCAGATTGTGTTGACCATGTGAAGCTTGTTAATCAGAATAAACGTAGGAATCAATCCGCCGTTAAAAAACATGGTGATTAAAAACAGGATGTTAAAAAATGGTCTTCCCACCAGATCCTTTTTGGACATGGGATATGCCGCCAGCAGTACAATAAAAACAGAAATCACTGTAAACGCTGCTGAATAAAAAAAGGAGTTGATAAATCCCCGCCAAATCATTTTATTTTCCAGTACGCGGCGATAAGCATCGATTGTCCAGTCTTTCACATCAAAGCTGATTCCCTGATTGTTTAAGACGTTCGGATCCATAAAAGAGGCTGCCACTACGTAAGCAAGAGGAATCAAAATCAAGATACAGAAAATACCCAAAAGGCCGTAGCCGGTTCCCAGGATTACCCTGTCGGCAGCTCCCAGTTTCATTTTTCTCTTATTTTCCATTACCCGTTCCTCCTTAAATGCCTTCGCCGTCATTTAACTTGGCGACTACATAATTGACCAGTATCAGCAAAATTACATTGATGACGGAATTAAACAGGCCTACTGCCGTAGAATAACCGTAATCACCATTTAAAAGACCAATCCGGTATACATAGGTTGACAGGATTTCAGCCGCCGGAAGGTTCATATCCGTCTGAAGGGCATAAGCTTTTTCAAATCCAATGCTCATAATATTTCCTGCCTGCAGGATAAACTGAATCACGATAATATTTTTAATAGCCGGAATCTGAACGTAGCGAATCTGCTGGAAAATATTTGCTCCGTCTACGATTGCCGCTTCCTCCAGCTCCTTACTGGAATTTGCCAGGGCTGCCGTATACATAATAGAAGCCCATCCGGCGGTCTGCCAGATTCCACTTGCAATGTAAATGGTTCGGAATGCAGACGGCATGGTCATCCAGTTGGTCTGAATACCAAACAGTTGGTTGACCGGTCCCACAGGTGATAAAAACATTCGAATCATACCGCAGAGAACAATAACAGAGATAAAATTAGGGGCATAAATCAAAAGCTGAATGTTTTTCTTAATGCCGGTGCTGCGAATCTGGTTCAGCAGCAGCGCTAAAATAATGGGCACCGGAAATCCCCATAAGAGTCCGTAAACACTTAATTTCAGTGTGTTCATCAGATATCTCATAAAATCCGGTGAAGACAGAAACCGTTTAAAATAGCTGAGACCTACCCATTCACTTCCAAATATTCCCTTGATGACATTAAAATCTTCAAATGCAATCAGTACGCCGCCCATTGGGATATACTTAAAAATTACTGTAATTACAACTGCCGGAAGCAAAAAAAGCAGATAAAGCTGCCAATTTCTTCGGATGTAACCAATTTTTTGTTTCATTCTTCCACTCATGTCCTTCCCCTTTCTTCGCACAGACCTCTTCTCTTACAAGATGAATTTTCCTGATTTACCTTTGTATTACCGGTAAAGTTACCGGTTACTTTATGATCCGATTATATACAATGCACAGTCTGCCGTCAATCTTTTTTCTATAAAAATCAGAATTTTAGCATCCTGTACAAAAATTCCATCCTGTCTTTGTATACTCTACACATAACCGGTTACGTAACCGCTTATTTTTTCATTGCTTTCCCATATTAAGTCTGTTATACTACTATTATCATTGAAACTACACTGACAGGAGGCCCTATCATCATGGCATCAAATAAAAAAAAGGTAACCTTCCAGGACATTGCAGATTACACTCACTTTTCCAAAACTACCATCTCCAGATATTTTAATAACCCCGATTCTCTGACACTGGAAAATCAGGATATTATTGCCCGCGCCCTGGACGAGCTGGGATATCAGGAAAATAAAGTAGGCCGAATCCTGGCAAGCGGAAAAACGGAATTTGTCGGAGTCATTGTACCCAATCTCTATCTTCACTATCATGCTGAGATGCTGAATCAGATTCTGTCCAGCTATGAGCAGTACGGTTATAAATTTATCGTATTTACCGGAAGCAATAAGGAGGAGGTAGAACGACGCTATATCCGGGAACTGCTGGCCTACAACATTGAAGGCCTCATTGTCCTCAGCCATACCATTCCCTCCAAAGAACTGGCTTCCTACAATATTCCGGTTGTTACCATTGAACGTGAGGATCGGTATACCAGCAGCGTCAATACAGATAACCTGATGGGCGGCGTTCAGGCAACCAGCCTTCTTTATAAGAACCACTGCGACATCCTGATTCACGGAAACAACCACATTTCCCCTGACGTTCCTGCCTATGGACGAATCCAGGGCTTTCTCTCTATCTGTGAGGAACACCATCTTCCTCACGAGCTGGTTCTGCAGCCCTGGGGAGACTCTTATGAAGAAAGCCGCGATATTATCAAAAATTTTATGGAAACCATCGATCGGAAATATCAGGGAAAACGCAAGGGTATTTTCATGCCAAACGATACCTTTGCCAATATCCTCTTAAATCTTCTGGTGCAAAAATACGGCACTCTGCCTGATGACTACCGCATTGTCGGCTTTGACAACTCTCCCATTTCCAGAGAAGCCGTCATTCCCACCAGCACAGTCAGCCAGCAGATTGACGTCATTGCCGCTGCTGCCATGGAGATTTTGGTTGAACAAATGAATGAACGCAAAAAAAGACGTCCTTCTCTTCCCGATTCTCCTGTCCATAAAGTAATCACGCCTGTGCTGATTCGCAGAGAAACCACAGATTAATCCGGATTTCCTATGCTTTCCAGCTGCTTTGTATTACACGCAGTACAGAGATTCCAGAGCTTCTGCAGGAATCTGCAGTTTGGAACACTCTGGTATCAGAAAGGAAAGCAGGAAATAATCCTGTTTAAAAACGGGATTTTTCCTCAAAAAAAGCGGAAGCTCTGTAGATGATGCTTCGCTTCCGCAAATAACCGCATTAGCGCCAATCCAGACATCCCGTTTTATCACAATGGGGTTGGAAGTGCTGATTCCCTCTGCCCGCTGAGTGGAATCTATTGAGTGACCAGCACAGGCGATACATACGCCTGACGCAATAAAAATATTTTCTCCCAGATTCACCGGCGACGTATCTAAAATCACACAGTTATAGTTGATTACCGCCAAACCATGAATGAAAATATTGAAGCCATAGCCGCATCGAAAAGAAGGTTCTATGATTACATTCTCCACATCCGAGTATCTGGAACTCTTCTGTTATGAAGAATGTTCACATTTTTTTTGTTTATGATACCACAATCTATGTATAGAAAGACAAGCAGCTAACACTATGGTACAAATATAAAACGACCATTCATATGATTTCAAAATCAAAAGAACTATCACATATACTATAATCAATACCAGTTTAATTTCTTTATTTTTCTTTTCCAAAAATCTTACTGTCATGCTTCCTTGGAATTTCCTGATAGTTGAGTTTTTTTCTCTCGTTACAAAAACTCAGTCTGCTCTTTCAAAGCATTCTCATAATATCCAAGCGTTTCCCTGTCAAAGCACACCATCCGTACCTCCATATCCGGATGAGCTTTCAAAAACTCCAGAATGGTTCTTACTGCAATTCTGGATGCTTTCTCCAACGGGAAACGGTAAATCCCTGTGCTGATAGAGGGAAACGCCACGCTCCGGCAGCCGTTCTCCGCCGCAAGTTTCAGACAGCTTTCGTAGCAGTTTCTCAAAAGCCTTTCCTCGTTCCTGGTTCCTCCGTTCCAAATCGGTCCGGGCGTGTGAATCACATATTTTGCCGGAAGCCGATAACCCTTTGTGATTTTGGCCTGTCCTGTTTTGCAGCCGTGAAGTGTCCGACACTCTGCCAGAAGCTCCGGCCCCGCTGCCCGGTGAATGGCGCCATCCACGCCGCCTCCGCCCAGAAGGCTTGTGTTTGCAGCATTCACAATGGCGTCCACCGTTTCTTTTGTAATGTCACCTAAAATGATCCTGAACATTTTGTCACCTTCCTTGTTAAGACTTAATCCGTTCAGTCACAGTCTTCCGGTTTCTTCCCCGGTTTCCTTCAGTATACCATGTTTTAACAAAAAAGAAATCTCCCCCCAGCCTGTTTTCTCCCTAAATGGCTGAAAGAAGATTTCTTCTTTTTTGATTTGCAAATATAAATTGACACCAACAGCTTCAGCTCTTACGCCTCGTCAATCGCCTTTCCAATATCATGGCGCATGTATTTATTGTCAAACTCCACCCACTCAGTTGCCTGGTAGGCATTGGCGCGAGCTTCCTTTAAGGTTGCGCCGGTTGCCGTAACACCCAGCACTCTTCCGCCGTTGGTAACAACGCGGCCTTCGCTGTCAAATTTGCTTCCGGCGTGGAATACATAGTATCCGTCCGAAGACTGAAAACGCTCCAGTCCGGTAATCGGAAATCCCTTTTCATAGTGCTCCGGATAGCCGTCTGATGCCAGAACCACGCAGACAGCAGCATTATCCTCAAATTCCAGATCAACCTGATCCAGAGTTCCGTCAATGCAGGCGTCAAACAAATCCACCAGATCATTTTTCATTCTTGGCAGAACCACCTGTGTTTCCGGATCTCCGAAACGGGCGTTGTACTCCAGTACCTTGGGGCCGTCCTCTGTCAGCATCAGGCCAAAGAAAATAATTCCCTTGAATTCTCTTCCCTCTGCCCGCATGGCATCCACAGTAGGCTGATAAATCTTTTCTTTGCAGAAAGCGTCCACCTCAGCCGTATAGAAGGGGCTGGGAGAAAAAGTTCCCATACCGCCGGTATTCAGGCCCTGATCTCCATCCTTTGCCCGCTTGTGATCCTGGGCAGAGGTCATGATTTTAATGGTCTTTCCGTCTACAAAGGACAGAACAGATACTTCGCGGCCTGTCATGAATTCCTCAATAACAATCTCATCTCCTGCAGAACCGAACTGCTTGTCCAGCATCAGAGTCTTAACGCCTTCCTTTGCTTCCTCCAGGTTCCTGCAAATCAGAACTCCTTTTCCCAGAGCAAGGCCGTCTGCCTTCAGCACGATCGGCATTTTTGCCGTTTCCAGATAAGCAATAGCCTTCTCCGGATCGGAAAAGGTTTCGTAAGCAGCTGTGGGAATGTTGTATTTTTTCATTAAATCCTTGGAAAATGCCTTGGAGCCCTCCAGAATCGCCGCATTGGCTCTGGGGCCGAAGGCCCGCAGTCCTGCTGCCTCAAAGGCGTCCACTGCGCCTGCTGCCAGAGGATCGTCAGGAGCCACAACGGTCATGTCAATCTCATGCTCCTTCGCAAATTCCACCAGCTTATCAAACTCCATGACACCAATATTAACGCACTCAGCCACCTCTGCAATTCCTGCATTTCCCGGTGCACAATACAGCTTCTCTACCTTCGGGCTCTGCGCCAGCTTCCACGCAATTGCATGTTCTCTTCCGCCGCCTCCAACAATCAGAATCTTCATAAAATTCTGTCCTCCTTTATATTCATCGTCAATCTTAAAACACCAAAGACAGACCGGTATTTCTCCGGCCTGCCCTTTTTTCTTTATACCCTTCCATTGGCAATCCTGTCAATCGCCTCTGGCAGAATCACCCACTCTGCCTGCTCCATCACTCTGCGCTGCAGAACCTCCGGAGTATCATTTTCCTGCACTTCTACTGCCTTCTGCAGAATAATGGGACCGGTGTCCATTCCGCCGTCTACATAGTGAACCGTTGCGCCGGTTACCTTGACGCCGCGGGCCAGGGCTGCCTCATGTACCTTCAGCCCGTAATATCCCACTCCGCAGAAGGAGGGAATCAGAGACGGATGAATATTGATAATCCGATGCTCGTATTTTTCAACCATTTCCTCCGGAATCTTTACCAGAAAACCGGCCAGTACGATCAGATCCAACCGGTATTCATCTACCTTTTCCAGAAATGCCCGGTTGAAATCATCTCTTGTTTCATAATCCTTCGGTGACATGCATACAGCCTCAATCCCGTGATTTCTGGCTCTCTCCAGGGCATAGGCCCCCGGATTGTTGCTGATCACCACTTCAATCTCCGCATTGGTAATTCTGCCCTCGTCAACGGCATCCAGAATCGCCTGCAGATTGGTGCCGCCTCCGGAAACCATCACGCCTACTCTCAGCATAAGGTCACCCCTTTTTCTCCGGCTTCAATAGAACCAACCACATAGGGAACATCTCCTGATTTCCGGATTGCCTCCATTGCAGTGTCCACCTGAGACGGATCTACGGCTACAATCATGCCCAGACCCATATTGAAGGTATTGTACATCATCTCTTCTGCAATATCGCCCTTTTCTGCCATCAGCTTAAAGATCGGAGGTACCTGATAGCTGTCCTTTTTGATTACAGCATGAGTTCCTTCTTTCAGCATACGGGGAACGTTCTCATAAAATCCGCCGCCGGTAATATGGCTGCAGGCCTTTACCTGAACCCCTGCTTCTTTCAGGCTCTTTAAGGCTTTTACATAGATTCTGGTAGGCGCCAGCAGTGCCTCGCCCAGGGTTTTGCCCAGAACATCATAGTAGGTTCCCAGACCCTCTTTTGTCATTTCCTGTTCAAATACCTTGCGCACCAGAGAAAAGCCGTTGGAGTGAACGCCGGTAGACGCCATGCCAATCAGCACATCGCCTGCCTGCAGATGCTCTCCTGTAATCATATCTTTTTTGTCGCATACGCCAACTGCAAATCCGGCCAGGTCATAATCCTCCTCCGGCATCAGTCCCGGATGCTCTGCTGTCTCGCCGCCAATCAAAGCAGCCTCAGACTGAAGACATCCCTCTGCCACACCTTTTACAATCGAAGCAATCTTTTCAGGATAATTCTTTCCGCAGGCAATGTAATCCAGGAAAAACAGGGGCTCGCCTCCTGCACATGCAATATCGTTAACACACATAGCCACAGCGTCAATGCCAATGGTGTCATGCTGATCCATAATAATAGCCAGCTTTACCTTGGTTCCGCATCCGTCTGTTCCGGAGAGAAGCACCGGCTCCTCCATCTCCTTGATCTTTGCCAGGGAAAATGCGCCTGAAAAACCGCCCAGACCTCCCAGCACTTCCTCGCGCATGGTCTTTTTTACATGCTCCTTCATCAGCTCCACTGACTTGTAACCAGCTTCAATATCTACTCCGGCTTTCTTGTAATCCATGATTCATCCTCCGATCTTATTCTGCTGTTTCTCTGTGTTTTCGTTTTTATCTCTGTCAGCCTGTTTACATCTGTGCAAGATATTCCTGATATCCCACACGCTCAAGCTTTTCTGCTTTTTTCACTACGTCATTTTTCAGAGCTTCGGAATAATCCTTTATCTTCTGCAGCAGCTCCTCATCAGAAACCGCCAGAATCTTTGCTGCCAGAATTCCTGCATTGGCTCCTCCGTTAATCGCTACGGTTGCTACCGGAATTCCGGAAGGCATCTGTACAATAGAATACAGAGAATCTACACCGCCCAGGTCGGAAGTCTTCATAGGGATTCCGATTACCGGCATGGAAAACAAAGCGGCGCACATACCGGGCAGGTGAGCTGCCTTTCCGGCTCCTGCAATAATCACACGGATTCCTCTTTCCTCTGCAGATTTTGCCCACTGGAAGAAAATATCCGGCTCTCTGTGCGCGGAAATAATTGTCATTTCATAATCAATTCCAAACTTATCAAGGATCTCAGCCGCCTTTGCCATAACCGGCATATCTGAGTCGCTTCCCATTACAATTCCTACTTTCGCCATTGTAAGTTCTCCTTTTATCTTTATTAGAAAATCTTATAAGTAGTGTCTTTGTATAAACCTGTTCTTATCAGTATGATACTAAATTTTCTCACTGCCGTCAATAGGAATCTGAAGCGGACTCTTTTTCATTTTGATAAAAATTCATCAGACATCCTGACAGTAAAATCTTTTTCTCCTCTTCTGTCAGACTGTCCATTGTACAAAAAATACTTCCCTCTGCCATGCCGGTCTGCCTGTTCAGAATTTCCAGCTCTATCCTGCAGCTGCTTTCCGGCGTCATGTTATTCACCGCATCCTCCACATTTTTCAAAAGAAGATATTCTCCTTCCGGCACATTCAGCGCTTCCTCAGTCCGCAAAGGCAAAATTCCCCAGTTAATCAGATTTGAGCGGTAGCGCTTGGTCGCATATTCATTAGTCAGATTGGCAAAGCCTCCCAGCACCTTCTGGCAGCTGGCCGCCTGTTCTCTGGAAGAACCGTCTCCAATCTGATCGCTCACCATCAAACTTCCCAGGGTAATTTCACTCACACTGCAGCCCAGGCGATTTTCCAGAGCCGCCAAAAGTCCGTTCAGCTCCTCATCCTCTGTTTTATCTGTTTCCCGTCTTTGCCGCTCCAGCTCTCTTATCGCCTTAGCACGACTGACATAATTCCTGTCTCGGCTGCTCATGGTATACTGAGATATTTTTTCCGGATTGGAACGGAAGGAGGATGCCTCTCCGGAGGGAACCAGCTCATCTGTTGTCACTGAGCCCTTGTAAGAGCCCGCTGTTTTCAGCAAAAGGTGCTTTCCCGGGCGATACATCACCGGCCAGTCCTCAATATTCGGCCCCTTCACCAGCTTCTCTTCCGGATTTCCCTTTCCAAAGCAGTCGAAAACCTGATTTTCGTAGATTTTCTTCTCGAAGTGATAGGGAAGCCTGCGGTATTCCACATCAAAGTCGGTTGCTGCCGTCAGTTTTCCCCCGTTTCTCACAGTCGCAGCAATAGAACGGGCATCCATCAGACAAACTGCCGCCATCTGACCGCTTCCCGGCTTTGAACCCTCCCTGTTGGGATAATTTCTCGTTACATGACGAATACTCAGCTGATTATTGGCCGGAACATCCGTTACCCCAAAGCAGGGGCCGCAGATAGCCGGACGAAGAACTGCACCGCACACAGCCAGCTCTCCTGCAATTCCCTGCGCCATCAGATCTGACATAATCGGAAGACTTGCCGGATTGATTCCCAGATTCAGTCCGCTGCCCGGAATTCCGTATCCCTTCAGAATATCCGCCATGGCCACAATATTTTCAAACAGTCCGCCGCTGCAGCCGCTGACGAGAGCCTGATCCACACAGAATTCTCCATTTCTCACATGAGACATAATGGAAAAAGCCTCTTGTTCCTTTCCCTTAATTCTTCGTCCCTCTTCCTCCACCTGATGCAGAATCTCCATCATATTTTCCTTAAATTCCCGAATGGAGATTCCATTGCTGGGATGGAAAGGAAGAGCAATCATACATTCAACCTTGGACAAATCAAACTCAATAAGACCGTCATAATATGCCCCCTCCTCAGGAGCCAGTGTCTCATATGCTTCCTTTCGTCCGTGTTCCGCCAGATACTCCTCTGTCTTTTCGTCTGTACACCAGATACTGGAAAGGGCTCCGCTTTCTGTGGTCATTACGTCAATTCCTATCCGGTATTCCATGGATAATCCCCGGATTCCCGGCCCCACAAATTCCAGAATTTTATTTTGATTAAAATGATTCCCGAAGGTTTCCCCTATCAGCGCCAGGGCCACATCCTGAGGGCCGACTCCCGGCTTCGGGGTTCCGGTCAGCTTTACAGCAATCACCGGAGGGCTGGCAATATCATAGGTTCTTCCTAGCAGCTGCTTTACTGCCTCCCCTCCTCCTTCTCCGATTCCCATAGTTCCCAGGGCTCCATAGCGGGTATGGCTGTCCGAACCCAGAATCATTTTTCCGCAGCCCGCCATCTGCTCTCTCATATACTGATGAAGAACAGCCCTGTAAGGAGGAACAAAAATCCCTCCGTATTTTTTTACACTGCCCAGTCCAAATACATGGTCGTCTTCATTGATGGTACCGCCAACTGCACATAAGGTATGGTGACAGTTAGAAAGCACATAGGGAACCGGAAACCGTTCCATTTTGCTGGCCCGGGCTGTCTGCAGAATATTTACATAATTATTGTCCGGAGATACCAGGGCATCAAATTTCAGCTTCAGCTCTTTCTGATTTTTACTGCAGTTGTGGGCTTTCAAAATCCGCCCTGCCATTGTCCGGGCTTTTCCTTCCTGCCTGACCCGGACAATGTCCTCCTCAGAACAGACGCCTGTTTCCGGCAGCTCTGTAAACTCCCAGTTTTTTCTCAAAAATACTCCGTGATCCGTTAATGTAATCATTATTTTCTAATATAAAGCGTTCCTTCCATAATTCTTCTTGCTGTTCTCTGAACACCTACACTGGGCAGAGTAAGAGCTCCGTCCTCCTCTTTCACCTCCGGCACCATAGTCATAATACCGCTTGGCTGACCGATCCGCACATACTTCACCTGTTCCACAGGACGCATCACCTGCTGAACCACAGAACCCTTCAGCGCAGCTGCCACGCTGATGGCACTGGCTGATGTCAGAGGACATGCCTTGTGACACTGGAACACAGAAATTACCCGGGCGCAGATATCCATCTCTTCCGCCTGCACCGTATTTCCCGCAATATCCACATAGGTTTTCGGTTCTGCCACAAAGCCCACCTTCGGCACTGCCGGACTGTTATCTGATGCATCCTGCAGATCCTTTGCGAATCCCATTTTACAGCAGGCGGTTCCGCGAATCTTTTCCAGAAGATCGCAAATTTCCTTATTCTGGTTGATTTCTCCCGGAAGCTCTGTTCCTGTCATTCCAATGTCTCCGGCACGAACGAGAACCATGGGGTTTGAGACATCAAGTATCGTTGCCTCCAGCTTTCCAAAACCGGGAATATCAAGAACATCCAGGCAGCTTCCTGTCGGAAGGAGAAGCCCTGTTTTAGCCCCTGCCGGATTCAAAAATTTCACATTCAGCTCCGCAGCCGTTCCGTCTACACCGGCAATGGCACAGTTTCCATCCTGGGCAAAGCTCTTTGTCTCCGGATCAATGGGAACTGTCACGTCAATATATTTTCCTGTGTTGCGGTTTAACATGTGGACGCAGGTCACCGGCTCTGTAATATCCACCATGCCCTCTTCTACTGCATAAGGACCTACAGCAGCTGTCATGTTTCCGCAGTTGGACTTGTAGTCCACCTGGCTCTTTCCCACAATCACCTGGCCCACCAGATACTCCACATCAATTCCCGGCTCCTGGCTTTTCCACACAATCACAATTTTATTGTTAGAGGAAACCGTTCCCCCCAGACCGTCAATCTGTTTGGGATCCGGATCCCCCATAGCCTGCAGAAAAATAGAATCCCACTCATCTGTGTTTTCCGGCAGCTCCTCTTTATGGAACATACACCCCTTACTGGTACCGCCTCTCATAAAAACCGTATGAAATTTTCTCATGGCGTCACTCTTCTCCTTTCTTACCGGATGCCTTTGTCCTTAGGTTGTGTTTCCGTCTCTGTCAGCTCAGACTCCCTGTTGCAGCCCCTCTATGGTTTCCAGCAGATAATCTGTAAATTCCTCTGCCGTTGCCCCGTCCACATCTGTAGTAATCACAGCTTTTCGCTCTGTAATCGTACAGATATCAAGCGCTCTGTCCAGAATCTCCTTCCGGTCACCGCAGCCGATATGAGCCATCAGCATTCCTGCTGCCCGGATCAGAGAACAGGGATCTGCGTAATCCCCTCTGCCGTGCTCCATCAAAAACGGAGCCGTTCCGTGAATGGCCTCAAACATGGCATAGTGGTTTCCGATATTGGAAGAGGATGCTGTTCCCAGTCCGCCCTGATGCTCTGCAGCCACATCCGTTACAATGTCGCCATACAGATTCGGCAGCACAATCACTTCGATTCCTTTGTTAAATTCCGGATCCAGCATTTTGGCGCACATGGCGTCTACCAGACGTTCCTGAATTTCTATCTCCGGATACTCCTCTCCCACTCTGCGGACAGCCTGAATAAAGTTTCCATCCGCCAGCTTTACAATATTGGCCTTGGTTACAATCGTCACATTCTTTTTACCATTTTTTCTCGCATACTCAAAGGCAGCCCGCGCAATCCTTTCACTTCCCTGTTTTGTCTGCACCTTAAAATCAACTGCCAGATCCTCGTTTACCTGAATCCCCTTATTTCCCCAGATATATTCCCCTTCAATGTTCTCTCTGAAAAATGTCCAGTCAATATTCTTATCAGGAATCCGGATAGGACGGACTGCTGCAAACAGCTCCAGTCCCCGGCGAAGCAGACTGTTGGCGGAAACCAGGTTCGGCCAGGGCTCTCCTGCCCGCGGCGTAACCATCGGCCCCTTGATCAAAATATTACATTTCTGAATCTCCTCAAACACCTCGTCAGGAAGACTCTGCAGCTTTGCCGCCCGGTTTTCAATCGTCATTCCTTCAATTTCACGAATCTCCACATGCCCCTGTTCCAGTTCCGGCGCAAGCAGATTTCTCAGAACCCGCAGAGCCTGCTTCATAATAATCGGGCCAATCCCGTCTCCGGGAAGAACTCCGATTACAATCGTTTCCAGACTGGAAAAATCAACTGCCTCTCTGTCCTTTTTCATTTTCTCAATCCGCTGAAATTCTGATTCAATCAGCTTTCCAAACTGTTCCTGTGCCGCCTTGATTTCCTCCATGATTCTTCTCCTTTCGCAAACCGATTCCTTCTGATTTTTATTATACGTCCCGGAAGGTTATAAGTAAAATATATGATTATGTATAGTTTCTATATGTTTTTTTCTATGAAACAAAAAAAAAGGATGCCGCAAGCAGCATCCTCCCTCTCTCATTCTGTTTGAATCTCCTGATTCAAAGCCTTCACTCTTTTCCCCTGTTTTTTCGTTTCCGTTTTTCTTCGTACATCTTCTTATCCGCCAGATGCATCAATGCATGATAGTCCGTCCCCTCTTCCGGATAAAAGACGCATCCCAGGGAAAATTCGACCGTAACAGTCACCTGCTCCTCTCCCCCGATAAAGATTTCTCCCCGATGTCTCTTCATCTTCTGAATATCTTCCGCCAGGTCATCCCGTGACGAATATCCATACAGAAATACGACGAATTCATCTCCTCCCAGACGGGCACTGAGTTTTCCGTGACCGGTTTGTTCTCCTGCTGCTGCAGCAATCCGTTTCAGGTAATCATCACCCATATAGTGGCCGAAAATATCATTCACCATCTTCAGCCCGTCTGCATCCAGCATAACCATAGCAGCATTTTTCAGCTGCTCCGGGCAGGTAAAGAGAGACTCCAGCCCGTCATGAAAGCCCTTCCGGTTCAAAAGACCTGTCAGACTGTCTCTGGCATTCTCCGCCTTCAGCTGGTTAATCTCATTCCACCAGGCTGTCGCGTCTGTCACAAAATACGTAACGCTTTGATCATCCTCCTCCATCTCCATACGAAGGTATACTGTCTTCCCGTCTCTGTCAAACTGGAAAATGAAATTTTCATCATCAGTCTTATGTTTTCTGATCCCCTCCAGAATTTCTCTTACTCCGGTTTCAGAAACTCTTCCACTCTCCATATCCTCACCGGAAAATCCGAGAATTTCAAGCAATCGCTCACTGATGAACACTTTCTTATAAAAATAATTCTCCTCATAAATTCCAATGGGGAACCGCCCCTTATCAATTACCGCAGAAAACTTATTCCAGCTGAGACGAAGGCTCTTCAGCAGCTGGTTGATTCGGGCAATCAATTCATCAAACTCCAGGATATTCGTCTGGATGGTCAGATTCTCCAGATTTCCTCCCTCAATCTTTTCCAGTTCCCGCACAATACGGTCCACATTATCCGAAAGCTTTTTATTCACATACCAGATAATTGCGCCAATAATCACACTTCCCACAATCAGCACATAAGTCAGCACCAGAAGGGAGGAAACTACAAATCTCTTTATCAGATGACTGGAGTAGTAGGTTCTTGCCAGAATATAATTCTTATAAGGCTTTATATACACACAGTGCCGCCTTCCTCCAAACCGGTAGTGGTAGGACAACAATTCTGTTCCCGGATGTATCTTTTTCAGCGGTTCACTTACATCCCTGCCAATCAGATCGCCTGTCGTAGCTGCCACAACTGTTCCGCTCCGGGAATCAATAATCAGAAAATCACCCCAGCTTACCGAAGGCATACTGGCAATCATTCCGCTGAGACTCTTCTTCTCTGTTTCCTGAATCACCCGCCTCGGTTCCATTCCAATCTGAATAATACCGCTTCCGTCAGCCATCCACACAGCCGCATACTGCATCTGCTTTCCCTCTGCCGTATTCGGAGTAATATCCTGGCACATCTTCAGCGAGGTATCCTGAAGCATCGGCAGAAAATACGACATCTGTTCTCCGGAATAAAAGGAAAGTCCGTAATATTCCGGATGGGTTCCTCCGCATATCTTTCCCGCTTTGGAAAAATAGTGAAGCTCGTCCACATCCAGCAATTTTGCCAGCTCCCTGGTCTGTTCCAGACTGTTTTTTACTTCAGGCGTGTACTGGACAAAATAAGCCGCCATGTCAGCCGCCTGAATACACTTCTCCGAAAAGTCATTCCTGGCTTCTTCCATATCCTTTTCATTGGCTTCAATCAACGGACCTACCTGGCGGAACATTTCGTCAGCTGAAGCCTTCTGGCTTTCATGATGAATATACAGCTGAAAACCAATATTGGCAGGAAGAATCAAAAGAATCATACATACGATCATATATTTTGCCAGTCTTGGCAATGCTTCTCTGATACTGTTATTCTTCGTACTTCTATTCTTCATACCGTTCTCTCCATACCTCAAATTCATCTACAGATATCGGTTTGGAATATACATATCCCTGAATGAAATCGCAATCCATTTTACTCAGGGCTTCAACCTGTTCCATACTTTCAATTCCCTCTGCCACCACGTTCATATTCAGACTGTGGGCAAGCTGAATCACACTGTGGACAATGCTTCTGGACCGTTTACTTTCATTCAGAAAAAAGCTTCTGTCCAGCTTCAAGGTATCCACCTGAAGCGCCTTCAGCAAGGACAAAGAAGAATAAGCAAAGCCAAAATCATCCAGAGCCACACTCATGCCGATCCTGCGGAATCCGTCCAGCACCTGCTTCACAAATTCAAGCTGATGAGATTCCAGAAGCGCAGTCTCTGTCAGTTCAATCTCCAGGAGCCCGTCCGGGATCCGGTAACGTTCTTTGATTTCCTGATATTTTTTCCATACATCACACCCTGCTGTTCTGATATGGAAACGGGAAAGGTTCACCGAAATTCTGGTTACCGGTCTGCCCTGATCAATCCACTGACGGATCAGTCTGCAGATTTCTTCAAAGACATAAAGATCCAGACTGCAGATTTTTCCGTTTCTCTCCAGAATCGGAATAAAATCAGACGGGTAAATCATGCCTTCCTCCGGATGAATCCAGCGAACCAGGGCCTCAGCCTCGCAGTTTTTTCTCCCCCCTGCAGAAACCTTGGGCTGAAGATAAACATAAAAATCATGGCTTTTCAGAGAATCCTCGAAAATCGTATTCAGATAATTTTCTTTTTTGATCCGCTCCGCAACTGCTCCCTGATAAAAGCTGCAGACAGAGGTCTGTTCTCCCAGACGGCTGGCATGCATGGCCTTATTCATAGCCTGGCTGATCTCGTCTTCATCCTCCAGCCTGCAGATTCCTATGGAAAACTCCAGACTGTATTTGCCAAAGCGGCTTCTGACTCTTTCATTAATAGACTCTGTCACGGCGAGAATCCGGCGCTTGATTTCTTCATCCGACCTTTCATCCAGAAACAAAAAGAAATGGTCCATATTTGTCCGCGCTGCCAGCTCCTCCGGCCTCACCATCTTCTGAATTTCCGTGTAGATAAATACCAGGGTTCTGTTTCCATCCTCTTCTCCCCAGCTTTCATTAATATACCGGAAGTTCTTCACATTCAGATGAACCACGGCATACCCGCTCTTTTTCCCTTTTTCCAGAATACCTCCGGCTGCTCTTAAAAAGCCCTCCCGGTTATATCCCCCTGTCAGAGAATCTGTGTGCAGCATTTTTTCGCTGTGTTTATTTTCCTGAAACTGAATATAAATAATAATTCCAAATACAATGGAAAGAATCAGAGCCAGAATAAAGTACCAGTCACTCTCAGCCTCCAGCTTTTCCATCAGAAAATTATCGGGAATCATCGCTATCTGCACCCAGTTTGTCTGATCCAGATAATATGACGAAACAAGAATACTCTCTCCGGAAGGAAGAACCACCTCATATAAGGCTTCCTCTTCCGGCTCCCTGTCTCTGATCTGCTCCATCACATAAGAGATATCAGCCTCCCCCATCGTAACTTCCGAACCTGCGTTTACGGTAATCATCTCTTTTTTATTTCCGTCCAGGAGCACACTGACTGCATACTCCTGATAATCTGCCAGATTGGAAAGCGTTTTCAGATCCTCATAATACTGTGTTCCCACCACAAGTCTTTTTTCTTCAGACGATTCGGGAATCGGAGCAGAAAACAGGATCCTCTTGTTTTTTACATAAGTAACCTCCGGTGTTTCCCAGATCTGAGGATTATCCGCCATCCACTGCTTCACAACCTCTTTTTTTCCAATCTCGGGAAATGTGCTTCCATCCTCGTAAACAAGGACCACATTAGCCAGCTGAAATGCGTTCTGTTTTCTGTCCAGCAATTCCTCTGTCAGAAGAAATCCCGGCATTCTGCTTAACGAGCCTGCAAACTCTGTGATAAATTCTTTTCCAAACCGAAGCCGCTCCGAAATATGGGCTGCCAGCTGTTCATTGCTCTCCTGGATGTATTCTTCCCCTATCCGGTGAACCTTTTTTTCAAAAACAACCGTATTTCCCACAAATCCGCCCAAAAGCAGAACTGCGCTCATCACAACCCAAAAAATAAATGCAAACCTTATCTTTTTTTCTTTTTGTATTTTACTCATCGCATCCCCTGTCATAAGTCAGCCGCACAAAGCGCGTCTGTCTTACTCGCCTAATTCATTATTGAGCAGCTCTGTTCCCTCAACTGCAAATCTGCCGTTTTGAATCACCTTCAAGGTCTCCCCGTCTCTGCAGACAGCTGTAATGTCCCCCAGTTCCGAATAGGGAATCGTAATATCCGTATGACATCCATAGTATGCTCTGGACGGATCCTCTTTCCGCATCAGAGATACCTCATTGTCTCTTGCAATGATTTCCTTTCCGTCCGGATTGTATACAGCTGAGTCCTCACTCCAGCTGTAGCAGGTATCGCCTACTGCAAAATGGGGACCCATTTTCTCTGCAATCAGAATCGGAAGCTTTTCCACAATTCCAAACCGCCTTGCCATGGCATAAGCCGCTGTATTCGTTCCTATGGCAAACTCTCCCATTGCCAGAGTATCATGATTTTTCATAATCTGCTGGCGAATCAAGTCCTTTCCCTCCTGAGGATTCTCAAAGTTGTCACAGGAATATTCTGTAATTTTTCCCTCTTCAAAGCGCATCCTGAGATTCTTAAACTGAAATTCTCCAATGTATACGTTCTCCACATGGAGAAGGCCCTCTGTCCCTGCCAGAACCGGAGAGGTGAATACTTCGCCTACCGGAATGTTCACATCAGCCACACAGTTTTCAAAATTCGTCTGTTTCTGCGGATCTGCCAGCTGGTGAAGAGAGATTTTCAGGTTCGTTTCATTTGCTCCCCGCCCGGTAACTGTCACATACTCCGCCTGATCCAGAACATCAATCAGCTTCTGCTGCACATCCCGGTACCATTCATAATCCAGCGTATTGATCCGGATCGTTTCAGAAAAGATCTCCCGGAAATCCTCTCCAATCGCCGGAACAGGAAACGCAATAATCGTAAAACTGGTTTCATCTCCGGGAATATACTGATTTACAATGGGCATGGACTCATTGGAATAGGCAATGGTCAGCTCCTGCTGCTTTTCGCTTAAACCGTAGGCAGCCTCCTTATTCACCGGCTGGAAGCCCTCCTCTCCAAAGGTTTCCACCACAGCGGGGCCTGCATACCAGGATGCCTCTTTTTTGTACATCTCGTAGGCCGTCCGCAGCACAGCCAGTTTTCTCTCCTTAAATGCCTTATCAAAAAAGATAGCCTGATCATAGCGGTGATCGTAATCGAACTGGCTGTTGGGGGAGGAGGCGTGATAGCCGATTCTCCGTCCCGGTGTCTTTGTCACCAGCCAGACAGGTGCTCTGTAAATCACCGGTTTTAATCCCATGGCCTCAAACTGCAGAATTGCTGCCCGGATCATCCGTTCAAAGCCCAGCTCATAACGGATTCCCACAGTCTTTTTGGAAGACAGATCCCTTCCTGTCACCTCAAATCCCTTCCGGTATCCTTCTGCATAGGCATAGGCCATCTGATCAATAGTTTCCTGGGGAAGACTGTTTAAAAATTCCGCCACCTGAAGCTCGGTTTCTGAAATATATTCTCCAAAGCTGTACAGATACCGCAGATCCGACAGATCACTGTCCATAATCCGATCCCTTGCAAAGCTCAGCTCCGGATCCAGCTGTTCCCGGATACGGTAGGTCAGGGTGACATCGGTATAATCACTGAAGAACCAGTACAGAACGTCCTTCACATTCCGGATATCCGGAAGTCCGGAAGGATTATGTCCGGCTGCATCGACAAATTCTCCGTAAATCTCCAGCAAGGTTTCAAACAGAATCGTAATATCCGTCAGCCTGCATTCATAGGCAAACACAATTGCTCCTCTCAGCTGCGCATAAAATGCAGACAAAAGGGGGCCCCAGTCTTTTCCCAGCTTTTCTGCTGCAAACTCCGGATTGCCGTAGCTTTCCCCGTAATTCTCCGGAAGAATATCCCGGTACAGACTCTCATTCAGTTCCTTTAATTCCTCTATCGACAGGCTTTCCAGCTCATCTCTCAGCTGTCTTCTTGCCAGCTCCTCAATCTGTCCTGCAAAATGACTCATCTCTGTAAAATAACTGCGAAAAGGCTCCGGAATTCTGTTTTCTCCGGGAATCTCCTGAATCCGGTCGGCCGCCAGATCATACCGCTCTGTAATCTGTGTATTTTCCTCATTCCATAATTCCTGATAATTCATTCTGTCTTCCTTTCCTGGGAAAACCAGGGCTCCTTCGTCCCTGCATTCCCATCTCTTCCTGCCCGGCAGAGCTTTTTCCAGCGCTGCCTTTCGTCCGTCATCAGCCTGCGAAGCCTGCAATCACCAGAACAATCCAGACAACCGCCAAAACTCCGCTGACTCCCAGACCGATTTTAGCAAAAAGATAATTCTTTTCTCTCTCCATAAAGGAGATCAGCCCGTAAAAGCCTCCTATCATAGAAAATATCATACTGCTCAGCCCCCAGGCTGCCACATTCAGTCCTCCATTTCCCTGATGCGACACACTCAGTCCCAGACTGAATCCGCAGCATACGAGAGCTGCCGCCGCAAAGCCCACGCTGATAAAGCTTTTTCTGGAAAAAGGCTTTTTTATATAGGAAATTTTTTTCTTAACCTTTGGCAACTTTTTTCCTCCTTATGCGCTCCTTTTGAATCATGCGGTTTACAATATACCCCAAACCGCCTCCCAGAGTGTTCAGCAGCAGATCATCCACATCAAAGCTGCCTACCCGCAGAACCAGCTGAAGAGTTTCTACACTGAGACTGAACAGAAATGCCAAAAGCACGGTATTATACCATTTGCGGGATCTTCTGCTGACAATGGGAAGAAAAAAACCGCAGGGCATAAATGCAATCACATTGCCGAACACATTCAGCAGGAAAGCCTCCATTCCCAGCTGTTTTCTGTAAATGTAAAATCTGCGAATCTCTTTAAACAGCTCCAGATTATAGGCGTAATCCCTCTGAGAGGCATCACGGCCCAAAGACTCTGAAAATATTAAAAAGTAAACCAGAAGCGCCAGATAGGCAATAAACAGCACCCATCCCAGCTTCTGATTCCTGGTTGTATTCCTTATCATAAAAATCCTCAGCAATCTATCTTTAACCGCCTGAGCGGAATTATTTTCAAATTCATATTCTGATCATTGATTCCCTTTTGGGAAAAACAGCAGTTTCTGTCCTTTGCAAAACAGAAACTGCCTTTTCTTAAAACGTAATATCGCCTTTGCGTTTCAGCAAAAGTCCGCCGCAGATAATCGAACCGATTCCTACTGTCAGACCGGTAACCAGCACCACAATTCCAATAACAATACTGAATGCGCCTGTGCGCTGCATGGTTTTATAAACCTTTTCCATCCCGATTCTCCTTATTTAGACTGCCAAAAAAGCGATTTACTCCTCAGCGCCGTACTGCTCGTAGTAGGCATCAATTGCCTCTTTCAGCTTATCATCAATAATAACTCTGCCCTTATACGGACGGTTATACAGATGCTCTACCACCTCACCCATGGTTACAATGGCGGTTGTCTTAAATCCGTATTTTTCTTCGATTTCCTTTAATGCAGATTTGGTTCCCTTGCCCCGCTCCATACGGTCAACAGAAACAACCAGTCCCATTACATCAACATCGCCCTGTGCCTTGATAATCGGCAGAGTCTCCTCGATAGAGGTTCCTGCTGTTGTCACGTCCTCAATGATTACAACTTTGTCCTTATCCTGAATGGGGCTTCCCAGAAGGATACCCTTATCGCCGTGATCCTTTACCTCTTTCCGGTTGGAGCAGTACTTAATATCAGCATCATAAAACTCGCTGATTGCCATGGTGGTTGCCACAGTCAGGGGAATGCCCTTGTAGGCCGGTCCAAACAGAACGTCAAAATCCATACCGAAGGTATTCTGGATAGCCTTTGCGTAATACTCGCCAAGACGGCGCAGCTGGGTTCCTGTGCGGTAAAATCCGGTGTTTACGAAAAACGGGGTCTTTCTTCCGCTTTTGGTTACGAAATCTCCAAATTTCAGAACCTCGCAGTCAATCATAAATTCAATAAATTCTTTCTTATATGCTTCCATAATTTCCTCCTTTTATTTTACGCAGCCAATCAGCTGATTCACATCATCGATCTGATATTTCTTCATGTAATTTTCAATGCCCTCTGCAATCTCCACTGTCGCATAAGGATTGTAGAAATTGGCAGTTCCCACAGAAACAGCCGCAGCGCCTGCCATAAGAAATTCCAGAGCGTCTTCTGCTGTGGCGATTCCGCCCATTCCGATAATCGGAAGCTTCACAGCATTGGCAACCTGATATACCATGCGCACTGCCACCGGCTTTACAGCAGGACCGGACATACCGCCGGTTTTATTGGCAATCGCAAAGGTTCTCCTGTTAATATCAATCTTCATTCCTGTCAGAGTATTGATCAGAGAAAGAACATCTGCACCGCCGGCCTCAGCCGCCTTTGCCATCACGGTAATATCTGTTACGTTGGGGCTCAGCTTCATAATCACCGGCTGCTTTGCATGACGCTTTACCTCTCTGGTGATTGCCTCTACCGCCTTCGGATCCTGACCAAAGGCAATGCCGCCCTCCTTGACGTTCGGGCAGGAAATATTGATTTCCAGCATATCTACCGGCTCGTCACCCAGTCGCTCTACAACCTCAATATAGTCCTCTGTGGTTTTTCCGCAGACATTCACAATGATCTTTGTATCATACTGCTTCAAAAAAGGAATATCCCGCTTTACAAATACATCAATGCCCGGATTCTGAAGACCGATGGCATTGAGCATACCGCCGTGCACCTCAGCAATTCTCGGGGTGGGATTGCCCGGCCAGGGCACATTGGCCACACCCTTGGTTACTACTGCGCCAAGGCGGTTTAAATCTACAAACTCACTGTACTCCGCGCCGCTTCCAAAGGTTCCGGAAGCTGTCATAACCGGATTTTTCAGTTCCACACCGGCAAGGGTTACTTTTGTGTTCATTACAGTTCCACCTCCTGTGCCAGGAATACGGGACCATCCTTGCAGATCCGCTTGTTGTGTACATGGGAGTGTTCATCCACCTCTTTGGACTGGCATACGCAGGCAAGACATGCGCCGATTCCGCAGGCCATCTTCTCTTCCAGAGAAAGCCAGCATTCAATCCCGTTCTCTTCTGCATAGGCCTTCAGCGCCCGCAGCATGGGAGTAGGGCCGCAGGCAAAGATCACATCTGCCTTCAGTCCGTTTTCCCGAATCGCATCAAGAACATTTCCCTTTGTTCCGGCGCTTCCGTCCTCTGTTGCAACATACACATCACTGAAGTTTTCAAACTCGTCATTTAAAAAGAGAACATCGCGATATCCCAAAACCGCCTGTTTCTCACAGTCAAGCTGTCTTGCCAGCTCCAGCATGGGAGGAATTCCAATGCCTCCGCCAATAAGAAATACCTTCTTTCCGGCAGCCCGCTCTAACGGGAAGCCATTGCCCAGGGGACCCATAATCTCAATGTCATCCCCGGCCTGGTATCCGGAAAACTGGCTGGTACCTGCACCCACTACCCGGTATACAATCCGGAGCTGTCCCTTTTCCTTGTCAACCTGACAAAGGCTGATGGGACGGGGAAGCAGCTTTCCCGCATCCTTTGTATAGACAGAAATAAACTGTCCCGGGACTGCTGCTCCGGCAATCTCATCTGCCTGAATCCACATACTGAAGATATCGTCTGTCAGCGCCTGCTGGCTGACTACCTTCGCTGTCATTTTTACTTTTCCCATAAATCTCGTCTCTCTCCCTTACAGAACGCTGTTAATATCTGCAACCATATCCAGTACAGCCTGTCTGGATGCCTCTGCAAAATGCTCAGCTCCGAATTTAGCATATTTTTCCTGCTTGTATGCTGCAATAATACCGCGGGAAGAGTTTACGATTGCACCCAGTCCGTCCTCATTGAAGCAGGGCTTCAGATCCTGTGCAGTACCGCCCTGAGCGCCGTATCCCGGAACCAGGAAATAGGTCTTCGGCATCAGCTTTCTTAAAACAGCGCTCATCTCCGGATAAGTTGCGCCTACAACAGCGCCTACATTGCTGTATGCTCCGTCCATGCAGTCAGCGCCCCACTCTACCACTTTATCAGCTACCAGCTCATAAACCGGACGGCCGTCTACCAGCTTATCCTGGAACTCGCCGCTGGATGGATTGGAGGTCTTTACCAGTACAAACAGACCCTTATCCTCTGCCTTGCACACATCTACAAACGGCTTTACGCCATCTGTTCCCAGATAGGGATTGACAGTCAGAAACTCTGTATTAAAAGCTGTGCATACGCTGTTTCCAACCTTTACCTTGCCCAGATGAGCGGTTGCATAAGCTGCAGAGGTAGAGCCGATATCGCCTCTCTTTGCATCACCGATAACAAGAAGTCCCTTGTCCTGACAGTAACGGACTGTTTTCTCATATACCTTCAGTCCTTCAATACCGAACTGCTCATACATGGCGATCTGCGGCTTTACAGAAGGAATCAGATCAAAAGTATGATCCACAATCTCCTTATTGAAATTCCAGATCGCGTCTGCCGCTCCTTCCAGAGTCTCTCCGAACTCCCCGAAAGACTTTTTCAGGATGTGCTCCGGAATATAATTTAACATCGGATCCAGTCCCACGCAAATCGGTGCCTTGGTTTTCTGAATTTTCTCAATCAACTGCTGAATCATCATATCCTCCTCATGTGTTCACATATATTCACTTGCTGCGCCCTGTCCTTGGGTTCTGATTGGAGAAACCCGCAGGGACAATTCTGCCCTGTACTGCCGGGACAGACACTGCCAACATGCCTTCAGACCACAGATGTGCATCTTACTTGTCATTTTATCATATCCGTGAACGGCTTTCAAGCTGTTCACACCGGAATTTCACTGCTTCGTTAAAGCAATCCTGCCGCCAGGGGAACCGCAATCACTGTCAGAATTCCGGCTACTGCAATGGAAAGGCTGCTCATGGCTCCTTCCACCTCTCCCAGCTCCAGCGCCTTTGCCGTTCCAATGGCATGAGCGGAGGTTCCCAGAGCCAGTCCCTTTGCCATAGGCTCTTTAATTCCAAAAAGCCGGAAAACCGTTTCTCCAATAATATTTCCGAAAATTCCCGTGGCAATAATACATACAACGGTGACTGTTACCATTCCTCCTACTTCCTCGCTGATTCCCATGCCGATTGCCGTAGTAATGGACTTGGGAAGCAGGCTGACGTAGGTGCTGTGATCCAGACGGAACAGAAGGCTCATGGCAAAAATACAGGCCGCGCTGGTAAATACCCCGGACAGAATTGCTGCCAGAATTGCCCCGAAATGCTTTTTCAGAAGCTCCAGCTGCTTATACAGAGGAATTGCCAGACAAACCGTAGCCGGAGTCAGCAGATAACTGATAATTCCCGCGCTGCTGTTGTAGGTTTTATAATCGATTTTAAAGACAGTCAGAAAGCCGATTACAAGAACAACAGAAACAAGAAGAGGATTTAAAATTGCCCACCCCAGCTTTTTCTTCAGCCATATGCCGCAAAGATAAGCCATTATGCTGATTACAAATCCCAGATACAAAGACTGCTGCAAAAATGTCATTTTTCTTTTCCTCCCTTTTCTTTTCCTGTTTTTTTGCCTGACAGAATCCTCTCGGCCACGATTCCGGTCACTGCCATAACAATTACCGTAGATGCCAGACTGATTACAAACAGAGGAATCAGTGTTTCCTTCATGTCCGCATAGCTTTCCATCAGTCCCACACAGGCAGGAATAAACATAATAGGCATGGTATCCAGCAGAAAATTTCCTGTAGCCTCCACATCCTCCAGCTTCAGAAGTCCGCTGCAGAGCAGAAACAGAAGCAGAAAAAGGCCGTACACGCCTGCCGGAACAGGAAGGGGCAGAATACTGTTCAGCACTTCTCCTGCCAAAGTGATTCCAAAAATAATCAGGCATTCTTTTACGTATTTCATTGACGTTGATCCTCCTTATTTAGAACCGTTCTTTTGCATAACGCAGCTGTTCAGGACGGCTCCTGTATGATAAAAAGATACAGTCACGTATTTTAGCACTGCAATATGAAAATAACAATCCTGTTTCTTGTATTCTTTATGTTTTTTCTGTATACTGAAATCACTTTGATCTGACAGAAAGGAGATATTTCTCTATGACATATGATTCCCGATTAAACCCTGATTTTTCCACTCTTCAAAAAAAGCTTCTTCTTACAGACCGCCAGAGAGCAGAGGCAGAAAACCTGGCCCTGGAATGCTGCCGCCACGACTCTGTCCGACTTTCCTATCCGGCAGACCCCCGGGAGGATGCCTGCCACTACCTTCTGTATTCTGAGGAAGGCAGGCTCTGCGCCGCCCTGGCTATGGTTCCCTGCGGAGAGTCTGCTGCAGAATGCACGGCCTTCACACTTCCCGCCTTTCGCCGAAAGGGGTGCTTTGACGTTCTTCTTAACCGCGCTCTTGAGGATTTTGAAGAATATGATATTTTCTTTCCCGTGTCCGGAACCTGCCCGGATACAGAGAAAACCCTGGCCGCTCTGGAAGCCCGGCTTGATTCCACAGAATACCAGATGGAGTGGAGCTCTGAGAACCGGAACCGTACTCCGGATCAGAAGAAACCGGCCTGCTTTCTTACCAGCTCCCCTTCCCCGGATGACAGGGAAACCTTATACTGGAGTTTTTATACCGGAACTTCCAAAGCACCTTCCTCAGACGGTCCTGCCGGAACCTTTCTTACCACCCGGACAGGAGAGGGCTGCGTCTGTCTTCATCAGGTGGAAATTCTTCCGGCCTTTCGCAGACAGGGTCTGGGCACTGCCATGATCCGTCTGTTTCTGGATATGGCTGAACAAAAAAATATTTCCCGGGTGATCCTCCAGGTTTCCGGTGACAACGAGGCAGCCATGGCCCTGTATAAAAAAACAGGGTTCCGCATTACGGAAGCCCTGTCCTTTTACTTTTACTGATTGATTCAATTTGCAGATTGCTTTTGCATATTCCGCAAAAAGCCGCGGTTCCTGACGGGATTTACAGCTCCAGAACCTTCTTTGCCGCCTCGTCCATCCAGCTTTCCTCCAGGTACTCTACCAGACCCTCGTCTACATGCTTTGCAATCACAGGGTCAATAGGAAGCTTGGCCAGAACCGGAATCTGATGTTCCTTTGCAATCTCGTCAATATGGCTCTCTCCGAATACGGAAATCTTCTTTCCGCAGTCCGGACATTCCAGATAGCTCATATTCTCTACCAGGCCGAGAATCGGAATATTCATTTTCTTTGCCATGTTCACAGCCTTGGCCACGATCATGGAAACCAGCTCCTGAGGAGAGGTTACAATCAGAATGCCGTCAACCGGAAGAGACTGGAATACAGTTAAGGGAACATCACCGGTTCCCGGCGGCATATCTACGAACATATAATCCACGTTCTCCCAGAGTGCCTCCTGCCAGAACTGTTTTACTGCGCCTGCAATAACCGGACCTCTCCAGATAACCGGATCGGTATCGTGATCCAGAAGCAGGTTGGCTGACATAATCTCAATGCCGGTTGCTGTGGTTGCCGGAACCATCAGTCCATCCGGATTTACAGAAACTCCGTCAACGCCCAGGCCAAATGCCTTAGGAATAGACGGTCCGGTAATATCAGCATCCAGAATCGCTGTATGCTTTCCCATGCTGTTCATTTTTACTGCCATCAGCGCGGTTACCAGAGATTTTCCAACTCCGCCTTTTCCGCTGACAACTCCGATTACTTTTTTTACACTGCTGGCCGGGTTTAACGGCTCTAAAAAGCTGGTCTGCTCTGCAGTGCGGCTGCTGCAGTTTTCTCCGCAGGAGCTGCAGTTATGAGTACAATTTTCGCTCATGTAAATACCTCCTAGGTTCTGCCGTCCGCTGTTTGCCACGGACAGCCCTAAAGGATAGGATACCACAGATTTACCAAAAGGGAAAGCCCGAAATACGGAAAATACAGGCCAGTCCTGCCTCTCCGTCAGGGAATTAAAAAATCGTTAAAAATTTCTCTAAATTTTAATGATTTGTTCCTTGTCTGGACACAGATATCTGCTATAATGAAGATAAATAAGTCAAAGAATTTTATTTCTATGCAAAAATTTTGTGAGGTATTACTGATGAATTTCAATATGAATCCCAACAGCGAACTGGTTCAATCCGCTGTCAACGTCCCCAATCTTGTCCCCGTTCCCGACGCCCTGATCAGTCAGGCCAAGGAATTTCAGATGGCCATGATGATGTACACCTGCGCTATCCGGGAAGTAAAAACAAAGCTGGAGGTTCTCAACGACGAGCTTTCCGTCCGCAACCAGCGCAATCCCATTGAAGTAATCAAATCCAGAGTGAAAAAACCTCTGAGTATTGTAGAAAAGCTGCAGCGCCGGAATCTCCCCGTGTCACTGGAATCCATGATGCAGAATCTGGATGACATTGCAGGAATCCGCGTAGTCTGTTCCTTTGTTGATGATATTTATGCCGTTGCCAATATGCTGGTCAGCCAGGATGACATTACGGTTATTACCATCAAGGATTATATCAAGCATCCCAAGCCCAACGGCTACCGCAGCTATCACCTGATTATTGAGATTCCTGTTTTCTTTTCAGAAGAAAAAAAGAACCTGCGGGTCGAGGTTCAGATCCGGACCATTGCCATGGATTTCTGGGCCAGTCTGGATCATCAGCTGAAGTACAAAAAGGATATCGGGGATGTCTCCGATCAGATCAGCGAGGAGCTGCGCCAGTGTGCGGAAACCATAGCCGCCACGGATCAGCGGATGTTGAATATCCGTCGCAGTATAGAAGCCCAGGGGGCTGCCCCTGACAAATACAGAAGCGCTCCGGTTCATCCCGGCTCCATCGCACAGTTTCACAGGATCTGCCAGGAACGCCTTGAGTAACTGCCGCATGGCGATCCTAGCGGAGCGCTTTTATGTCATAGGATGCAATATCCTATGACATAAAAAATCAGGAGAAGGACTCTTTTACGGAGTCCCTCTCCTGATTTTTCTTTCTCCGGACATTTTCAGAGTCCGGAATACACCGGCCGCCTCCAGAGTTTTTCCAATGGTGTAAAACAGCATGGAATTCACCGGCCACATGACCAGATTTTTAAATACACGCATGGGCAGAAGCGCCAGAAAGCCCTTGCCGTAAAGCATACTGAGCCACAAGGTTCCCAGAAGAACATTGCACACCAGACTGACTGTAAATTCTGCCGCCAGAACCCTGGGAAGGGTAATCGGCTTTTTGTAAAAGAAACAGCCGTAAAGGACACCGCCCACCATGGCGCCTATGGTAAAGCCCGGAAAAAATGCCCCGGTCGGCTTCACCAGAAACTTCAGCACATCCAGCGCGCCTCCAAAAAGCCCTCCCACAACCGGGCCAAACAGGTAATACACAAACTGATTACATATAGTAGAAAACCCGATTTTAATGTAGTCACCAATTGCAATGGTAAAATACCCCAGTACCACAGAAATCGCCCCGAACATGGCAGCGGTTGTGATAGTTCTGACCTGGTGAAATTCATTCCAGGAATCGGTGAACAAAGTTGCTAATTTCTTCATAAAAAATTACCTCCTTTGCAGACCTCTCAAACTACAAAGGAGACAAGTGAGAAGCCATTATCCGGACTTCTCCGCCCTCTTCGCAGCGGGATGCGGCTTGTGTACCGCAAGAAGAAGCCTCTTCTTTTCGTCCTGCCGGCAACTCCCTGTCCGGCTGGCACTTAACGCACACAGACCTACTCTGCTTTTCTTTTTATATTTTTGCTGCATTTCCTGCAACGCCATCATCATATACCGGCAGACACACCTTGTCAAGTTTTTATTTTCTTCATCACATGAATATAATAAGGCACCAGGGGAATCAGCGCCGCCAGCCAGGCAGCCGGATCAGAGGCGCAGGTAGCCATATACCCCATTCCCAGGCGAACCGTCACCATAACCACAAGAGCTCTGGCTGCAAGCTCGAACACGCCGCCCATCATGGGCACAAAACCGTATCCCAGTCCCTGCAGCGCATTCCGGTACAGGAAAATACTTCCCAGGAAAGGATAACACCATGATACAGCTGTAAAATAATCCTTCGCCGCCTGAATCACTTCAACCTGATTCCGATCCACAAAAATGTGAATCAAAGTTCCTCCTGCCAGCTGGATAATCGCAAACATAACCACACTCCAGATCAGAATCATAATTTGCGT